>CAYMQT010000015.1:0-45408 GCA_964392575.1 uncultured Polyangiaceae bacterium
TCGTGGTGCTGTCATCGCCCACCATCTCGTACGGGTATTCGGGGAAGGGCCAGGGGATTGTCTCCCTGAGAGCTTCATCCATCTTAGCAAAACGATCCGGTTCGGGACGCTTGCCCGCCTCCAACATGAGCACGTCGGCGCCACCTTCGACGAGCGCTTGCGCGATTGCGGCGCCCACAGGGCCCGAACCAACGATAACGATGTCATGATCACGCATGGGCCTCTACTTCGTTTGCCTTGATTTCGTATATACTTTCGCCCAGTTTCAGAACGAAACCGTTCTCGGTCTCTTCGAGCAGCTCGCAAAACGAAAAATACGTGCTTCTTTCAAACGCAATGCGTTGCCGGCCTGATTTCGCCATGGCAATGAGGCCGTGTTCTTCATCCATGCGTAGAGTTTCAGGGGCAAGCTTCTCGAAAGTTCCGTCGGAGAGTTTGAGCATGACGACGTCATCATCGACTTCGAACCCCAAGACGTCACAGGGCTCGCTCTCGTAACGAACATACCCGGGAAACTCGTCGTACCCCACGGTCGCCCAGCCTCTCCTCCCGGTATAGTAATGCATGAGCAAGTCACGAACCACGAACTGTCGAAACCGGCGCTGTGTAAAGCGCCCAAAGACGACGTCCAGGTGTTCACCGGTAAGCCGACCACGCTGCCGCCACTTGCTGGCGTTGACAGGATGTTCGTAGCGCATCAGAATTTTTCCCAGCACTCGGTCTCGATCCGCAAGACTGAGTTCCGAAAATCGCTTATCGGAAAAGGCTTTCCGGGTCTCCTTGCTCAGGAGCGTTACGGCATATCGATACTCTTTGAGCATTCCGTGCTGATTCTCTGTGCGAGAAGAGACAAAGTTGTGGCAGGATTTCAAGTCGCACGATTCATCATCTGCCAGCACCTGCAGCAGAGCATGAATCTCCACATGCTCTTCCTCTGCGAGCCGCCCGGTCGATGACGTTTCGTCAAGTCTCGGGACGAGAATATCCTTGATGCGAGAAAAGACAGTCTTGTTCATACGCGCCGGTCCTGCTGGACGTCAGATGACCTTCCGGAGCAGCTTTTTTGCAGAAGACTTGAGCCGACTTTTCACCCCGGAGGCTTCACCAGGATTTGCCATGACTTTCTCGAACGCCGACGCAACATCCTGAATGTCTTGCTTGGTGCCGAGAAATATTTCATGCGGAACTGTGACGATTTTCTCGTGAACCAGTTCTTCCGCTACTGGGCACCTGAATGTCCTCGGTTTACCTGAATACCAGCTCATTTGATCGGTGGCGTACAGGTTGTTTTGATAGACCGGCGGATAGGAAAATTCGACAGGTACGCCTTCGGCTCGCACAGCCTTGATCAAATCCGGCAGTGGAATACCGCTTGCCTGCTCCATCTCGTAGCGCAAACTGAGCCGATACCAAGGCGATTGCGTCGCTTCCGCTTGCCTTGGCGTCACACTCAAGCCAGGGATCGCCTCCAGCATCTTGGTGAACTCGCTGAGGTTTTCTTCTCGACGATGGATTTGTTGATCCAGTCGCTCCAATTGACCGAGTAAAATGGCAGCTTGCCAGTCCGTCATTCGGTGATTGCCCCCGAGAATGCGCGTTCCTCGGGACTCCGTCGCCCGACCGCAATTGGTAAGGGAATAGACCTTGTCGAGCAGCGATTTATCGTTGCTCGTCACTAGGCCGCCCTCCCCTGCCGTCATGACCTTGCTCATTTGAAAGCTGAAACTCCCCAAATCACCCCAACTGCCCAGAGCTTTTCCTTTGAAGCTCGCCCCGTGCGCGTGGGCGCAATCTTCAATCAGGGCCAGGTGATGCCGCCGCGCGATAGCAAGGATTGCATCCATGTCTGCCGCAGATGAATAAAGATGGACCGGGATGACCGCCACCGTTCGGGAAGTGATAGCTGCTTCGAAGGCCGCAGGGTCGAGGCAGCTCGTCGTCGGATCTACGTCGACGATCACCGGCACCGCATTGGCTTCGAGAACTGCTGTGGCAGTAGCAATCCAGGTCACTGCCGGCACGATCACCTCGTCGCCCGGTTTGATACCCAAGGCCCGCAAGCACAAAAGAAGAGTGACCGTGCCGTTCGTGACCGCAACGCCATCTCGAGCCCCGTGGTGTGATGCGAACTTTTCTTCAAACTCTCGGACGTGATCGCCGAAACCACCCCACTTGCCCGACGCCAGGACTGAGACCAAGCGTTCTTTATCTTTGTCATCATGCACAGGCCAGGCATGAAAAGGATGCGAACGGAGGGGATCTCCGCCATTGACGGCTAATTTCTTGACCACAAAATTCTTACTTTCTCATGGGGGCAGGGCGGGAGTTTGGCTTCCCTCCCGCGAGCAAACTTTAGGGGAGAACTACCTCAGGAACGACTCCATCAGTCCTTCGTACTGTTCGCGCGAAGGGATCGAAGAGAACACCTCCAGGCTCGTATCGAGTTCGAAAGTACCTGCCACGTCATCGAGACGATAGACCGGGGCCGAACTCGACGTGCCGATCTGAAGCTCTTCTACCGCGGTGATGTAAAAATACGCGGTATCTACTGACTCATCAGCCGACAAGTATTGAAGGGTGATCGTACGCTGGCCAGAGTCGCTCGCGGGCACATAAACGTAATAACGAGCATAGGGGTCGTTTTCCGTCGGCGTATCGATGACGACCTCGTAGCTGCTCTCGATCATGATCAAGAGCGAGCCCGGTACCAAGTTGCCCGGTGAGGTGACGATAGTCGTGTCTTCGGGTATCCCCAAAACGAGACGATCCTCTCCTTCGTCATTCCACAAGGCATCTCCCCAGCCTCCTCCGCCGAAGAAATTGGGCCCAAGCCACAATCCAGGTGAGTGCTTCACTTCATCGACGTACCACACGAAGACATCGTTGCCGCGGCCACCGTAAACTCTGAAGTCCCGCGCGTTTCCACCGATAACCACCATGTCGGCGCCGTCATGCGGATCAAGAGTGTCTGTGCGCCCATCTTCGCCGTTCCCTAAGTCGATGGCAGCACGCTCGAAGTTGTTGACGAACACCAAGTCGCTCCCAGGACCTGTATGAACGGTCGTTGTGATGATGTCATATGTATCCACCGCAGCAGATCCCGGGCTACCTAAGATAGCTAGGTCGTTGTCTTGCAAGCTACCCGTGAGGGTCGAGCCGAGCCGGATGCTCGCCGAGTACCCTGAGCGATAACGAAGCATGTCCGGTCCATCACCAAGACCAACCGGGTCCCCGTAGAGCGGATTTCCCGTCGAGCTAAACGAACCCGAGCGACCAAGATCGATGATATCCGTACCGGAGGACCCATAAAAGAACTCCATCACGGCATCCACATCCACTCCGCTGTCTGTCGCCCGAATGAGGCGCCAACCAAACGCCAAGCCGTCCCCGTCGCTCAAGAGTTCAAATTCCCCCACGGCTCCCGCGAAGTTACGATAGTTGGCTAGCAATGCCGTTTCTTGCCAATCCCATTCCCCGGGCGGGAGGATTGGTGACGGTTGACCTTCTACCTGATGACCGTCGAAATAAATATCGTCGTAGAGTCCGTTCGGCTCTGCCGTGGGACTCCAACTGCCGTCCCAAGAGTAATCGTTGGGTTCTTCGGGCCAACCTTCTCCCACATCGAGAGGTGGAAACCCGCCCATCGCGACGTGCCCGTTCCCCGAGCCGCCACTCGACGCTCCGTCCCCATCCCCATCCCCATCCCCATCCCCGGAGCCGGAGTCAGGATCTGATCCGCTTGTGCACGAAGCCGCGGCAAGAAGACAAAGCCCCCATGCGACACTCCAACGGCATACGACATTCCAACGGCATGCGGCGTTCCAATTGCATGCGGCGTTCCAATTGGAGAGTAACTTCTTCATTGTGACCCTTTCGGCTTCTCGATCGGCGCGACGCTAGCGAACCGCATGACCTCCTGCAAGGAGCGATCAGAGCGTTTTTATCGCCTTTTCTGGTTTCCTTGCCCTCGGGATGTCTCTTAGATGTCCGTAAGATTTCCTTGGCTTGCTCTTCTTGGCTGCTCGATCCTTCCGACGGGCCGGATGGCCGGTTGGTTGGTGCTTCGGTTGGATGCCGCAGGGAACCTGCTATGGGACGCAGTCCGAGTATGTCGAATCACCAGGGTCGCCTCGTCTGGGTAGACGCCGCCAAGGGCATCGGCATCGCCCTCGTCGTGTTCGGACACAGCGGCCTCGGTTTGATCAACGCCGGGCTAGCGCCGGAAAGTGGGCCTTTGTCTGCCAGCATCAGATGGATCTACCTATTTCACATGCCACTGTTCTTTTGGCTGAGCGGTCTCTTTGCGAAACCCAAGTTAAAGTCACCCCTTCCTAGCTATTTTTCCTTGATTCTGCGCGCAGTTGTCTACCCTTACATAGTGTGGGCCAGCTTACAGATCTGCGTTCAATCCTTGTTCTCACACCTCACCAACGAACCTGCCTCGATCACCGATCTCATGTCGGTCTTCACGCGACCTTCGCGGCAGTATTGGTTCTTGTACGTTCTTGCGTTGGTCAAGTGCGCACACTGGCTCCTCGCGAGGGCCTTCCGCTCCGATTGGGTTGTTTTTGCGGCGAGCGCGGGTCTGCATCTGGTAGTCCCGTTGATACTCCCCGGCGCTTGGTCACCCCTGTTACTCACATTTCATTTTCTCCCGCTCGTAACCAGCGCGACGCTCCTCGCTCCTCATCTGCACTTGCTTTCCAAAGTGCCCGGGGCGTGGTGCTTCGTTTTGGCTTTGGCATGCTTTGGGTTCGTCATTTACAGTCCAACGTTCCTCTCTTTCGAGGAATTTCTGCCCCCACAAGCGCTCGTAGGCGTTGCAGGCGTTGTGCTGACCACGGTAGCACTTTCTCGCTATGCTCTCGTCGCGCTACCCCAAACCCTCGGTGCCGCATCTCTGGAAATCTATGTAGCTCACACGATGGTAAGTGCTGGATTTCGCATCGCACTCCTGCAAATGGGAATCACGAACGTAAGCGTTCATTTGATAGGTGGAACACTGGTAGGCATTGTGTTTCCGCTTCTGCTCAGGCACTGGATGAACACTCTCGACTTTCCTTACCTCTTTACCTTGCGAAGGTCGCCATCAACACCGAAAGCTCTGCATTCTTCAAGGTCGTAAACTGCGACGAAAGGCGTGATAGAGAAAGACCGGATTGCCCACGAGGTATCGCCTTGCCAGCCGGACAGGCTCTAGGCTCAAACGCCACACCCACTCTGCGCGAAGACTGCGCACGAGCTCGGGAGCACGACGGACCGTTCCGCCCAAGAAATCAAGAATGGCACCTCCAGCAATCGCAACGCGCACGCCACCTGCTTCGAGGTGCTTGGCCTGCTCAGCGAGAAACATTTCTTGCCGCGGCACTCCCATTCCCACGATGAGCAATTGCGTCCTCGCATCGACGATCTGACGAACGACTTCCTTCGCGTCTGTATAGTAGCCATGTCTGGCCCCTACGACCGCAAGGTTTGGCCAACGCTTTTCGAACCGTTTGATGCAGGCGGACAATGCTTCCTCCGTCGCACCCAGCAGAAATACACGCTGAAGATCTTCTTCTTGCTGAGCATCCAAGCGTGACAAAAACTCAGGGATCCAATCAGTTCCGTTGAGATTCTCTGGGAATATGCGCCCCTGCATCCGGGCCGCTAGCTGCACCCCCACACCGTCATTGAAGACATACTGAAAGGTATCGAGCGCTCGCGCATAGTCGGCACGCTCGCGGCGTTGGTTGGCGCAATGAGCATTGACCCATGCAACCTTCACCAACTCACCGTTCGAATGACGCAAAACTCGACCGATGCTTTCTTCCAACGTCAAACATGGAAGCAGGATGCCTTCAATGTCGATCGATTCTGATGCGTGCTCCATGACCGAATGCTTTCTACTTCTGTCACCCTTCACGACGAGGCCAGGCGACCTCGGATCCGGACAAGTAGTCCTGACTTTTCGTCTTTCGACATTCCAAAAAGCCAAAACAAATACCAAAACAACAGCACCCCCAAAACCTCGACGACGGCAACCTTCACGAGAGAGTTCAGCGAAACCTGCATTGAAATGAACATCTGAACCAAAACCATCAAGAGAGCAGGAAGCAGGCTCGGACCAAGTGATTGAAGATACGAACTCAGCATGCCGATCCCCAAACGTCGACATACCCGACGTTGGACGAGAACGTCTGCGGCCAGCGGAACGATGAGCGTTGCGGCCGCCACTCCCGGTAGACCATAAGAACCAATGAGACTGACCGAGGCCACAATATTGAGCGCTTGACCCAGTACCATCGCGCCCGCCAAAAAGCGCTGATCTCCCCTCATGCTGAGTTGAATATGTGAGTTTCCGTGAATGACCGCCGCCCAGACTGCCAACAACAGCAACTGGAGCGGGAGGATTGCACCCTCAAAATCGTCGCCCATCCACGTCAAGAGCAATGGCCGGCACAACACGACGCAACCGATGATCAACGGTGTCGCAAAACCAATGGAAAACCGCGCCCCATTGAGCCAAATGGTAACGAGCTTTTCTGTATCACCTGCGCCATGCAGCTCCGCAACGATCGGTTCAATGATTCCTTCTACTTGCGAGCAGAATATCTTGGCCTGAGTCGCCACACGTGCAGCAACGACGTACCAAGCTACGGCGGTCACGGGAAGCACGGCTTGAATGATGAAAACATCAAGGTGAGCGCCCAAGAGCGACGTCAAATGAATCACCAGAAGCGCGGTGGAATAACGCCAACACTGAGCCAGCAGCTTTTTATCGAAATAGCGAGGTCGAATGGTAGTTCCAGGCGCACGAATCAGCGCATGAACAGTCAAAAAGAGCGGAGTGCCTACGGTACGTATGAGATTCAAGTACGAAAGCGTCATGATGCTCGGCGACTGCGAAAGGAAAACCAGAACGCAGGTGGCATAAATCACAAGCCCGATGAGGTGATACAAATTGCTCATCCACGCATCTTGATGAGCGACGAGCACACCTTTGAACATGGCCAGCGGGAGACCCGCGATAGCTCCCATCGCTACCCACAAGAACGCACTTTTCGCCTGAGATTCATAGGCCTCGGGAGTGTTGAAGAGGACGTCGAAATAGGCAAGCACTCCGAGTGTCACCGGGATCAGCACCGCGGCTTGCACGGTAAAAACCCAAAACAGAGTGCTCACGGTACGGCTGAGCAGTTCTTCGTCTTCTCGCCCTCGTGCGTCCGCAACGAATTTGACGATGGCTCTCCCAAACCCAAGGTCAACGAGCGCAAAGAGACCGACAGTAGCCCAAATGATGCCCCATACCCCGTACTGTTCAACACCCAACCTCTTCACAATGAAGGGCGTGAGGCCAAGAAACACGAGAACCTCCGCAGCTTGCAACGCTTGCGATGAAGCGGAGTTCTTTAAGATCCTGCCGAGGCCGGTGCGCGCATCCCTCGATTCAGCGATGGTCATTCTTCCTTGTTTGCGTTCATGCTGCTTTGGTGAGCAACCAATGAGATGCTGTTAGTCAATTTTGTCCATGTGCGTGCGCAGAAGAGCGGCAACCTGGTGAACATGAGGGGGCTTGAGCACTTGATTGTGTTCTACCGGAATTTTCTCAACAAACACCTTCTTGGCAAACTCCGACCAGCCGTAATCTTCCTCACGGATCGACCAATCAGGAACTAGCGAAGAGCGAATGAGAGCGATGGGAGCGTCGTACGAGCGCGAGCGATGCGCATCGGAGGCTACTCGATTTCTTGCGTAGATTTCAGCCCGATGCGCAAACGGTCCCGAGTTGATTTCGAGAAGAAAGGCATCCACCTGCACTTCAGGGTCCGCTTCTCCCATGACAAGACGCTTTGCGATCGCTCTCTTGGAAGGAAGGCGTTCAGCTTTTCCTCGGAGCAGAGCCGACACAGAGCGCGCGCGGTCACCGAGCTTGGATCGTGACGGCCAGGTTTCCATCAAACCGACCATCCCGACTTGACGCCCACTTGCTCGAAGCTCGTGGGCTACTTCGAGAGCGAGAGTTCCTCCAAAGCACCAGCCCGCAAGATGAACGACCCCACTCGGGTAGAATTTTTGCAGATTGGCGGCGTACCTCACGGCAAGGTCGCGAAGAGAGCGAGCAGTGGGATCAGGTTTTCCCAGCCCGTGAAAACCATAGCAAGGTTGATCTTCGCCCAGACAGTGAACGAGATGACCATAACCGAGCAAGTCTCCCGGGAGCGAGTGGAGGAGAAAGAGCGGCGTTCGATCACCGTGCGCGCGCAGAGCAACAACGCTACCTAGGCTGGACTCCTCAGACTCCACTGATCGAGTAGCCATCGCTTCGGCCAGCTTTCGCACCGTGGGGTTTTGAAACAGCATAGCGGGAGTTGCCCTCATCCCATGCTTGTTGATGCGATCGACGACGCGAATGCTGTGCAGCGAGGTTCCACCCAGTTCGAAGAAATTTGCGTCGATCCCTGGGTTTTCGGTGTCCAGGATTTCACGGAATATATTATATAAAGTTTCTTCGACCGGCGTGCGCGGCCCTGAGAATTCTGCGCGGGCTTCGCTCACCTTCTTGGGAGAAGGTAGCGCTTTGCGATCAATCTTGCCGTTGGCAGTGAGCGGAAATTCTTCGAGACAAACGACATGCTGCGGCACCATGTACGGAGAGAGTTTGGATGCCAGATGACTGCGCACAGCTCGCTCTGTCTCCTCTCCGGGAGAAAGCCCCACGACGTAGGCCACCAAGCGCTTGTCACCTTTCTCTACTTCGGATACCGAAACGACGCAGCGACGCACACCAGGATAGCTGGCAAGTGCTGTCTCGATCTCTTCTAGTTCGATGCGGAAACCCCGGATCTTGACTTGAAAGTCTGTACGTCCGAGACACTCGACGTCACCCGTTTGAGAAAGGCGAGCTAAATCGCCTGTCTTGTACATTTTTTGGTCGGGAACGAACGGATCGGGAACGAATCTTTCGGCGGTGAGTTCCGGACGACCGATGTATCCGTTGGCAACACCCATACCGCCGATCCAAAGCTCACCAACGGCACCGACCGGCACCATCTGCCGTCGCTCGTCGAGGACATAGAATTGCGTATTGTCGAGAGGTCGACCTATCGTAATGGGTTGACCAGATTCGAGCTTCTTCACGGATGAATAGACGGTCGTCTCCGTGGGGCCGTACAAGTTCCAAACCCCGCGGCGCGCACGCGCCGTGAGTGGTTCCAAGAGTTCCGGAGGAAAAGCCTCACCCGCGCTACCGATGCTCAAGTCGTCACGCCCTTTCCAACCTGCGGCGATCAGCATGGCCCAAGTAGCAGGCGTTGCTTGCATGTAATTTACATGATGGCGTTCCATCAAAGCCTGAAGACCTTGAGGATCGATGGCTCGTTCCGCCGAACAAAGGACCACCACTCCACCGGAAATCAGTGGACAGAACAGCTCTACACCGGCGATGTCGAAGCTGATGGTCGTGAGCGCAAGCTGTTTCTCACCAGGTCCGAAGCCTGGCTCTTTGCACAAGGCCTCCAGGATATTTTCAAAGGCTCGATGCGGAACGTCAACGCCTTTGGGACGTCCGGTAGAACCAGAAGTAAAAAGCACGTACGCGCGATCAGCCGGGCTGCTCTCGACATCGACCGGAGACGTATCGAACCTATCTAGATGCGTCCACTCTTCATCGATGAGCACCTGCTGTTCGGTCTCTGGAATCGAAGATAAAACCGCGCGCTCTCCGATCACCAAACGAACGTTGGCATCATCGGCCATCGCCTGCGTGCGATCCTTCGGATAAGTGGGGTCCATCGGGACGTAACCGGCCCCTGTCTTCAGTACGCCTAGCAAAGCAGGCACCATGCGCTCGGAGCGGCCCACGCTCACGCCGACGCAATCTCCACGCCTGACCCCCTTGTCCATGAGCAGACGCGCAATCTGGTTCGATTTGCTTTCGAGTTCTGCGTAAGAAAGCTCGACTTCCTCAAAGATGAGCGCCGTTTGATCGGGCACTTTGCGAGCTTGCTCGCTCACCAGATGATGAACCGGTAGCCCTCTACGCGGAACTTCAGTGGCGTTCATTTCTGTGATGAGCGCGCGATCTTCCTCGTCGAGAATACTGATTTCTTCGAGCGGTCGATCAGGTGATGAAATGATCTCCACAACGAGCGTTTTCAGTTGGCGCACCCAGCGTCGAATCGTCTCTTCATCGAAGAGGCTCGTGTTGTAGGAGCATTCCAGGACCAAGCGATCCCGAAAATCGACCGCGTTGATAAAGAGTTCAAAGCTCTCGTAAGCGCGTGGGACCGTTTCGTAATCGACTGCCGGTCCGCCAAAGTTCATTCCCGTGAGGGCCACGTCGATGTTCACGCACACGGGCACGAGGGCGATGCGGCTCTGGTCGTTCTGGATCTTCAGTTCTGGCAGAAGGCTTGAAAAGGTCACTTGCTGGTGATCGAACCCGCTCAGAATCTCAGGCTTGATGGTACGCAGGTGCTCGACAAAACTCTTTTTTTCGTCGATTTTGCAGCGAATGGGCAATAGATGAACACAATGCCCGACGAGGGATTCCTCACCGGTGACGGCTTGTCCCGCCGACGGGACTCCCAAGATGATGTCGTCTTGCTTGGTGATTTTCTGGAGCAACGCCTGCATGGCACCCATGAAGGTGACGAGCAGCGTGCAACCGGCCTTCGCCCCGACTTTTCGCAGACCGAGGAGTGCTTCGCCTTCGAGCGGCAAGTCGATGCGGGCAGCGTCATAGGTTCTTTCGGTTTGTCGTGGCCTGTCGGTGGGGAGATTGAGCGGGTTCAGTTCTCCACTCAAATGAGAAAGCCAATAGGCGACGTCTTCTGCGCCTTCCTGCGAGGCCGCTCGCGCTTTCTGGGCGAAGGCGTATTGGGTGTACGACGCGACTTCCGGAAGCTCCGCGCGACTGACACTGCCGGACTCTCGTACGGCTCGATACATCGCGGAAAGTTCGAGCATCAAAACACCGGCCGACCAGCCATCGCAGGCAATGTGATGAGCCGTAAAGATCAATCGAAAATGATCTGCGGCCATCCTGAGCAAATGCGCCCGGTACAGAGGACCCTTGTGCAGATCGAAGGGGATCCTCACCTCGCGCTCGGCAAGCTCTCGGTATTTGCCCTCGCGTTGCTCAAGGGGAAGCGCCGTCAAATCCACTTCGGCTAGGTTGGCCTTGGCCTGACGCGCGACGATGAAATGGTTACCGTCAGGACTAAAGGTGCCTCGCAACGTTTCGTGACGATCCACGAGCCCCTGCAGAGCGAATCGAATAGCAGAGGCATCGATCTGACCGCGCAGATCGAGAGCGAGGCATTCGTTGAATGCACGATTCGCATCGTCTCCCCCGACGAGAGAAGCTACCCAGAGTTCTTTCTGAGGCTCAGTGGCGGGACTAGCCGCGGCAAGTTCACCTTGCGCAAACGGATCATAACTAACGGGTTGAGTGTGTGACACGCTGACTCTCGGGTGAGAAGTTTGTATCTGACGAACGCAGCCTCATGAAGGAGCGCCCACTCTGAGGTATTTGCCAGGCCGCTCCGGATCCGTGATGAACCACGCGGGCGTGCCGTCAGGATCACGCCCCAAACGTGCACCGGCTACGGGCGGCGCCGCCGAAAGATCACTACTCTGGGCCGAGGTAGCGAGCGGTGCGCCTACCGGCAAAGGGAAAAACCCTCCTTCTTGCATAGCGAGCACTGATTTTCGGAACGCCTCCTGGATCAAAGCCACTTCGCTTGGTCCGTGGACCATCGTCATGAAGCACGGGCGGCCGTCCCAAACGTGCACGCCGTTCAATCGCAAGTGATAGAAGAAGAGTTCACCAAAAGGAATTTCTTCATCGACGGCTATCTTCATGACCGAGGCGAAGTGACGAATCTTCACGGGCGCTCTTTGCGATTGAAAGAACGCATTCATTTCTTCGGCAAAGTTCGCCGCAGTTTGGCTCACGCGCTTTTGAAGCTCTGGTCCTTCCTGTTTCATGTAGAGCAATGCCGCTCGCGCGGCCGCCATATGGAGGGGATGACGAACGAACGTCCCCGCAAAATAGGTCACACCGACTTCCGGCGTCGATTCGTCACCGTAGTTCCAACCACCGCCGTCGAGCGCATCGAGGAATTTCTTGGATCCTCCCACGATTCCGATAGAAATACCGCCACCCACGACCTTCCCATAGCTGGCCATATCGGCCTCGATGCCGAAATATTCTTGACCCCCACCCGGCGCCACGCGGAACCCGCAAACCACCTCGTCGAAAATGAGAGCAGCTCCGATTTCGGTGGTGAGCTGTCGCAAATCTTTCAGAAACTGAGCCGGTTGAACATGAGGCGCGCGACTCTGCACAGGCTCAACGATCACACCTGCAATTTCGCTCTCTCGCTGTCGGATGATCTCCAGTGACTTGGGATCGTTCCACGGCAAAACCAAAATATTGTCCACCGCAGCCCGCGGAATGCCCGGAGCCGCCGGCATGCTTCGTTTGGGGGTGGGACGCACGACGACTTCATCGAACATGCCGTGGTAACCGCCCTCGAACATGACGATGAGATCTCGACCTACGACGGTTCGAGCAAGGCGAAATGTCGCCAGAACAGCCTCCGAACCCGTATTGCAGAAAGCCGCCCGCTCAAAATGAGGAACGAAACTCAAAAATAACTGAGCAACTTCTTCCACCAGATACGTCTGAGGGCCGATTTCCATACCCTCGTCCATTTGGGCGCTCATCGCTTCTTTGATGAACGGCGCGCCGAATCCGAAGAAGTTCGACCCGTAGCCGCTCAACATGTCGACGTATTCGTTTCCATTGACGTCCCAAATGCGACAGCCGGAAGAGCGACGAGCAACGATGGGATAAACTGCTTCCTTGAGGCGAGCATGAAACCCCGATGCAGTCCGAGGATCTGCCACCGTCGAGCGGTTCTTTTGGGTAAACGCTTTTGAGCCGGAAGTCTTTTCGACGTAGAGCCGAATCGTCTCGTCGATGTGCTTTTCTTGCTGAGGTGTGAGCGCGGCGCCCTTGCCTTTGCGGATCACGAGCTGAGGACCATGACGATACGGCTTTGCTTCAGGCTCTTTTGATCCCTTGCCGGGCTCGGCTTGTAAGGTAGCTTGTGGGGGAGTCGTGACTTGGGGAGACGGAGCCGTGACTTGGGGAGACAGTGGATGGCTCAGCACGGGCGCGGCACCCAAAACCTCCAGTTGACGAGCCATAACTGCGAGCTGTTGTTGAATCAGGCGTTCCACTGCGTCACCGCCCGCATCTACCGCAGGAAAAGCAGTGAATGACGACGGCAACGGAGCCCGAGCATGCAACTGCTGAATCTGTGCCGAATCAGGCAAAGACGAGGCGACGGGCGACGGTTCAGCAAAAGCGGACGCCGCAGAACCGGTAGATTCGTCGCTGTCCTCAAAAAGACCTGGCTTTACGTGCTGATCGAGATACTGAACAAGGGCTTCACAACTTGGAGTTTCGTCGACGAGGTGACGGAGCTTCACGTTCGCTCCAAATCGCTTGGTGCAAGCTAAGGCGACTTGCGTCAAAATGAGCGAGTCGAAACCTTGCTCGATGAAGGAAATCTCCGGAGGATCTGCTGAAACATCCTGCCCTGAGATTTCCTCAAGCACCTCACGCACCTGCTGTGTCAGATTGCGAATACGACCGACAGAAGCCATTTTCGATTTTTCCTTACGACGTTCGAGCTGGACACAGGCCACGCTTTTTACCTTCGCAGCTATGCCGAGAGGTAGGCGCCACACCCACCTGCATTCGATGCGGGGCATGCTACGGATTCGAGGCCAAGGAAAGGGGAAAAGAGAACCCTTCCCTTTCTTTTTACCTAGTCTCTCTTTTTTTTGCCCCGTCTTTTGGGCTTGGCCCCTTGATTTCATAGGAGAAAAGGCTCGGGTACCCCTGTGAACGGCAAAAACGGCCGGCTGGCCGGTAGAACCAGACAACGGATGGCGCCGAAATTTTTACGGCTGCCCTACCGACCCATCACCGAAACGATAGTAAGTCTGTACCAGAAGTCGGTCCTTCTTTAACGTGGCCGCACGTTACCCAATGCCAACCGCCCGATCGCCCTCGACCCTGATCCATTTCACTCCGAATGAAGCACCTCAGTGCGTTCATGCTGTCTTCGCGGAGCGTGTCAGGGAGTCTGGTGATCGGATCGCAGTTTTGTCTCGAGACGGCATGCTGACCTACCGCGAACTCGATGTGCGCTCGAACGGTGTTGCTCAAAAGCTCAGCGCACTCGGCGTCCGTCCGGGCGACGGTGTCGCTTTGTGCGCCGATCGCAGCCAAACGATGATCGTGGCCCTCCTCGGCATCTTGAAGGCCGGAGCTTACTACGTTCCCGTCGTTCCCGCGTATCCGGAGGAGCGCATCTCTTTCATGATGAACGACTCTGGAGCCAAGCTCGTCATCATCCAGCACGATTACGAATCGCGGTTCCCAAAAGACATTCAAAAGCTGCACCTCTCCGAAATCGAAGCTTTACCGGCCACACCCGAAGCACTACTGGTTCCAGCGGACCCGGAAAGCATCGCCTACGTCATGTACACGTCTGGCTCGACGGGCGTGCCCAAAGGAGCCGCAATCCCCCATCGCGGCATCGAGCGGCTCGCCAGTAGTGACAATTGCGTTCCGACAGGACCTGGCAAAGTCATTCTTCACGCCGCGCCCATCGCATTCGATGCTTCTACCTTTGAAGTCTGGGGGCCTCTCTTGGCCGGAGGAACGGTGGCTCTCCACGAAGAGGCCGTACCGACAGCCAGCGGCTTAGCTCACTCCATTCGCGAGTACGGAGTCACGAGTATGTGGCTCACGGCTGCTCTCTTCAACATGGTGGTCGATCAGGACCCGCAGGCTCTTTCTCCCCTCCAGCACCTCATCACTGGCGGGGAGGCGCTGTCCGTGGAGCATATGCGCCGCGCCCAAAACGCCTTGCCTCATTTGCAGTTGGTCAACGGCTACGGCCCCACCGAAACAACGACCTTTGCCACCTGTTATCCTATCCCTCGACCGCTGCCCGAAGATTGGAACTCCGTACCCATCGGTTCAGCGATCCGTCAAACCAAGCTCTACATCCTCACGCCCGAAGGCGCCCCGGTTTCCGAGGGCGAAGCTGGAGAACTCTACATCGGCGGTTTTGGACTAGCCCTCGGTTATCTCAACCGCCCCGAGCTCACCGAACAGGCTTTCGTTCGCAGTCCTTCCGATGAAAGTGAGCGTGTCTACAAAACTGGCGATCTGGTTCGTCTCCTTCCATCAGGTGCTATCGACTACGTCGGGCGCATCGATCAACAAGTCAAGATCCGTGGATACCGCATCGAACCCGGTGAAGTGGAGCATGCGATCACACGACTTATCGGAGTGAAGGCAAGCGCGGTCACTGCACATACCACGACGTCAGGTGAAAAGCGCCTGGTCGCTTATTGGATCCCGGAAGACAGGGAGCACATCGACGAGCGACAAATCAGGGAACAGTTGAGCAAAACTCTCCCCGACTATTTGGTGCCTTCCGTATTCACGAAGCTCACAGAGTTTCCGGTGACGACCAACGGAAAGCTCGACTACCGGGCGCTCCCTCCGCCCTCTTCGGCGCGCCCCGATCTGCGCTCTCCGTTCAAAGCTCCCAGCACCGAAATGGAAGGCGTCCTCAGTCGCATCTTTGACGATTTGCTCGAAATCGACGGGGTCGGAATCGATGACAACTTCTTCGAACTCGGAGGCAGCTCTCTCCTGGCGGTTAAGCTGGCAACAAGACTTTCTCGCGAGCTGAACCGCGAAGTGTCGGCTGTGCTCCTCTTCGAACTGCCCACCGTTGCACAAATGGCAGCCCGACTCGACGGAAATGATACAGAGACGCACCTTTTTGCTCGCCTCAATCGCTTGAACCGACGCACCAATCGTGCTTCTGAGGGTCGCGACATCGCCATCATCGGGATGTCGGGCCGATTCCCTGGCTCTCGCAACGTGCGTGAATTCTGGGACAACCTCATAGCCGGTCGTGAAGGAATTACCTTCTTCGAGCCGAGTCAGCTAGCGGAAGCAATTCCCCATGATCTACTCTCCGATCCCAGCTACGTTCCAGCACGCGGCGTGATCGCCGACTATGATCAGTTCGACGCTCCATTTTTTGGAGTTACACCGGCCGAAGCCGGACTCATGGATCCTCAGCAACGAGTTCTCCTCGAAATCGCCTGGGAAACGCTCGAAGATGCCGGCTACGTTCCCGAAAACACCGACTCCGTCATCGGCATTTATGCGGGCAAGTACAACGATACCTATTTCAGTGAAAACGTGGCGGGGCACCGCGACGCCATCATGCAATTTGGCACGTTCAACACCATGCTCGCCAACGAGAAAGACTACGTCGCGACTCGAACGGCCTACAGTTTGAACCTGACAGGCCCGGCCATCAGCGTCCATACGGCGTGTTCGACTTCTCTCGTTTGCGTCGTGCAAGCGATCAGCGCCCTTCGAAACTACGATTGCGATCTGGCGCTTGCCGGTGGTGTCTCGATCACGGTACCCGTAGAGAGCGGTTACCTCTATCAAGAAGGAGCCATGCTCTCCGTGGATGGGCACACCAAGACGTTTTCGAGCGCGTCGACCGGGACGGTGTTCAGTGACGGAGCTTCCATGGTTCTGCTCAAGCGTCTCGATGACGCCATTCGTGACGGCGACAACATCCGTGCGGTTGTTCGCGGTGGCGCTATCAACAACGATGGCGGCAACAAGGCTAGCTTGACCGCGCCAAGTGTTGCTGGTCAGGCCATGGTCATCGCGCGCGCTCATCAGGACGCTGGTGTAAGCGCCGACCAAATTTCGTATGTAGAGACTCACGGCACGGCGACACAGCTGGGCGATCCGGTTGAGATCGAGGCGCTGAAACAAGCGTTTTCCTTAGCTGAAACCAAGGTCGCTGGATGTGGAATCGGTTCCGTAAAGAGCAACATCGGGCACACCGTCATCGCAGCGGGTACGACGGGCCTCATCAAGACCGCCCTGGCTCTGGAAAACGAGCTGATCCCTGCCACCCTCTTTTTCGAGGAAGCAAACCCTGCTCTGGGACTCGATGGCAGCCCGTTCTTCGTCACTCAAGAGCCAACACCCTGGTCGCGCGACGGTCGTCCACGCCTAGCAGGAGTCAGCTCTTTCGGAGTGGGCGGGACCAATGCTCATGTTGTTGTGGCAGAGGCGCCAAAACCGGTGCCTCAAAAACCATCAGCGCGAAAGGAACAGCTGCTGCTCGTAAGCGCGCGTTCAGAAAAGTCTCTACAAGGCAATCTCCTAAAGCTCGCCAGCTATCTTGAGCAGAACGAAGCGCAAAAAAGAGACTTGCTCGAAGACATAGCCTTCACGCTTCACGCGGGTCGCAAGTCGTTTCCTTATCGCGCGGCGCTCGTCTGCACGAAATCAGAGCAAGGCGCCGCTCTCATCCGCTCTGAGAAACTGAAGCTCGAAAAGTCTCCTTCAAAGGCGCCACGGGTCGCGTTCCTGTTCCCCGGCCAAGGCTCTCAATACCCCCGCATGGGCGCGAGCCTTTACCGCTCCCACTCGCTTTTCCGCTCGTTGTTCGACCATTGCGCGGACCTTCTTCATTCGCACTTGGGAGCCCATCTGCGGGACTTGATCTTCGCCGAGAACCAGAGCGTCGAGGGCGCAGCAGAAATTTTGCGAAGGACTGAGATCACTCAGCCCGCTCTCTTCACCATTGAGTACTGCCTGGCTGAACTGTGGAAACAATGGGGGGTTGACCCCTTTGCTACCATCGGTCACAGCGTAGGGGAGTTTGTGAGTGCCGTCCTCGCGGGCGTATTCTCTCTTGAGGATGCGCTGAACTTGGTGGCCCATCGAGGGCGACTCATGGGCAGCCAACCGCCTGGCAGCATGCTCAGTGTTCGGCTCGGAGCGGCTGAAGTCGAACCTCGACTCTCAGGTGGCCTCTGCGTGGCATCGGATAACTCACCCAGCTTGTGCGTGGTGGCCGGGCCTTCAGACGAGATAGCAGCCTTCGAAAGCCTCCTTTCGAGCGAGGGTGTCGCGTGCCGCCCCCTCGTCACGTCACACGCGTTCCATTCCAGTATGATGGATCCCGTCACCGAGCCCTTCTTGGAACTCGTCCGAGGAATCAGATTGAACGCGCCGAAGAAACGCTTCATTTCGACGGCCACCGGAACCTGGATTACCCCCGAGCAAGCGACAGAGCCGAGCTATTGGGCGCGCCACATGCGGCAACCCGTGAGGTTTTCAAGCGGCATCCAGACTCTCCTCGAGGAGGAAGGGCCGCTCGTCTTCATTGAAGTCGGGCCAAGGCTCGTGCTTTCGACTCTCGTCGGGCAACAGCAGTTCGACCGAAGCCGAGTTGCTTGCGTCGCGTCCCTCGGAAACGACGATGAGAAGTCACTTGAGAATCTCCTGAATGCGGCTGGCAAGCTCTTTACCTTAGGAGCCCCACTCGATCCGGCAGGAGTACACGGCCCCGAGTTGCGCCGGCGAGTTTCACTCCCCACTTATGCGTTTGACCACAAGCGGTACTGGCTCGATGCGAACGGGAAAAGTGAGACCGCAGCTGACGGGACTCTCAAGGAGGCGCTAGCAGCACAAGGCGAGCGCCCTCAATCCAGCGCGCCATTCGCTGCAACCGAAGGCGGGCGCTCGAGTCACCCAGTTGTGGCCGAACAGCTCATGATCATGCAAAGGCAGCTCGACGTGCTTCTCAGCCGCCGGGGCGGAACGAACAGTCGGTAATCGTGCTTACGCAACCCCCAGATCGCAGCAGAACCTACTCAGGAAGGTGGAGATTCGGGAGCGTCGAGGCATGTCGCCTATTGGGTTCGATAGCCCTCGAACCATCCTGCGACGGTCAGAACACTTTTTTTCGCCATTCTTCTTAGTGCGTTACCCGACGCGGAAAAGTCGTCCCGAAACAGTGTCCAGTTTTCGGAATTGGCAGTGCTCGCTGCCACGGCAATGGACGGACCAGACAAGCGCGATGCATGCCAAAATCCCCACGGAACGAACAGTGTCTCGCCAGGATGCACACGCACTTCGATTGGGCGTGCTCGGGAGATATTGGGAAATTCTGAAGTCGCAGTGGACAAGTCCTGTATCCTTGACAGATTGGGTCGCCCAGGCTCAGGATACAGATTTTGTGTATCCTCCGGCGAGAACAGCGTGAAGTCCTTAGGCCCAACGATCTGGGTGATGTAGGTGTTTACGTAGAATGAGTCGAAGTGTAGCTGCGAGAATCCAGCTCCCGCCCCGCCAATGAAAAGTTCGCAAAACCCATCACGTGTTCCAGCGCGTTTTGGGATGACCGGGCTACTCAGCCAATTTGGCAGCATGGCCCCGGCCACCGGCAGTAAGTCCTTCTCCAATTCCGGAAAATACTTACCTACGGGCACCTGATTCAAATATGCGCTGGGCCTCTCTGTTGTGGCGCCTTCCACCTCGTCCAGGAACGGCCCCAGCTGTCGCAGTACCCCCCCGATAGGCACCTCTCGATCCGAGAACCGTGTGCGAAACATCTCGATGGACCACCTGTCCAGAGCAGGCCACGGCGCCATTCTGTCGATGATCACCGGCACTCGGGGTCGAACGAACTGCTCGTAAAAATCGCGCGAGCCGACCGCGGAGATTGTCTCAATGTTTTCCATACGCATCCAAGTCCTAGTCAGCGTCCGTACCAGAGGGACAACGTTGTGTCACTGGAAGACGCCGTGTCCGCCGCTCGCGCAGCGCCAATTTCGCGAGCAAGAGGAGACTCTCCGGATTCTTATGTGACTTACGCGGGCACGAACCTGCCTTCGCTCGCTTTCAGGTGTTCATGCCCGTACACGAAAACCAGGACCACCGACACGACTGCCATGATCGCGCTTTGAGTCACATAGACCCAAATCGTTCCGGTGTGACCCGGTAAGATCGGCAGAATAAGCGTGCCAAAGTTAGCGATCAGCTGCAGCAATACCACCAAGAAGGCACTCTTCGTCGAACCGTAGACCCAAGCGCAAATGGGGGTAACAGTGATGAAGAATAAGGCGAGAACCCAATACGGCATGGTCGAGTCGGCAAGCATCTCGGATTCCATGATCAAGCGAGGAGCATAGGATAGCGCCCAAATAAAGGCAGTAATGACGGCAGCCCGAATTCCAGTAAATCGAGGGGCCAGTCGACTGTAGGTAAAACTGAAGAACGCCACTTCGTCTGCGATGCTCATTACCAGCATCAAGAACCATGTCTTCGGATACCATCCGGTCACCGACCAGTAGTCGAAATGAACGGGTAGGTGCAGCGTACCTGTCAGAAGTCGATGTAAGTACACACTGGCCAGCAAGATGATGGGCATACCCAAGAAGGCGATTGCGTACCACTCCCAGCTAAGACGAACACGCCCAAGGCTCTTCATCACGCGGGAGAGCCCACCGCTGCCGTCAACTATCAGAATCAACACCAACGCAAGAGCGGGTTTGACAACAAAGCTCCACTCAAAGAACCCTCTAGGGATGATCCCCAGCTTGACCAGCGCCGCCGAACCGCATTGTACGGCAAGCATCAGCACCACAAAGATCAGGATTTGATACTTGCGGATGACGTCGACCCAGTGAGAACTTAGACTTATCATGGCGTGCTCGCCTCTCTACGAGCCCAGCATTGTCAAGAGTAACGGGCTCTTTACCCGGCCCCTGTTAGTTCAAGTGACTATGCCTCGCAAGGTCACCGCTCTTCGACCAGCGAGCCAACCTGGGCGCCCACCATGAGCATCCAACGAACCCCATCAAGGATGATTTCCTTCTCGAAGCGCACCTCGTAACCGCTGCTCTCAAGAATTCTTCGATGCGGATGTGAAAAAGACTTTTCCTGGCCGAACGTATAAGAAATTTCCTGAACCTCCAGATCGGCATGGGGATCGATGGGCTCCACCAATGCAAATAGTGCTGGCGCATTCGCTCCTAAAAGCGCGAGCAGATCTTTGACAGCCTCTTCCGAAAAATACTCAAGCACTCCGCCGTAGCTGAGCACGATGGTTCCCGGCTCCGGATGTGCTCTGAGCCACTCGATCGCGTTTCCGTGTACGTAGGTGATACCCGAGGCATCAAGGGAACTCCTCTGGTTGCGCTCGATGATCATGGGGTTGATGTCTAAACCGACGACTTCCGTGAGCTCGGGCAGGTGACTCTTGCAATACCTGAGCACCTGGCCGTTCCCGCACCCGAACTCCACAAGCCGGTGAAATCCCTGCTCTTTTTCAACGATTTTCTGAAGTTCCGTCACGATCACTTTGTGGTGAGTCAAAAACCATTCGTTGAAGCGGGTCGTGTACTGATCATAGAACGCATTCCCGACATCGCTCTTCCAATAATCAAAGTGCGCCTCGGAAATAGACGCCGTATCACCCTTCTTTTTCGCGCGGGCCAAGCGATTGTAAACGACCCAATTCTTCAAGCGCACCATTTTTCCGGTGCTGCGTCCGGCGTCGATTTCTTCAGCGAGGTGCGGGAGCGCCGTCTCGATGGATGCACCGAGCAAGCACTTCATTTGGTGTTTCAAGTTGACGCTCAGCATCAGTCTACTCCTTGCGTTCGGACACCGTGCGGTGTGTTCGGACACCGTGCCGTGCCTTCGGACACGGTGCATTCGGACACAGCTGCGAAGATCACGAGCGCCTATAGCTGATCGCTTTTCGGTCACAAGAGGCTCGCTCCCCTTTTGCTGACTTCTCATTTGCCACCTCGAAGAGTCTGCCGTCTTTTTCGACTACGGTGCCCGCTTCGGCCAGCCGGCCGGCCTGTCCAAGACTCCGTTTGTTGCCGGTCCTTGTCTCGAACGTTTCTCGAAATGTGCTGGCCGAACGGCTGGCCGGTAGCCGCAATTGTCCCTTAACCGCAGATAGTCAATCTTAATGAAACTGACCCTGCCAGATTTCTGCAAATCCCCTCCAGGATCTGTATTGCCATGGGGTTACAAATGGGGTTTATGTGGCCATCCTGTGAAGTTTTCATTCGATCTTCGTGGAGCTGACCTTGAAACACCCCGGCACTGACATTCGACCAACCGGCAGTGACTTTCGGCCAACCGGCAGTGACTTTCGGCCAACCGGTAGTGACATTCCACCAAGCGGCATCATCCGTCCTCATGGTTGGGCGGTGTCTCTCGCGCAGCGAGCCGTTGACGGCTGTGTGAAGGCCGCCGCTCTAGTAGGAGCGAACTACGTATACGGCAGCCCCTGGACGCCTGAGCTCACTTGGGCAGCAGGGCTCGCGATCTTGTTCTTTCAGTTGGTCGCTCCGGTGAGCGGTTTGTATCGCTCGTGGCGCGGGACACGGCTCGGCGATGAACTCACAACGGTCATGGGAACGTGGCTCGGCACAGTGCCCCTGCTCCTCCTGGCCGCATTTCTCACCAAAACCACTGACAATTATTCCCGCATCATCATGATGGGATGGCTCGTCGCTGCACCCCTCGCAGTGATGTTTGTCCGTGCCCAAGCGCGCTGGGCGCTGCGTTATCTTCGATCACGGGGGCGCAACTTACGTCGAGTCGCGATCGCAGGTGCCACGGCATCGGGCGTCAGTTTGTGTCGGCGCATCGCCTCGATGAAAGAGTCAGGAAACCGAGTCGTGGGAATGTACGACGACCGCGGCTTGGAGCGCCTCACCGATCAAGATCTCGGCGGCAAAGTGCTCCTCGGCAGCCTACAAAAGCTCGTCACCGATGCAAAATCCGGGCGTCTCGACGTCATTTACATAGCACTGCCCCTCCGCGCGGAGAGGCGTATTCAAGATCTCATCTCACGGCTTGCCGATACCACGGCAACAGTCTACGTCGTGGCCGATCTTTTCATGTTCGATCTGATGAACGCTCGCTGGGGAAACATCGGCGATATGCCCATCGTCAGCGTCTTCGATACGCCGTTTCATGGTTTGGGTGGTTGGGTCAAACGCCTAGAAGACATCCTTCTCTCTACCGTCATTTTGCTGCTCATCGCCATTCCCATGCTTTTCATAGCTCTGGCGGTCAAACTCACCTCCAAGGGACCGGTGTTTTTTGCTCAAACACGCTATGGTTTGAACGGCCGGCCCATCAAAGTGCTGAAGTTCCGCTCGATGACCACCTGCGACGACGGACCGGTCGTCGTCCAGGCAAAAAAGGGCGACTCCAGAATCACTCCCTTGGGTCGGCTGCTCCGACGGACTTCTCTCGACGAATTACCTCAGTTTTGGAACGTATTTACGGGAGAAATGTCAGTGGTAGGGCCTCGTCCCCACGCCGTAGCTCACAACGAAATCTACCGCGGTCAAATTCGCGGTTACATGCTCCGGCACAAGGTAAAACCGGGCATCACAGGCTGGGCTCAAGTGAACGGTTTGCGCGGCGAGACCGAAGCCGTAGAAAAAATGCAAAGCCGTGTACAGCATGACCTGTATTATATTGATAACTGGAGCCTTTTCTGGGATCTAAAGATCGTCCTTTTGACCGTCTTTGGCAATAAGGTGCGCTCACACGCCGTGTGAATCGACACCTTGTGAATCGACACCGTGGAAAACCGCGAGTCGCTTCTGCTTCCCCACATTGCCTTCTGCTCCTTGCCAGTCGTAGCCCTGGCATTTGTTGTCGAGTCCGCAACCCCCTATGGACAGTACGTCTTACCACCTCGTATCTGACGAGCCGCTCGACCGAGCCTTTCTCGCCATGGAGTCGCAAAGAGACCCCACGGATGTCTTCATCGACAGCTCTGCCGGCTCTGCGCGCGTGTCGCTACGCGACGGGTGGTTCGTGGATGCAGAATTTGGAGATTTGACGGGGCTCGATGCGATCTCTGCCGTCCTACGACTCCGCGACGGGAAGTACTGCATCAAAACAGGAACCGAACCTTCTCGACGTTCCATGAGTCATCGCGTGTCGGAGATCGTCAAGAGCAACCCGCCGGAAGCCAAAGCACATGACCCACGCGAGATCGTTTCGCTAGGCCCGCGCGTCGCTCTGACGGACAAACCTCAGACCACCGGCGGGAAAACCATGCGCGGTTGGGCACCAGCGCCCATCGATCTCGTGAAACGAAAGGAAAGCCGACCGGAAGCTCTACCGCCTGAAGCCAAGCAACCTGAAGCCAGGCGACCAGAAAATGAAAAAGGACCGCCAGGACGTTATGCAGCTGGCAGCGCTCAACCGACCGACACTCGATACTCGTCAGTCCCGCCTCCTTTGCTAGCCGAAGAGCACGTTTCTTTGCCGCGTTCGGCCTCTCGCCCGCAAAGCAACGACAACAGCAGACGCAGGCATCCTTCTTCCGGCAGAAGCGGAGCCGCGCTGTGCCAAGCGGGTGTGCCTGCGGAGAAACCGCGTGAGACCGTAGACGCAAGTGAGCTCGACGATGAAGTCGTGCGCGCCGCTCGTGGACAATTGCGAGAGAGCGAAATGCCTGTTCCAAGTACCCATCTTGGCAAAGACGCGCTCAAGCAACTCGATCAACTCAAAGACGCACTCGCAAGTTCTCCTCGCCTCCATTTACCCTTCACCGCCCTGGTCGAAGCCGATGCACCGACAGCTCACCAGGTTTCCAGCGCACCAACAAGCACCCTTCCACCGGAAGTGAGTGGGGATTTCACCCTGCCGTCGCGCGGGCTGCCCGCGCAAGCCCTGCAGGCGCCTCCGCCGAGCGATCCGGCTGACGCAGAGCCCGTGAGAACCCCTGACAAACCGCCGTCAAGAGGCCCCCCGTCTGACACCGGTTCACAATCTCTGATCGCTCCGGTACCAGGCTCTGTTCCACACCCCAGTGCACTGCCAGGAGGCGGAGACGCACAGCCACTAGGAGGCTTACCCATCGTCGGGAGGTACCAAGTCCTGGCACGCCTCAAGCGTGGTGGCATGGGAAGCGTCTATTTGTGTCGACTTTCGGGGAGCGCTGGCTTTCGGCGTCTCTTCGCGATGAAGGTCCTCCACAGTCATTTGACGGAGCGACCTGGAGCCCTCGACGCTTTTTTCCACGAAGCGCAAGTGCTCGGTAACCTCCATCACCGCAACATCGTCGGGATCGCCGATGTCGGCTCGGCAACGGATCCTTACATCGTGCTCGAATACGTCGAAGGCGGAAGTCTGGCGGAAATCTTTCGCGCCACCCGGAAAATCCCGCGTGATCCTGCCGTCATCGTCTCCGTCGTGCTCGACGCTCTCAGCGGACTCGGTGCTGCGCACGCGGCTACCGACGAAACAGGACAGCCGTTGGCTCTCGTCCATTGCGACGTGACTCCTCACAATCTCCTCGTCGGGATCGACGGCACATGCCGCTTGACCGACTTTGGAATTTCGCGCACCGGTTACATCGACGCCCAGGAAGAAGTCATTCAAGGAAAGCCTGGTTACCTCGCCCCAGAGCGTATCCGTCGACAAAGGAGCGACCATCGCTCCGACATCTTTTCAATGGGTGTTGTCTTGTACGCCGGCCTCACCGGCCTAGAACCATTCAGCGCAGAAGATTCGGACAAGACGATGAAGAAGATCCTCGAATCTCGCGTGACCCCTCCCAGCCAAGTTGGTTTCCACCCCCCCGCATGCTTGGACGCTGTCTGCCTGAAAGCGCTAGCTACCGATCCAAAAGAGCGCTTTCAGTCTTCAGAAGAAATGTCTGAGCAACTTCGTCGCATCGCCATGAAAGAGGGCCTTTTGGTAGGCCCAGAGGAAGTCGCCTCTTGGCTCCGAAGACATCTGGGCCCAACGCTCGAAGCACGACGTATCGCATCCATGCGAGGCGCCACGTCGGCCGAAGATCAGAAAAACTGGGCGACCTTGCCTCCGCCCGACGTCGCTCAAAAGCCCAAGGAGCATCCTCAAGAGCCGCTTTCCTCTGCAGAAAATACCGGTCCCCTGGACCCCCCTCCCAGCAGCCATGGGTTCGACGACCGCACGGAGACACTCGCAAACCCTCAGCAGGCTAGTTCGCGGCCCAAGGGAGCCACGTTCGTCGTCTACTTGCTCCTCACTCTCGCAATGGCAGGATTGGTGTGGCTCGTGCTCCAACCTGGATCGCTCAACTCGCTGCTCAGTGGAGAAAGCGCTCCTCACGAGGAGCGACCCGAGGAACAAGAAACAAGTGGTCAGGAGCAAGAGCCCTCGGAAGGCGAGTCCGATCCGGACAAAATCGTAATTCCGGATATCGCTCCCGCGACCGAACGAGAAAATGAGTAATCTGGATCCTCCTTCATCGACTAGAACACCTTCGAAGCTCGCCACTGAATTGGACGATGCCTTTGGAGAGGAAGGTCTAGCCGACCACAAAGCTGTAGCGGTGAGTGGTTTCTTGGTCGGTCTGAGCGGCAAACATGCTGGCAAACTGTTCCGACTCAAACCAGGGGAGTCCATCGTTGGTCGATCCTCCAAAGCGCTCGTCACTCTGAACGAAAAGGCAATCTCGCATCAACACGCGCGTCTCACACTCAATCACCGTGGCTGCTACCTCACGGACCTAGACAGCACGAACGGGACATACCTCAACGACGAACGGATCACCGCAGCACGAGAACTTCACGCAGGAGACGTGATGCGGTTTGGAAATACGACTTTCGGTTACCTCACCGACGCCGAGGATGACGAGCAGCACACACGGGCACTCGCTCGCGTCACGCATCCCATGATCGGTGCGACAAGCAGAGTCCGCGGAGTCGAAATCGTGACGGCGGGCGCGCCGCCGCTCGTTCATTTGGATAGCGCCGGAAAACACGCTCACGATGAGAGAAACGGCCTGGATCAAGCGTTGGACTTGCTCGGGCTCGCGCTGGGGTTCTTAAAAAGATACTGGAAGCTCATCTTGGCGACAGCGCTCGTTTTTGCCGGGATCGGTGCTGCAACCATGAAGCTCCTCCCGCCGCGGGCCACCGCCGAGTTCGAAATCTTCCTGCGCCAAGATCAGACGAAGAGCGCCGCGCAGTACTTCGCAAGTAGGAACGTCGAATACTTTACCTCTGCGGAAAAGAACTTCTTGAATGTCGAGCTCGTACGCGAAACGATGCGCAGCTTAGGCAAACCTGTCTCCAACGAAGAGGCGCGCGGTATCGCCGGAAATCTCGACCTAGAAAGAGGCGGACAAAGCACATTCATCGGTCGCTTTCGACACCTGGACCATCGCTTCGCCGAGCAATTCCTCGCACGCCACCTCAAGAACTATCTCGAAAAAGAGATCGGAAAGTCCATCAAGGTACTGAGCAGCGAAGTCGAGCTCCTCCGCTCTCAATTTCAAGAAAACGAAGCGCGACTGAAGGCTCACGAGAGTACTCTGCGTGATTTCAAGCAAGATCATCTCGAAGCGTTACCCGAACTCGCTTCTGGGCAAATCGGTTCCCGGGCTAGTTTACTCGCTCAGCGTGATGCGCTCTCCGCATCCCTGGTTCGTAGCGAAAAAGAGCTTGAACTTGCTCGTAAGATGCTCGCGTCAGAAGACGTGTTCGTCGGGGAAAAAGTACAGCGCGCCCAGCCTTATGAGGAAGGGTTGGCCAGCATTCGCAGGCAGATTGCGGCAGCTCAAGCCAACGGCTTCGCTGAGGGGCATCCTGAATTAGTACGCCTAAGAAACGAAGAGGCCCGGCTCTTGGCGCTTGTCGATCAAACCGTCGCTACCAGCACGACCGATACCGATCGCCGGGCCAATCCGGAGCACAAGCGGCTCAGCGCGCGAGTGGGTGAACTTCAAGTACAAGTCGTCGCAACGAGCACCGAACTCAAGCAGGTCGAGGGGCGCCTAGGCCAGCTTTCCAAGATTGCTGGTGAAATGCCCGCCGTGGAAGCAGAAGTCTCCGACAAAATGCGAAAGGTGGAAGGCAGCGAGGCCCTCCACAATCGCCTCTACGAGCAACTCAAGGCAAAAGAGCTCGAACTTGAGTTTGAAAGAGCGAGCGTCGCCGCTCGTTACGACGTGATCCAACCCCCACGAGCGTTTCCCCTCAATCCGACTTTCTCCACGGTCCTCCGCGCAGGCGTCGGTGGATTCGTCGGGATTTTCGCGGGGATATTCTTGTCGCTCGGTCTCTGGCTCAAGGACTACGCACAACGACGTCGCCCGGCTGCCAGCACAGACATCGTTCAAGTCACCCCGGGCGACTGAGTTCCTACTTGAGCCAATTCCCTTGTTGTCGATCGGTTCCCAAGCCGTAGCGAAAGCCCAAAAATCCTAGGAACTCAGGCTGCAACGTCGGCGACGGCGCTGGTTCGGCTCGAAGATGCGGTCCTCGCACAGAACTGCGAACTCCAAACCGGAGCTGTGCGTTCTGTGATACTCGAAACGCCGTGAGTTGTTCTAGCGAGCCAAATGATTCGTACTGAGGTGGAACAACAGGCTCGCTGGCGAGCGACGTAGAAGCAAACGCGCTCACACCGGTTGTCCACAATCTTCCGATTTTCGCCCCCAAACTCCAAGAAACAAACCCTTGCGGACTGTAGGTACCGGCAAGTCGATCGAGAAAACCTCGAACACCAGCATTGAACGTCGACGAGTAACCCGTTTGCCCTGCTCGCCAATTCGTGTCGTGGAGAAACGTCCCTTCGGGAATGAAGCCCATTTCTCCGGTTCCCAGCGTATACGTCAAGGCGCCTCCCGACGTGAGGCCAACGGAGGTACGTTCGCTCAATCGATGCGTCCAAGTGACGGACGCTCCGAACGTCGAGAGTTCGAGGTCGAGAGCCAGTGTGACGTCAGGGTTATATTGTGTCACCTGGAAGTATTGGCTGGTACCTGTCACTTCGAGCTGATCACGCTGGGTCAGGCTGTACGCGTCGGAAAGAGTAGCCGCGGCATCGAACGATTCTGGAAACACCGCCGTGTCGACTTCACTCGATCCAAGAGGCGCGCTGTATCCAGACGACAACCCAGCCGTAACTGTGTTGCGTCGACTCGTACGGTGACTCAAATTGCTCGACACCGTACCAAACACCAAAGGGACAAGCTCTGTCGGGGAGGAGCCCGGAGCAAAAACTTGCTGCTGTGCGATATAGGAGACTTCGCCTGCACTTCCCGCAATGGAAGTCTCTATCGCCGTGCGTTCTGTCAAGCTGCTTCGGTAAGAGAGGAGTACCTGGTGGAGCAACAGCGGGCGAACCGCGTCGAGCAGATTGGGGAATTGAAGAACGAGTCTCGGTCGATAGCTGATTTCGAAAGTCGTCCGAGCAGAGGTAGTTCGCATTCCTGAAAGGAAAACGAGGGAGCTGTCCAGCGCGGGAGTGGAGGGTTCGTCGGGTAAAAGCGGAAGCACTCCCGCTCCGGTTTGAGCCTCGACCGCCGCCGCAACATCGATCTGTGTTCCATCACCAAGGAGCGGAACAACAAGCAGAATCGTCCCCAGCGATAACATGTTTCTCCTGGCGAAGCGGGTGGCTCAGAAACGAGCCTTCTACTCGACGACGATCAGATCTCCGTCTCGGAGAGCGAAAGCGCGAGCGCTGTTCCCACCTCGCACGAGGTCATCCATTTTGAAGCGAATACGCAAAGGCTCGGTGGTACGGACGAGATAAATAGCCTTTTCGTTTGCGTATTCTGTGATGCCCCCGGCCATCGCCAAAGCATTAGCCACACCGTCACCCGCTTTTACCAAGTATTTTCCGGAGCTTCGCACTTCACCCATGACCGTCACTTCGATCACCTGAGCCACGATAGCCACAGAGACTTGAGGTGCAGCAAGGATCTTCGATAGCTCTCGCACGAGCGTTACTCTCGCTTGCTCGGCCGTTCGATTCGTGACGCTCACAAGCCCCAAGTTGGGGAGAGAAATCGTCCCATCGGCGGCCACCACATGCTGACTCGACAGGGAGCTCTGACCGACGACGCTCAGAGAAATCGTGTCTCCTGATCGGATGGTCACACGTTCAGCGGACGGCTGTTTGCGTTCCTGGGGGAGCTCATTGGCCCAAACGAAAGGAGTCTTGGAGCAGGCGGAAAGAAGCCCACAAAAAGCCACGAGCGTCAAAAGCGCGAAGGTTCGCTGAGCTGCTTTCGAAGCAAATTTCGAGAAATGATGTTGCTGTCTCATCTAAAAAACACGTCTGCTCTAATCCTGTTACCGAAGTACGATATAGGAGCAGAGAACTCGATTGTCGACGTCCTGTCGACCCAGCGCGAGCCTGGAGCCCTCTTTCGCCTCAAGGATTTAGACACTCAGGGCTTGATGACGCGGGTGCCGGGGGGCGGAACGAAGATGAATTCCTGAGGATCGACAGGCTGATTCACGGACGGAGTCACGAAATCGAAGCGATTTCGGTTTCTTTGGGCGTCGATCATCATCACCCGCCGGACCTGGTACGTGGCTCCATCGACGAAGAGGATGAGCGACTGGTAGGCGGGAGTCGGAGCCTTGGGGGCGGCAAGCAAGACGTAGCCGCCTTCAAACCCCAGATCCTTTTCGTCCAGTTTCTTGAGGTGAAACTCTTTCTTCAGTTTGGCGCCGCCCAAGAGAAAGGAAAGTGCAGCAGGATACTGACTCTTCTCGATGGCCTGCTCGTACATTTGCTTGTTCTCTTTCTCGAACACGCGGATAGTCTTACCGTCGGACACGACGCGGTTGTCGTTGTTCTCATAGCGCCAGGACATCTTGCCCGGCTTCTGAAACACAACGGTCCCGTGAGAGTCCTTCGTCTTGCGATAAGCCGCGACGAAGTAACGCTGCTTGAACTCGGCACGGAAGGTCTTGGTTTGATCGTAAAACCCTTGCACACGGTCGGCGAGTTCCGTCGCCGTGAGCGCTTGCTGAACAGCTCCACTCTTGGGCGGGGTCTCCTCGGCTCCGACGGAGGACACTACGAATGCACCTCCAAGCACGAAGGTGGCAGCAGCAAAGGTCGAAAACGTACGTCGGTCGATCATGGGGCGGTCTCCCTTAGCATACGGTCCCGGGGCGGCAGGCATTCCCTGGACAATCCATTGATATTTCCGGGCTTTATCCCTGCTTCGCCCAGGGCGAAAGGCGCGGAAACCCGAAAGAATCTCCAAACCCCGCCGCGAGGACCCGGGCAGATCAGATCTAACTCGACCGGGCCGCCCTGGTGCGGAGAAGAGCCTGTTTGAAGTGCTCCGGCACACGCTTGCGGCGCGCCTTCGTCACCTGCTCTTGAAGGGCGTAGGATCGTGGATCGATCCGAAGCTCCGTGATGGCAATCGCCAGAGCGTCCGCCGCATCCGCAGCCGGGAGAGCCTCCAGGTTGAGAATGGCCTTGACCATTTGAGCGACCTGAAGCTTCTCCGCGCGCCCGTTCCCCGTCAGGGTACGCTTCACTCGGGCTGGCGCGTGTTCACGGACGGGTACCGCATACTTCTCCAAGCACAAAAGGACCACCCCGCGCGCATGACCCAGCTTGGCCGCGGACTGAGCGTTCTTGTCGAAGAACATCCCTTCGACCGATCCGACACCGGGCTTGTACTCTTCAATCAGCGCCTCTAGCTTTTGAGAAAGAAAGAGGAGTCGTGTGGAAAGTCCCTCCTCGCTGTCGACCCGGATCACTCCGTGAGCGACGTGGATCAAACGATTCTTGTCGAGCGAAACGACGCCCCAGCCGAGATTTCTGGTTCCCGGATCTACGCCCATCGCGATCATCGCCCTCACCTTGCCATGCGGGAGGCAAAAGCGCGATTAAATTGCGTCTCAGCGCACGGTGACCGGCGGGATTTTGAACTCATCCCAGGCGGGGGTGAGGTTCGACGGGTCTGACGTCTGATTCCAAATATAAAGCCCGGGGTAGGAGGTGAGGGTGCCGTCCGGGGCCTCTACGACAGCCGCAAGGTAGAGCTGACTCGAGCGGGTATCGAGACTCGAAGGCGTGTAGTAGTCGCGCGGGACCTCAAAGCTTCCGGGGTAAGTCCGCGCGGAAGAAAAGATGATCCAGCGGTAGGTGTTGCCTGATGCCGTCTCGACGCTCGGTCCCCATTTGGGCCAGCTGTTGATGACACCCGGGCTCGTCTGCCCTGTGCACGCGGGCGGATCGTTCGCGACCAGGCGGTGGGGTTCTCCTCCTGCGGTGGGGATCACGTTCACCTCCCCATCCGGCCGATAGTAGATGTACCCCAAGGTGGAGCCGGCGCGATTGAACGCCAACCATCCCCCATCCGGCGAGAAGTCCGGATAGTATTCGGCAACGCCCGGAACAGAAGCGCCGCTCACGGGCGTCGCTTCGCCGCCAGCACCACCGTTGAAGGGCACCGTGTAGATGTCCGCTTCGGTCGCATCAGTGAGGACAGTATCGGGAGACTTCGGCACAGCACTTCCCGTGATGCCCCCCACGTGACCGCCTGCCACGCGCGCTACCGATGCGTAAGCGATGGTGTCGCCAACGTCGTTCCATGCCGGGTTCGCAGCGGCGCGCGTGTCCGTGCCGCGGCTGATGTAATTCCATCCGGTGCCTTGCAGACCGATAAACGCGGTGTTGGCCGTCGTCCCATCGGTCCCAATCACCCCATCTCCCGGTGCGGCAACGTCGATCCAAACCAAGTCCGCCGCGGTCGTGATGTTCCTGCCGCCTTCGTAGGGGCCGTTGATCCAAGGCGTGTAGGTCGAAATCGCTTTTCTATCGCCTTCGCTCCAGTGTCCCGCGCTGAAGGCGAGGGTCCCTGTAAACGGTGTCGCCAAGAGGGCTGCCCCCATGTCCGTGATGGTGGAAGGTCTCTGGCCCTTCGTTCCTTCCTCAATCGAAGCCACGACCCCGTCCCAAGGCCAACCGTCGTTGAACGCGACCGCCGCCCCATCGGGAGTCGAAGTGTGGCAGCCGATGCAGCTGGGCGCTCCCGCGGCAGCACCAGAGGCGTCACGCCATTCCGTGGCGGTGTTCGGCTTGAGGACTCCGATTTCATCGCGGAGAGCGGTTCCTGCGACATCGAGGGGCGCAAGTGCCTCAACTACACCGTCTTCACCGACGCTGAAGCCATAGAGCTTTGAACTGTTTACGTGATCTTTGCTCTCCTTGGAGGCCCAGTACACCATCGCGCCTCCGGCGGTCACCGGAGCTACGTTGAGCGTGACGACGGACTCACTCACGGCGGCTCCGTCAAAGGAGCGCACCGTGGCGGTGATCGCGACGGGGTTACTGCTTGCGCGGCTCGCAATGTAGTTCCAATACTCGACGGGCAGTCGGAAGCCTTCAGGTCCACCATACCCCACCAAGTCCTTCGGTGATTCACTGGAAGAAAGAGTCACCTGATACGCCACGGCTGCGCCAGACACGCGAAAACGCGGACGTAGCCAGTTTTTGGGCATCATGGTTCCGTCTTGAGGCTCAAGCACGCAGTTGGCTCCGGCCGACGCACCCGAGAACAAGGAAGCGACATCCGCAGGCGCACCCTCATCGATCACCGGACTTTCCGGACCAGGCCACGCCGTGCCTCCCGGAATGATTACGCCGTCCCCGTCACCATCCCCGATGATGATGTCGCCGTCGCCATCACCGTCGCCACCCTCGTCATCATCCCCACCTTCTCCAGCGTCTGCTCCCGTACCCGGCGCACACGCTACTGAACCAAGGAGAGCCAAAAGAGAAGCCGAAACCAGAAAAGAAGCGGACGAGAGTAAAGAGTATTTCATCATGGAACCTTGATAGGAAAAAAAGCGAGAGTCGAATGTCTTTCTTCGGGACAATCTTTCTTCGGGAACGTGGGTAGCTTATCAACCCGCGCGCGACCTTTCCCGCCCTGCTTTCGAGAGCCGCAAAGGCGAGACAGACTCAACTCCCTGTTTTGCCGAGACAATCACGTGATCGACTCTTGCTTCTGTGCAAATTCGCCAATCACTCGGGTTTGAATCGTCCATGTGGTTGCGCTTCCTTACCCATATGGAAGCCCCAAACCCGAGGGGTTACCGGCGAGGAGACGCGCGTACCAAGGTGGGAAGGCCCGTCGAAGCGCCGGGTTTTCTCCGACTTCTCGCCCGTGCAAGCCTCAAGAGGGATGGCCCGTCGCTACGAATTTCGCGTCTCAAAAGAGCATGCAGGCTTGCGACTGGATCAGGCCATCGCGGCGCACGAACCGTCGGTCTCACGAACACTGGCGAAGAAGGCGCTTTTCGCCGGCGGAGTCTATCTCGATAAGAAACGAGTGAAGGTGGCCAGCCGCGAGGTGCGCGAAGGCCAACTCATCCGCGTGATCTTGGGCGAAGGCACGTCGGCTCACCCAAGCAAAGAGGTCGCGGGTGAAATCGTCATCGTGCATGAGTCCAAGAGTGTACTCGTCGTCGACAAACCGAGCGGGATGTTCAGCGCAGCCACTCAAGAATCTGACCGAAACCACCTCCTCGCCTTCCTCCAGGAAATGAGACCTGCTGAAGAGTTTTTTCTCATCCATCGACTGGATCGCCCGACCAGCGGCCTGCTCGTCCTCGCCAAGAACCGCGCGGCCGCCGGGGCACTGTCCGCCGACGTCGCCGACCACAAGATCGAGCGCGTGTACCGCGCCATCCTGGTGGGTCCTACCCCGGAGCAGCACACGGAGGAGAGCCCTCTTGAGGGGAAGCCTGCCAAAACTGCATTCCAAGTGGAGGCTCGGGCGGAAGCGGCCAGTCTCTGCCGAGTTGAACTCTTCACCGGACGCACGCACCAGGTACGCCTGCACGCACTTGCGATGGGATGCCCCGTGGCGGGAGACTCCAAGTACGGACGCGACAAGACCCGCTCTCTCCCCCTTAGGCCGCCGCGCCTGTGCCTGCACGCCGAGCACCTGACGTTCACGGATCCCGACTCGAAGAAGTCAACGGCCCTTTTTAGCCCACTGCCCCTGGATCTGAAGAAATACTGGGAAAACCTCAAATCTCTGGCCGGCACCTCGGCCTGACTTGGACTTCGGGCCGCCGCTGCTACACCCTGTTCCCCTATGGGCCCACCTATGAGTTCCCTTGAAAAACTCCCCGGCAAGCAACTGCGACACCTGCGTGCGCTTGCCCATGCTCTTAGGCCCACGGTGCAAGTCGGCAAGCTCGGATTCACGGATTCCGTGAGAGGACAGATCGATCAAGCGCTCACGGACCACGAATTGATCAAAGTCAAAGTGGGAAGTGAGGCGCCCCTCGATGTCAAAGAGTTCGCTCAGATCAGCGCCCAGGCACTCGCGGCTCATGTCGCCCAAGTCGTGGGCGCTACTGCGGTGCTCTACAGAAAGCACCCCAAGGAGCCGAAAATCACGCTCCCGCGCGTGAAGTAGGCCTTCGTTCGTCGCCTCTTCTCCCCTCTCCTGCGGGTTGGTAGACAGCCCCATGGCCTCACCTCTCACGCGCACGCCTCATCCCGACAACCTGGTCTGGATCGATCTCGAAATGACCGGCCTCGATGCTCAGACCGAGGTCATTTTGCAGGCAGCGCTGATCATCACGGACAAGGAGTTGCGGCCGCTGGAGTCTTACTGCGTGGACATCTGGCAGCCCGAAGAAAAGCTTGCCAGCATGGTGCCTTTCGTTCGCCGCATGCACGAAAAGAACGGCCTGCTTGCACGCTCCAGTGCTTCGGATGTTTCTGTCAGAGACGCCGAGCGAGAACTCATGAGCCGCATCGCAGGATGGTGTCCTTATCAGCCCGTCCTGTGCGGAAACACCATCGGCTCTGACCGCAAGTTCATCGACCGCTACATGCCGGCCTTGAGTGGCTACCTTCACTACCGGATGATCGACGTCAGTAGCCTCAAGGTTCTCTGTCAACTTTGGTATCCGGACTCCGGCTTCGAAAAGCCGCGCGGGGCCCAGCACGACGCACTGTTCGACATTCAGCAGTCCATCGCGGAGCTTCTTCACTACCGACGGGTGATGTTCAAGGGTGGCCTCGCTCTTGGAGCCCGACCCCTGTGAACCGAGAGCCACAGTACGCTCAAGGGACCAGTGCTCTTGGGGGACACGGTGCTCTCAGGGGACACGGTGCTCTCAATGGACACCGTGCACTCGGGGAACACAGTGACCCATGAAGCCAGTGAAAAAGGCCTAGAACAGGCCCTCGCGCGCCTCTCTCGCAGGCTTGGTTCACGTCTGTTGACGGCCCGCGAAAAGGTCAGCGCCTACGAATCTGATGACTCTTCTTTCAGCGGACACGCGGACGCCGTCGTTCTTGCGGAGTCGGAAGAAGATTTGCGTGTGACCCTGGCCGAGGCCGAGTCTTCGCGCCTCTCCGTCACCCCGCGCGCGGGTGGCACAGGCAGGACCGGAGGCGCTGTTCCCCGCGGAGGAATCGTCCTTTCCACCCGCTCGATGCATTCGATCGTGGACATAGATACCCGTGAGGGTGTTGCTGTGGTTGAGCCGGGCGTCCTTTTGGCAGATCTTCATCAGGCGGTGGAAGCCGAAGGCTGGTTCTATCCTCCCGATCCAAACTCGGCAGCGATCTGCTGTCTCGGAGGAAATGTAGCGGAGAATGCAGCCGGACCGCGCGCACTCAAATACGGAGTCACCCGGGATTATGTACTTGGCGTTGAGGCGGTACTCATGGGCGGGACTCAGATTTTTTCTGGGCGGCGCACGAAGAAGGGTGTCACTGGCTACGACACCACTGCCCTGCTCGTCGGGAGCGAGGGAACTTTGGCCGCTTTCGGCAAGATCACCCTGCGCCTGATCCCCAAACCCGAGGGCGTGACGACTCTGCTTGCGCTCTTCTCAACGATGAATCAAGCGTCCCTGGCCGTCAGCGCCTTGATTGAACAGCGCCTGGTTCCTCGCTGCATCGAATTCCTCGACCGAAAGACCCTGGACGTGATGCGCGCTGACGGTAACGCGCTTGACCGGAAGGCCGGGAGCTTGCTCCTGATCGAAGTGGACGGAAGCGAATCCGAATGCGAGCGCCAGGCGGAGATGGTCGGAAACCTATGTGACGCCCAGGGCGCGCTCACGGTGCTTGTCGCGCAAAGCGAAAATCAACGAGCTTCACTGTGGGCGTCTCGAAAGAACATGAGCGTGGCCGTGCGAAAACGTGCCAAGTTCAAGCTCAGCGAAGACGTGGTCGTTCCGCGCATGAAACTGGGCAAGCTTGTCGAGACGGTCGAAGACCTCGGGGATCGGTATCAGATCGACGCGCTATGCTACGGGCACGCCGGGGACGGAAACCTGCACGTGAACTTCCTCTGGGACGACGCGGAGCAAAAAGCACGCATCGATAGGGCTCTCGAAGAACTCTTTCAAAAAACCATCGAGATGGGAGGCACGCTCAGCGGTGAACACGGCATCGGGCTTTCCAAAGCACCTTACCTGCACCTAGAACAGTCGCCCCCGCTGATTGCCCTCCAGAAGCGGCTGAAAGCAGCCTTTGACCCGCTGGGGCTCATGAACCCAGGAAAGATCTTCGGCGAGCAGATCTTCGGCGGGGGGGGCTTCGGAGGAGGGCGCCACGGAAACTGCTAAATTGTGCTCTTTTGAGGATGAAATCCGCCTTGTCTGGGCTTGCAATCGGGCGCGGGCCGGCTAGCTTCTGCGCCCCGTTTGGAGAGGTGACCGAGTGGCCGATGGTACTCGCTTGCTAAGCGAGCGTAGGTTAGCGCCTACCGCGGGTTCGAATCCCGCCCTCTCCGCCGGTTCCTAAACGATGCCACTCATCGTCAGGACGGAAAACGCCCCCCTCATCGAGGAGGGCGTTTTTCGTTGGTGGCTTTGCCATTTTGGATCTCAACCCTGAACCAAGATGGACACTCCTTTTCACGCCACGCATGAGAGAATTTCCTCATGACCCCTCTGCTCGCCCCACCTCCGCGCTCTCGCCTGGCCTTCATCCTGCTCGCCTTGGCTTCGCTGACCCTATCGAGCATTCTCCCCGCTTGCGTGGGCAGTGCAGAAGGAAGACGAGGGGGCCCCAGGGCCGCCTACGAGGGACCCGAAGTCCGTTTTGAGGGCGCGACGGCACCGACAGTTGTCGGTCGAAGCGTCAAAGACGAGCAAGGAGGGATCACCGTGGCGTGGTCCGGCACTTCGGCCACGGTTCACTTCTCGGGCACGGCGGTCAGTCTGGACATCACCGAATCCGGCAACAGTCAGTATCTGGTGCTTGTCGATGGAAAACCCAAACGAGAGAAGGTGATTCCCGTGCGGGGACGCTCCACCGTGGAACTGGTCAAGGGACTTCCGAGAGGCGAGCACAGCGTGAGCGTCTATAAGCTGACTGAACCCTTCGTGGGCAGTTCGACCTTCCACGCCTTCATCCTCGACGCTTCGGGAGAGGCGCTCCCGGCGCCGACTGAAGTCAAGCCACGCATCGAACTCTTGGGTGACTCCATCAGCGCGGGCTACGGCAACGAAGGCACGAGCGAATCGTGCAGCTTCAGTCCGGACACAGAGAATCACTTTCACTCTTACGCGGCACGCGCCGCCCGCGAGCTGGGCGCCGATCTCACGACTTTGGCCTGGTCCGGAAAAGGCGTGTTTTCCAACCGCGGGGTCGCGGGGGATACGGCAACGATGCCCGAGCTCTGGAAGAAAACCTTGCCCACAGAAGGCATCGATTTCGACTTTTCCACCAAACCGCCGGAGGTCGTGCTCATCAACTTGGGCACCAATGATTTCGCTCCCGAAGTCGAAGACACCTCCCCTTTTGCGCAAGCTTACGACGATTTGGTCAGCGACGTCCGCTCCAAGTACCCTGCCGCGCACTTGTTCCTGCTCGTGGGGCCCGTGCTCTCGGACGAGTATCCTCCAGGGAAGGAAGCCCTAAAAACGACCCGGACGGCCCTCCAAGAAATCGTCGAACGCCGGACTGCCGCTCAGGACGACAGGATCCATTATCTGGAATTTTCGCGCGTGACGCCGGAAGAAGGGTGGGGATGCGACTTTCACCCCTCACTTCAAACTCACTCTCGCATGGCGGCGCATCTGATGAAGGCCCTCAAGGAGAGCAACGCGCTCTAAGCTAGGTCAAGTAACGCGCTCTAAGGAAAAGCCTAGGGAAAGCACCTTCAAGGAAAACAAGATGTTGGAAGAGCGGCCGATTCTTCCTTGAGCGGCCGAAGCCGGAGGATTATCCTTGCCGGATGTCTTTCCGTTCACTCTTCCTTTGCGCCGCGCTCCCGTTTGTCGTCCCTTCTTTTTTCCTCGCTGCTTGTGGCGGCGAAACGAAATCTGATTCTGATGAAGGCGATCCGCCCGGCCCGGAAACGAGCAAAGCAGGCAAGACGTCCAGCTGCAGGGACTTCTGTGAAGCCAGCCAAGCGTGCGTCGACCTCGACGTCGCCGACTGCACGAAAGACTGCGCCGAGGGAGATAGCATCAGTCGTGCAGGTCAAGAGGCCCTCGCGGCCTGCTTCGATGAGGATGCCTGTGCTTTAGACGAGGTCGCTGGGCTTGGGGCTGTCGCTTGCGTGCTTGAAAAACTTGAGGATGTCGAGCTGAGCGACGCCGCGAGGACGTACTGTGAGTCCAGCGTAGCGGCCATCAACGCCTGTAGCGACGCCGAGCCCGTCGAGATCTTTCCCGGAGGCTGCACCGCAACCATCGCGCTCACGGCCGATGAACTCCTTCAGGGGCTCAATGAATGCGCTGAGCTATCTTGCGAGGACCAACAAAGCTGCATCGAGCTTGAGATCCTGAAGGCGCTCCCCCTGAGTGCGCTGATTGGCCTCCAAAGCGGGGAACTGTCCCCTGCCGCCCTCGGCGATCTTCTCGCGCTGGGTGTGGTCTTTAGTCAGCTGAGCCTTCAGGGCGGAGCCGTGATCAACCCCGAAGACTTCGGGTTTGGCGCGGGTGGCGCCAGTAACTAGCAGCGCCTGCTAGAGCCAGTTTGGCCGGGAATGTCCTTGTGCTAGAGCACGCCGGACCATGACCGAGAGCCAAAAAGAACCTGAACTCATGCAGAAACTCGTGTCCCTGTGCAAACGCCGGGGATTCGTCTTCCAGAGCTCAGAAATCTACGGCGGTCTCAAGTCCGCGTACGACTACGGCCCGATGGGCGTGGAGCTGAAGCGCAACTTGATGAATGAGTGGTGGACCTTCATGGTCACCAGCCGTGAAGACGTCGTCGGGCTTGAGTCGAGTATCGTCATGCACCCGGACGTCTGGCGCGCCAGCGGGCACGTCGGAAACTTCAACGACCCCCTGGTGGACTGCCTCGTCTGTCAGGAGCGATTCCGGGCGGACAAGGCGCCCAAGGTCGAGCCCGGCGCTCCGACAACCATCACCTTGGATGACAAGGGCCGCGCCAAGCTCGCGCTCGACAAGATCAAAGCGCTAGCGCTTCTGCCTGAATCCACCGGGCAGTCCCTGTCCGAGTTCATACGCGATGGACTTGCGATCCACGGTGCCGGGGCAAAGGAGCGCGACTATGTGTGCCCCCATTGCGGCTCTCCTTTCTTGAGCAAAGAAAGAAACTTCAACGGCATGTTTCGCTCAAGTCTCGGACCCACGGACCCCATGCGTAACGTCATCGAGGTGCTCAAGCAGGGCGTCCTCGAGGGAAAGGACGACGAAGCACTGCGCGCGCTCGCCGACGAAGCCCTCGCTCCTTCGACGGTCTACCTGCGCCCAGAAACCGCTCAGGGAATGTTCGTTCAGTTTCAGAACGTCCAGCAGAGTCAGTCCATCAAGGTTCCCTTCGGCATTGCGCAGATGGGTAAGAGTTTCCGCAACGAAATCACCGTAGAGCATTTCATTTTTCGCTCCTGTGAATTCGAACAAATGGAGATGGAGTTTTTCTGTGAGCCGGGGACAGGCCCCAAGTGGCTCGAGTACTGGAAGGATCAGCGCCTCAGCTGGTGGACGAGCATCGGTCTTTCTGCCGAAAAACTCAGCTTCCGACAGCACGACCAGGCAGAACTGGCGCATTACTCCGACGGTACTTTTGATGTCGAGTACGAATTTCCGTGGGGCTGGGACGAGCTGGAAGGGATCGCGAGTAGGACCGATTTTGATCTGAACGCTCATATGGTCGGCAGCAAGAAGAAGCTCCACTACTTTGATCCAGAGGCAGACGATCCAGAAACAGGGAAGAAGGGTTGGCGCTACATTCCTCACGTGGTTGAGCCGGCGGCGGGAGCCACACGGGGCGTTCTAGCCGTCCTTTGCAGTGCTTTTTCCGAAGAGCTGGACGAAAACGGTCAGCTTGCGCGCACCGTCCTACGACTCCACCCGCGTCTCGCCCCCTACAAAGTCGGCGTCCTTCCCCTCGTCAAAAAGGATGAAAACCTCGTCGAAAAAGCACGCCAGATCGTCTCCCGCTTCCTCGAAGCCGGCATCGCCGCCAAGTACGATGAGCAGCACACCATCGGCAAGCGCTACGCCCGGCACGACGAAATCGGCACCCCTTACTGCCTCACCGTCGACTCAGACTCTCTCGCCGATGATACCGTGACCATTCGCTACCGGGACGATAGGCGCCAAGAGCGCATCCCGGTGCGAGAGGCCGTAGAAATCGTGCAGAGCGCTCTCAGAACCGGCAAGCTCTAAACGAGCATCACCCGCCCCAAGCTTTTTCGCCGTGTCCCTGAGAGATCCGATGTCGTCGCACGACGATTTTGGGCGAAGGTCCATTCGTCCACTTCTATGAAAGCCAGCCGCTCATTCTCCAAAAAGCGGACGAATAGCGCTCATGGGAAGAAAGAGTTGTAGAGGTTTGGAGGGGAGCGAGACGAAATCGTGATGCGCGTACCACCTCCTGACGCGGTCGTTTTTCGCGTCAACGACAATAGCAAAAGACCCGAGAAGATCGGAAATGTGGAGTGGGGCGAGTGCGTGCCATGGTGCCCTGCACCAGCTTGCCCAAGGGGCCATTTCGATCGATGGGACGTTCCAGAGCAGCCAAAAGTGCCTCGCCATCCGCCCGAGTCAGTCGGATACGGCGAGCAGCCTCAACCACGTTTTGAGCACGGGCAATCGCCGTCGACGTGACGAAGCTGGCCACGCTTTGGGCGGATAGTTCAGCGGCTTCTTCGAGAAGCTCTTTGAGATCGGAGCGGATGCGAAGATCGATACGGGTTGTCGTGGGCGCTGTCATTCCCTGAGCTTAGCATGCCTCCGGCAAAATGCCGGTACATGCCGGCAAAATGCCGGTACATGCCGGATAAACACCGGCCAGTCAGAAGCCGAGCCAATCGGCCGGCCGCCTCCCCAACCGCTCTGCCGGAAGCGGTCAGCGAATTTCCAGAGCAAAGGGAAGGGCGGCGATGACGGATTCACCCGCAAACATCGGTGCGATCTGGGCGGCAAACGGCCGCAAGGTGCTCCCCTGCATTCCAAAGGCCAAAGAAGCGGCATCTTCAAGCCTCTTCGCTTCGTAGCGGAGCAGGGCCGCCTTCACGTCGTCGGCTTCAGGCTCGGGTCCAAGCAGCAAAGCGGACAGGATGTTCTCTTGCCCCCCCTCGACGACAACGGGGATGTTCGCCGGAAGATTTCCCTCCTTTCGAGCTACCTCGAGCGCCTTTTCAATCCCCCCGAGCTCATCAATCAGCCCGCGCTCTTTTCCGACCCCAGCGAGATAGATTTCTCCCTCCGCCGTCGCGTACACCTTCTCCTTGGGAAGAGCTCGCCCTTCGGCGACACGTTCGACGAACAAGTCGTAAATCCTCTGCATACCTTCCCGCACGCGCTTCCTGGTGGGCTCGTCCCATTTCGTCATGGACGACAGATGCGTCGCGCGTTCGTCGGCACCCTCCTCAGGGCTTGCAGCCACAGGATAACTAGTCACGCCCAGTTTCTGAAAGGCGCCCCCGAGCACGATCTTTCCCCCAAAAACACCAATCGATCCTACGATCGCGGTCGATGAGGCGACGATCTTTGTCGCGCCGCTCGCAATGTAATACCCGCCGCTCGCCGACATCCCCGCGATCGACACGATCACCGGTTTCTCGTTTCTCAGCAGCATCATCTCGCGCCAGATCAAGTCGCTCGCGAGCGGGGAACCGCCAGGGGAATCCATCCGCATCACCACCGCCCGGACGGAATCGTCCTTGCGAAGGCGCCGAAGGGTGGCCGTCATGGCGCTGGCCGTGATGCCTTCCGCGCCTGAAAACGGGCCCCCGGCGGCCATGGTGATACTCCCGAGCGCCGGGACCACCGCGATGCGGTCCCTTCGATCACGGGACTCAGATCCGGCCAAGAACCTGACGACTTCCGCCGCAGGTGAACTCTCTTTCGCCTGTGCCCCTGGACCGAAGACCACCTTGGTCGTTTCAGTTCCGCCGGCACGACGCGCGCTCTCGAGCGCCTCATCTTCAAACCCCACGTGATCAATCAGCCCCAGTTCCTGAGCGCGTTTCGGCGACCAAGGTCCGTCTTCCACGTGTTTCTTTCTGGCGTCAGCATCAGAACGTCCGGCTGCGATACCAGAAAGCCACTCACCGCGCAGATCTGTGAGGGTATCCTTGAGGTTTCGGAGAGAGTCTTCGCTCGGCGACGTGCGCGTCAGGGCTTCTCCGCCGCTCTTGTACTTGCCCATCGCAAGCATGTCGGCCTCAATCCCAAACTTATCCAAGGCGCCCTTGATGTAGCTGAGCTCTGCACCGATCCCTACCGTCGGAACCTCTCCAGCCGCGCTCACCCAAATCTGATGACAGCCCTGACTGAGGAGCCAAAACGTCGCATTGTCGGCCTGGTGTGTGTGACACACGACTTTCTTCACCTGACCGACTCTATGAAGCCGCTCCCCCAGCTCCTTGGCCTGCGCGAATCCGAAGGAGTGACCCTTGAGACGTACGAACACGCTTTTGGCAGCTTTGTCCTTTTCCAGTCGGCCGAGAGTACGAATGAGTCCAACGAAAGTCTCACTGGCGGGACGCGGAAAAAAGCCATCCCCGACCACACCTTCTGGCGCGCCTTCGGCAAGGTTGATGTGCGCCACATATCCACCGCCTGAAAGTGCGGGCCCTTCCTTCTTGTCGCCCGCCCTCGAACGTCCGTCACAGCCGCTGACAAGCAAAACGGAAAGGACGAGGGCGGAAAGGCGAAACACCCTCACTCGCCAGCCTCGCGCTCGGCTTGACGAATGCGAGCAGCAGAACGCTGTCCCAAGAAATGCGTAGTTCCAATCGCGGCGACGACTTGCCGATAGAGAACCACAGCTCCCGCTTGATCCCCCCCCCGCCAAAGGGCATCCGCCTGTTGCACCTTGGTTTCGATTTCCGCCGACACCTTGGCCTCTGGTTCAGGCTTGGGCTTGACCGCGGGTTTCTGCGGGGAGACGTCCGCAGGCTTCACCTCAGGCGCAGGTTCCGGCTTCACCTCAGGCGCGGGTTCTTGAACGGACGGAGACGCGGAACCTGCGTCCGACTCCTCCAGGTCAGCATCGATGGTTTCGCTTTGCTCTTGAATATTTTTCGGCTCTTGTCCGACGTCTTCGGCACGGCGCGCAAGGTAGTCGCCAAGCTCCGAAACCAGAGGGGCGTCCTTGGCCATCTCTATTTGCCTCAGGGATTCAAAATCCGCCTGCGCCTGCGCCAGCTTTCCTGACTCTGCGAGCGCATAAATATAAACGCTCCGGGCCAAGAATGCTCCACGCTCTCCCGCCGCCGCTTCCTTCAAATTACCCAGAATCGTAGCCCAGGGGGGCGTGGATTGTTCTTCCACAAGGTCTAACAGAGCGACAGAATAGGGCTCCACCTTCGGGCTGGACAGATCGCCGGAAAGCTTGCGCGCTTGCTCGATCTTTCCCTGCTTTCTGAGCACATCGACGGCAGCCCAGGATTTTGCATTTCCGCTTTCGCGGAGAGATTCAAAAAAGCTGGAGAGCTCACCCGGAGAAGGGATCAGCTTGACCGGTTCCTCTTGCGAAAACAAGTGATTCGCAAGCCACTGGACTTCAAGACGCTCTGCCTCCTTCACCTGTGCCGCAGAGAGACCGCTTGCCACTTCATCGTTCTGGTCCGAGCGTGGCGGACTGATCAAGTGAGCGATGCGCTCTTTGCCCGCGATCCCCAAAAACGACAGGCCACCGAAAAACACGAACAAGGCAACGGCTCGACTGCGCGCCTGGCGCTTGACCGGGACGCCCGCAGTGGAACTGACCGGCTCGGAACGAGCGGACTCGTACGCGCGCAGAGCGCCAGGAGTCGGCGTGAGGGAACCCGGTAAGGGGAGGTCATCGGCAAGGGAAGATTTCTGATCCACCTGCGAGAAGCGCGATTCAGAAAGTGACTCCAGAGTCTCTGGGGGCGAGCTCACCTGCGAAACGGGCGCTACCACTGGCAGGGAATGCTCGGGAGGCACGGCTTGCTGCCGGGATTCACTGTCGGCGCCGTGACGACTCGACGGCGCCGGACCGCTCGGAGGTGGGTAGCTGGGGCGACTGGGCGGAACACTCGGTCTACTGGAAGGCGGGTTCGATGAGGAAGGCGGATTGCTCGTGCTCAGAGTCGAACGCAAAGACATCCGCGGCGCTCGAATGGAAGTGGTCCCCAAATGAGTAGGCGAGACACGCTCACTTCGGGGCGCACTCTCTACTTGAGGATTCATCGAAAGCGCAGAACGAATCTTGGGTTTGGTCGGCGAAGGAGACGGGGGGGGGTCATCGGC
>CAYMQT010000016.1:0-42619 GCA_964392575.1 uncultured Polyangiaceae bacterium
GTCCCTCCTCCCGTCGAAGAAGAGGAAAAGGCCCCCCCGGTCATCATCGTCGCAGACGTAGGATTCGAGACGCCGGAAAGCGTCTACTACGACAAGAAGCGCGACCAGTATCTGGTCAGCAATCTCTCTGGTGGCCCCCACGACAAGGACGGCAAGGGATTCATCTCCAAGGTCACGCCCGAGGGCGAAGTGACCCTCAAGTTCATCACCTCAGACGACGAAGCCGTCACCTTGAATGCACCTAAAGGACTAACGGTGTCTGGGGACGTTCTCTATGTCGCGGACATCGACACCGTGCGCATGTTTGATGCAGCCACGGGCGAGCCGAAAGGAGAAATCGTGATCAAAAACGCCAGTTTACTCAACGACATTGCGACAGGCCCCGACGGACTCATCTACGTCACCGACACAGGCGTCGATCCAGAATGGAACAGCGACGGCAAAGACGCCGTCTATACGATCAAAGACGGCAAAGCAAAGAAGCTTCTGGCACACAAAAAGAATCTCGGCAGTCCAAACGGAGTGATCGCCTCCGAAGGGGGCGCCTGGGTGGCGTCCTTGAGCGGAGAGATCTACTTCGTCAGTGACGACGGGAAACAGAGCAACGTGCAAAAGATCAGCGACGGCGGGAACGACGGAATCGTAGCCACGGAGGATGGCCGATTTCTCGTTTCGTCCTGGGCAAGTGGCGCCGTCTTCGTCGGCATCCCGGGCGAAGAGTTTACGAAAGAGCTCAGTGGCCTCCAGGCACCCGCCGACATTGGCTACGACTGCAAACGCAACCGCGTGCTGGTGCCGCTCTTCAAAGACAACAAGGTCGTCATCCAAACCCTGAGTGCTCCTGCACCTAACCCCAGGAAATCAGAAGAGTAGTCCCTGGAGGAGTCCGGGGCGGACTCAATGACTATAATTTTCCAGATATGCTGGATATTCAGATCCACGACCGGCCGATGGTCAAATCTGATCTAATGAGCGGCCTTTTGCTGAACTGAGATATGAGCCTGTGCGCCGTGGGCCTACATTCATGTCCCTCGCGGCGTCTCCTGCCGATGACCCATTGATCTTTTTTTGGCCCGGGTGGCCTTGAGGTAACGAAATGAAATTCACTAGGCATGCAATTCTTCTTCTCCTGGTTGGCTCCTCGGCTATCGCTTGTGCCGCGACCACCTCGGACTCGGACGGCCCCGAGGGCGATGGCGATGGCGACGGTGACGGCACAACAGGCACGGGCGGAAGTGGCCCAGGCGCGGGCGGGAGCGGCCCAGGCGCGGGTGGGAGCGGACCAGGCGCAGGTGGAAGCGGACCAGGCGCGGGTGGTTCGGGAACTGTCGGGTGCATCACCCTCGTTCCCTCTTCGGACCTCAACGCCGATTACTGGTATGCTGGAGACAGCGAAGCAGGTGACGTCGTCGTTGCTACTGGCAACAACGGCCTTACGGACTCTACGGGAATTCCCGGCCTCGATGAGTGGGGCGGGCCTTCTGGCTGGGCCAGCGTTTCCTACGCCCTCGCACCCGATGGCGGTTGCGCAACAGGCGCGACCAGCATCAAGGTGACTGTGAACGCCACCGTCGCTGGCGACTACCGCGTGAGTCTCGCGACCACGGCCAGCAACCCCAGCTCCAATCATTACGGTGAAACGAAGACCCTTACCCCAGGAGCAACGGTGTACACGCTCCCGACCAATGGCACCGGACTGGGTCTATCCTGGGAGGACGCAGCGGCTCCCGCGTTCGATGCCGCTCACCTGCTCCAGGTGGTGATTCAGCCTCGTTCGGGAGACGCCGCGGGACTCGCTCCCTACGGCTTCACCGTCGACGCGATTGTCATCGAGTGATGTCACGTAGCTAGTTGGGCTTCGCCAGGGCAAACGGCCGGACTCCTAAGAGCCCGGCCGTTTCTCGTTTGTGGGCGTCGTGTCCCCATTCAGGCAAAAAAGAAGGCATGCTTGCGGCTCTTGCCGCAAGCCCACGCCTGTGTACCCTCCGCTCCGAAACGACGCTGAGGGATGCGTCGGAGATGAGGAAGAAACCCATGAAATTCGCACGTACACTCGCCACCCTGATGCTTTCCATGAGCGCGTTCCTGCTCGCTCTCACGGTGACGCCAGAGTCGGCTCATGCCGAGAACCTGATCAAGCAGCCGGGGGCTCACAACCAGTACAAGTTTGAACTGGAGCCCCATTTGTTCTTCCGTTACGACGGAGCAAGCGGAGTCGGACCGGGTGTGCGCGCTGCAATCCCTTTCATGCACAACGGCCCCATTCCGTCGATCAACAACAACATCGGAATTTCCTTCGGCGCCGATGTTCCCTTCTATCAGGGCGGCGCATTGCTTACGATCCCGGTGGCGTTTCAGTGGAATTTCTACTTCACCGACATCATCAGCGTGCTCGGAGAGGCAGGCTTGGTGAATGACATTTGGCTGGGAGGAGGAGGAGGCAACAACTTCCGCGTCCGCCCGCTCTTCCAGGGTGGCGGCCGTTTTCAGTTTGGCAAAGTGGGCGTCCTCGTCCGCGTCGGTTACCCGGGCATGTCCGTCGGCGCCAACTTCCAATTCTAGAAGACCCCGGCTTCGAAACCAAAAGCGCCGCGCTTCGTTGAGAAGAGCGGCGCTTTTTTCGTGAGATGACGCTGGAGCTACTCCACATAAGCAGGGCTACTCCACATAAGCAGGGCTACTCCACATAAGCAGGGCTATTCCACATAAGCAGAGACGCGCACCCAGTCGTAGTAGGCAGCCGTCGGCAGTGCTGACGGCTCCAGCTTCCCGGCCCAGTTGTTCAGACCCGGCGTATCCTTCACAGCCCAGACATTCATCATCAGCTTTGAAGGACGTCTTAGAAGCTCAGAGACGTCCTCCGTCTGGCTGTGGACCAGCTCGCCGTCCACGTAGAAGTGAACGACGTGAGGGAGCCATTCGATCGCGTACTCGTGAAAATCCGCTGTGGGGTCAAACTCCACGCCGAGCGGAGCTTCATACGTTTTGCGAAAATCAGCCTCACTCAAGAGGATGAGGTTGAAGTGAACGGAATCGGGGAACCCGCCCAAAACCTCGATGTCGATCTCGTTCCAGTCCTCTTCGAGTTCCGGATCGGACCAATGATCGTAAAAAGTGAAGAGTGAAGAGACGACCCCGCTCCCGCGCGCGAATTTCGCCCGCGTCTCGAAGCGTCCGTAAATGAACGTCTCGTTCGTGCGCACCTCACCGCCAAGATACGGCCTCCCCTCGCTGCTTCTCCCGTCCGCGTGCGCCAATGAAATTTTCAAAAGGCCGTTTTCAATCGTCACCATCTCTTCGGAAAACTGAGCGTCGTTCTCGGTAAAGGTATGAGTGCCGCGACTCCATCGCGCCTCGTCGAAGTGATCAAAGTCATCCTGAAAAAGGAGCTGAAACGAGCCCTCCTTCGGAACCAGATCTGCCCGTGGCCGGCCCTGGGCCTGAGAATAGTCGGGCCCCGTGGGTTGCTCTTCTGGTGGTTCAGAACAGGCGGCGCACAAAAAAAGGCATCCCGAGATAGCGGCCGCACAGAATACGGATGAAAACGTGCGCATGGCTCTGTGTCTCATGTCCGGAGGGAACCGAAATATTTCCAAAAATCGTAAAAATGCGGGAGACGGATCGTGGCATGACGCTCCTGATCTTGACAAACTCAGGATCCCCCATGCGTTCCTTCCTGATCCGAAGCGTCTTTCTTTCACTTTCTTTTGCCGTCACGGCCAGCGCAAAGAGCGACGTGAGTGAGTCGAGAACAGAAGTGATGCCGACGTCCGTCGAGAGGGTTCTCGAGGTGCTGTCCACGAGCGACATCTGCGACAACGGTTGCAAGTACCGCGCCCTCGACCTCGTGAAGGAGGTGCACGTTTCTCACAAGGCGACGCCAGACAGCTTTTACAAGTGGAGCCACATCGACAACACCCGCGAAACCAAGTTCTACACGCATTATCAAATCACCCGAGGAGCGGTGACCAAGGTGAAGATGCGGACCTTGACGAAAGAACACGACGGCCCCCTCATCAAAGAACTTGAGCAGAACGCCAAGCTCCCGCACGAGCCGATTTTCGACGTGGCCCACACCGAGTATTTGATCAAGCCCATGGGAAAAGAATGCGAAGTGAAGGTCCAAACCACCACGACCATCAGCGGGTTCGTGGGCATGTTCCCCGGAAAAGTCCGAGCGAGCATCACGGCGTCCCTGAAGACTCTCTTCAGTAACTTTCGCCTCTAGTGCCCACATTTGAAGGGGCACCTGAGCCCGAAGGCGCCTCGGGAATTTTTCACTGGCGAGCAAGCAAAGGTTATGTTTCGCTCCCCCGGGCTGGGTGCCTCATCATTCAGCTTTCTACCTATGCGACGGACTAGAAACACCCCTGCGTTGTTCCTGAGCGGAGTTCTCGCTCTCACGTTTACCTTTCCGGCCCATGCTCAAAGTGTTTTGGGCGTTGATCAAGCGACCGCCGGAACCACCGAAGTCGCCGTCGAAGGAGTCGAAATCGTTGCGGATCTGCCAGTGGACGAAACGCGAGCAACGGACGTCAAGATCTCCGCAGGCGGCTTGATGTCCACCGGCAACGCAGAATCCTTGGCGGCCACAGGCAACGCAACCATGAGGATAAGGCGAGAGGCCAATCAATACTCGGCTGCTCTGGCGATGAACTACGCTCGCGCATCCGTGGATGGAGCGGACGCAGAAACGACCGTCGAAAACTACCAAGCTCGCGTGAGGTATGATCGGTTCCTGAGCAAGCATTGGGCGCTCTTCATGGCCGAATCTGGCCGCAGAGACAGGTTTCAGGGTCTGGACCTACGCTTCAACTTTGCACCTGGCGCTGCCTACTATTTCATCTCTGAGGCGTCCCACCGGTTCTGGGGAGAGTTCGGTTACGACCTTCAGTATGATATTCGAGAAAGTAGCGCCGTCGCGAATGCGGCAGAGGCGGGTACCCCCGTCGCCACGACCGAAACGCGCCACAATGCACGTCTCTTTGCCGGATACGAGAACAATCTCAATGAACATGTGAAGTTCACGACCGGGCTTGAATACCTACAAGCCTTCGCGTCGACGGAAAACTGGCGACTGAACTGGGATCTCGGACTCAATGCGGTGATCGCGGGCGACTTCTCTCTCGCGACTACATTCTTCCTCCGATACGACAACAACCCGCTGCCTGAAATCAGGAAGCTCGATACGGTGACGGCGGTAAGCGTCGTCTACACGCTGCTTTGAGGTCCGGAAGCATGATGAAACCCATGTCTGTTCTGTCACACTTCTCGCTTCGTGCGCTCCTCCTGCCGGCTCTCTCGGTACCCTTGTTCGCTGAAACCGCGAGAGCTCAGGAGCCTGCGACCCCTGAAACCGCTGCACCAACAGCGCAAGCTCCGAAGCTACCGTACATGCAGCGCTACGTACCGGAGGGCAACGCATGGGAGCTCGGGATGTTCGGTGGCGTGCTCTTCCCCTCCTCTTCCCACGAACTACGAGAGCCCGGAACGGGCTTGGTCGAGCAACCGTACAAGACGGCGGGTGTGGTCGGCATTCGTGTCGCCTACCTTCCTCTGAGTTTCCTTGGGGTTGAGGCGGAAGCAGCAGCGATGCCCACCTCCGCGGACGATGGGACGTCGGCCGGACTTTGGGGAGCGCGCGCGCACCTCTTGGGTCAATTCCCGGGCGCAAGCGTCATTCCTTTCGGCGTACTCGGCGTGGGAGTGCTCGGTGCGGCGAGCGACGCCATGGGGAGTGACTCTGATCCTGCCTTTCATTTCGGCGTCGGTGTGAAGGCCTCCCTGGATGAACATGTGCTGTTTCGCCTCGACGTGCGCGACAACCTCACGCAAAAAGTGGATGTCGCTCAAGGGAGACTCACGCATCACCCGGAAATCACGCTTGGCGTTTCCTTCGTTCCCGAGCGCCGCCTTCCCGATACTGATGCAGACGGTTTCGCCGATCACCGAGATCTTTGCCCCATGCAGGCGGGCGAGGTCGACGGATGCCCCGCGGCACCAGCGGTGCCGGAAACACCCCCTCCCTGCGACGCCCCCGCTGAGCCAGCTCCGCCGGTGGTAGAGGAAGAAGCCGTACCGCCACCGGTTGAAGAGCCCGCCAGCGACGAAGAAACTCCCAAAGAAGGAGACGACGGGAGCGAGGGTGAAGGCGAAGATTCGACTCCTCCGGAGGAACAACCTGCCCCTCTTCCGGAAACCGCCCCCGAGGCGACCTGATCCTTTACAGGTTCGTCGGCGAGCGCGGGGAAGTACCCGAGGGATCAGGAGTACCCCGCGAATCGGGTTTTTCCTTTTCTTGAGAATCAGAGGCCTCTGCACTTCCGAGAAACTCGGGCAGCTTCACCCCTGCCATTTTCGCGATCTCATGCAAGGGGGGGAGAGACTTGATCAGACTCGACGCGAAGTTCGCCGTCGAACTGCCCTCGGCCCCTCCTGAGCCAGAATCCCATACCGTAATCTTGTCGATCTTCAGGTTGCGGATCGCTTCCGTCTGTAGCTTCACCATCTCTTCAATCTTCTCGATCATCAGGAGAGTGGCCGCAGCGCTCGTGTCACCTTCACAGCTCTTGACCAAGGCGTGGTAACCTTCGGCTTTGCCCTCGAGTACCTTCTTGATACCCTCTGCCTCCGCCTTGTACTTAGCCAAGATCGCATCGGCTTCACCCGCCGCGCGGAGCCGCTGCTGCTCTGCGTCTGCGGACGCAAGAATCTCTGCCTTACGCTTTTCGATTTCTTGGCGAACGACTTCACTTGCGTTCAGGCGTTCGGCCTCAGCTCGCGCTTCTGCGCGCTGAATTTCCATTTCTGCTTCGCGGTCGGCGACGCCGGCCTTTTGGCGCGCCTCGGCTTCTCTCACCGCTAGCGCTGCGTTAGCGGTAGCGATTTCGGCTTTCGCCTTATTTTCGCCAGAAATTGCCTCACTCTCGCGCTCCTGGACAAAGATACGCTGCCCAGCCTCGGCTGCCTTCCGGCCCTTCTCTGCCTCCGCGAGATTGACTGCAACAGCGACGTCCTTCTCGCGAATGGCCTCGGCCTCACCGATGGCGGCGCGCGTTTCTTGCTGCTGAACATAGATGCGCTGCTCCGACATGGCATGCTTTTGACCTTTGGTCGCTTCGGCATGATTCTGCGCCACCACGACGAGCTGCTCTCTCTGAGCCTCAGACTGACCGATGGCGCCAACCTTCTCCTGCACGGACACATCCACGAGCGCTCGATTGATGGCCTCGGCCGCTGCCTTCTTTCCGATGCTCTCGATGTAGTTGGAGCCGTCGGTGATGTCCGTGATGTTCACGTTGATCAGATAGAGACCGATCTTGTTGAGTTCCGGCTCCACGTTCTTGCGAATCGATTCGAGAAAGCTCTCTCGGTCTTGGTTGATCTGCTCGATGGTGAGCGAGGCGACGGTGAGACGCAGTTGGCCGAAGATGATCTCTCGCGCCATGTCCTCGATGTGATTCGAAGTGAGGCCCAACAAACGCTCGGCAGCATTGTTCATAATGCTGGGAGTGACGCTGATACCGACAGTAAACGTGCTTGGTACATTGATGCGGATGTTCTGCATCGAGAGCGCGTTCTTGAGGTCGATACTGATCGTCAGCGGCGTGAGTGAGAGGTACTGATAGTCTTGAACGAGCGGGATAATGAGCGCGCCTCCGCCATGGATGCAGCGAGAACTTTGCCCCTCTCCGACTTTACCGAAGACCACAAGGATCTTGTCCGAAGGACAACGCTTGTACCTGGAGGCCAGAAACAAGAGCATCATGACGACGAGGCTGACCCCCGCCACAAACACGATGGCCCACTGCCCTCCCATGTCCTGTATCGCATCTTCTGACATCATTTGTTCTTCTCCACGCTCACCGTTGTATCGGAAATCACACGCACGACTCTGATGGGAGTTCCCGTCTCCAAACTCTCCACGCCCTCGACAATTGCGTTCATCGTTACGAGTCTCCCGCGAAACGAGATATTGACCTTACCGGGCTTTTCTGCGCTGACGGTCATGTACACTTCCCCCGTAGCTCCCACGGCCTGTTTGAGGTCGAGCGTTCCGGACGATTGCAGCTTCTTGAACGAAGAGAAGATCTTCCCGATCACCCAAGTGGAGGCCGACCCGGCTAGCGCTGCCGCGATCAGGGAAACGAGCGGACCTGCCTGACTATCGAACCGCATGGCCCAGCCCACGAGGCCAAACATCATGACAAAGGCCGTGATTCCCTGGAGGGAGAGCACCTTGAAGCTGAGATCCGCGCCCGTATGCCCGAGATCGGAACCCGCGGGTGCCTCCGCATCGACGTCCAGGTCCATGTCTCCCCCGCCGCCAAGGAAAAGCAGGATCAATTGGATCACGAAAAGGACCCCTCCCCCTAGCGCCGAGAAAAAGAACAATCGATCCAGTGCAATCACCATAGGCTGCTCCCCTGCTCTCCCCCGGACGGTCCTCCCTACCCGGATTTGGAACGATACCGCGAGTCTTCAGCAATGGCGAGGGCCGCCTTCGGCCCAAGGAGGTGGCCGCGTTCTAGAAGAAATACGCATTCTAGAAGAAATAACCATAGCGCAAGCGCACTGCCAACATGTCTGTGGCACGGGTTCGGAAGCTCGGGTTGTTCGCGTCACCGCTCTGGTTCTCGTCGATGAGTGCATCCGCCCTCGAACCCACGAGCTTGAGGAACGATTCATTGAACCCGAAGTTGTACTTGATGTACGCGGCATGCTGCGTGTGACGGGTAAAATCCGCGAGTCCGTTCGTCCACTCCGTGCGGTTGATGCCGTAGCCAATGGTGATCTGACGAATGTTCTCGCTCGACTGGTCGACGAAATGCCCCGGCTTCTCACCGCTGTCCGCCCGATCGATGAGGTGACCCGTGTGAAACTCAGCGTACCCGCCCACAGTGACGCGGCTCGATTCACCCGAAGGCTCTGCAGCGCCGGTCGACCCGAAATTCTTTTCGTTCCCGTCAGCGTAGTTGACAGCAGCTTCCATATAGGGAGGGCGAACCATGATGCCACCGCCAAACCCATGCTGCTCTAGCTTGGTGCAGTCTGGACACACCTGAACCGTACCGTCCGGGAGCACGGTTTGCGCGCGCGCGGCGGGCGTGAAAGTGCGCTTCTCAATGGCTCCGGACAACCTTGCCCAATACACGTCGTAGATGGCCGCCGCGCGCAAACCGATAGAATTTGATACGTTGACCTTCCCGTATTCCACCATCCCTTCGAGGCCGAAATCATCCCACCCTTTCGGTAAAATGCCCTTGAGAGGATAGACGTGAGTAGCCGCGCGCCCCTGAGTCCCACGCAGCCACATGAAGTCAGCTTCGTACATATTCGGGCACGGACCCGTCACCAGCGGCGGCTGACACACCGCACCTACATCTTCGAGCGTGAAGATGTCGAAGCCATTGCCACGTTGATAGACACGCCACGAATTGAACCGACCGACCTGGAGATCCACGCGCTCGCGCAAACCTATTTGCGCAAAGACGTCGAAGACATTGACCTGATAGATGCCTTCCTGCTCCCGGATCCAGGCCACGAACTGCGCCTGACCCCGCAAGAAAGCCTGCTTGTCCTTGCCAAATCGATGCTCGAAAACGGGTCCAAACTCGGCGTAGCCGCGAAAGTCGTGAAAATCTTCAGGGGCAAAGGACGACGTAGAGAAGCGATAGTCGGCATACCCGACGTCAATCACCAAAGAGCCATCCCACCCGAAGTAGTTGTTGTCCCTGCGGGTCCCGTGCCAGTAACTCACTCCTCCGGTAGCGCCCGGCTCCCGAGTCTCGGCGTAAACATCCCGATTCTCCCGCACCTCCTCGAGCTTCTCCCCCAGGTCGACCTCAGCGTCCGCTTCAGAAGTGCGGGGCTCCTCCAGAGGCTTGGTCTCCTCGTCGGTCTCAGGCTCACTCACGGATGACTCAACCGCGGATGACTCAACCGGCGAAGCCTCTGCATCCCCGGCAAGTGACTCTGATTCAGACTCCGCCGCAAGGTCGGGATCGCCCGGGACGTCCTCGTCCACTTGAGCCTGAGCAGACACGGCCGCGAAAAGCACGAGGAGCGCTGCGACGCCCGAAAGGCCGGTGATCCGAGGGGAGAGTAACAAGGACGATGTCATTTCAAACCTTTTCCTGATGAGGCACAGGCGCTGTAGTTATGCGTGTGGCGCGGGATGTTCTTAGGGCTTTCTTGCCTGGGCAAGCGTCGTAAAAGAGGCTCAGCCATGAAGATTAGTGAGGAGTGAACGCTTGCATGAGCACGTTGACCGTGGCTTGTGGATTCGCGCTCGCCGCCACGATCAGCTGATGCTCGATCCCTGTTTCCACGGTCCACCCGTTCTCTTCATCGTAGTAGGCGAGGTCGCGGATGGGGATCTGGAACTGAAGGACTTCCTCTTCGCCGGGTTTCAGCAGCTTGGTTTTGCTAAAGGCCTTCAATTCTTTTTTGGGACGCCGCACGGTCGTTTCCGGGTAACCCACGTAAGCCTGAACCACCTCTCGACCTGCTACCGTTCCGGTGTTCTTGATCGTCACTCGCGCGTTGAGACGACCACCCGCCGTAACCTCATCGCAAAGAATCTCAAGTTCTGAATACTCAAAGGTCGTGTAACTGAGTCCATACCCGAACCAGTATCGCGGCCGGATCCCCTCCGCTTCAAACTTGCGATAACCGTGAAGGTACGCGTACGTCGGGGACGGATCCATGTTGCCAAAGTAGGGGTAGTGCGAAGCATCTCGCGCTACAGTAAAAGGGAGTTTGGCTGAAAAATTCACATCCCCGTAGAGCAACCGAGCAATGGCGTTGCCAGCTTCCTGCCCCGGATAAAACGTCTGCACGATGGCCCGTGCACTTCCGGCCCAATCCTCCATCACCACAGCGCTTCCCATCGCGATGAGTACGACCACGTTCGGATTGATAGCGGCGACTTCCTGAATGAAGGCGCTGGGGGTCGTTCCAAACTTGCTATGCCAGTGTTCGGGATGATTCTGGTAAAAATTGAGGTTGTCGCGGTCACCTCCTCCACCGAACGCTTCTCCTTCGTCCTCGTGCTGCATCGTCACCGGGATGATCACCAAATCCTTGCCAGCAGCGTCTGCGGCAAGCTGACTCGAGGTGACGGAAACCCCCTGCGCCCGAGCTGCGAGACCGAGTGTGTACGAGACAGCGTAGGGGGGATTGGTATTGGAAGAACCACGATCTCCCATGCCATGCACCACACCGGGGGTGTTGGTCTGCGCGACCGGAAGGTTCGCGTCGGGCCCCAGCACGATGATGCTCTTGACGTCGGCCGAAATGGGTAAAATGCCGTCGTTCTCCAGAAGGATCGCGCCCCCTTCCGCCGTGCGGCGGGCCAGATCGACGTGACCAGGCGTTTCCACGACCTTGGTGTTGGGGACGCCCTTGGGATAACCGGGCTCTAGCTGCCCAAAACGGCCACGAACGTTCAAGATGCGCAGCGCCGCTTCCTCGATTCGTTTCCCCGTAACAGCCCCGGACGTCACATCGCTCGAAAGAGACTTGAAGGCAGCCTCGTCCGGCATTTCGAGATCGAGGCCGGCGTTGAGAGAGGCCGGTCCATTGCTCTTGGTGGCCCACCAGTCTGAGACAACGAATCCTTCCCAGCCCCAGTCCGTGCGTAAAATATCGGTGAGTAGATGCTTGTTCTCCGTAGAGGTGAACCCGTTCACACCGTTGTAGGCTGCCATGATGCAGCCTGGATCTGACTTTTCAACCGTGATCTGAAACGCGCGCGTGTAGTTTTCTCGCAGAGTCTGCTCATCCATCTGAGCGATCATCTCGCTGCGATTTTCATCGGTGTTGTTGCCCGCGAAATGCTTGGGGCAAGCAGGGACGTGCTTCTGCATGCCGTTCGTGTACGCCGCGCCCATTTCCCCGAGCAGCACCGGGTCCTCGCCGTAGGTCTCCTGAGCGCGTGCCCAAGCCGGATGCCTGAGCGCGTTGACGGTGGGGGCAAGCGCCAGATCGTACTGCAATGCCTTCATCTCAACGCCCTGGACGTCTCCCACTTCATGCTCGAGAGCGAGATCGAAGCTGGCCGCACGGGCCATGGCTACGGCAAAACTGGTCGCCAACGTTCCATCATGGGTGTGGACACCGCGCGGACCGTCACGCATGGGAAAATCTCTGACGCCCTGCGAAGGAACACCCGTTCCGTCAAAATCACAGTCCCAGTTGGGGCAGGCGGGACCTCCGCGGAGAATGGCTATCTTCTCTTCGAGGGTCATCGCACTCATCAACGATTTCGCGATGGGGTGGTCTTGACCGTCCGGTCGAAGAGTTCTCTTTCGGGGCGGCGTGAAGGCCTGGCAACTCGGGTCGTTCCTGTCCACGTCGACCGGTGCATCCCCGTCGCCACCGTCGCCGTCACCATCACCCACTTGAGGGGGGCCACCGACGTCAGAATCAGGACCGCCCGTTGCAATGCGCTGCGTACACGCAGGGGCAATCATCCCGCCCAAGACTGAAGCGACACCCATAGAGAGCATGGTCCGCCAGAGTTTCCTGGGCTGAGGCAAAAGGGGTCGGTCGGTGCTAGAGAGCGCGCCTCGTACTTCGCTTGTGGATTGAGGGGGTGAGTTCAGTTCGTCCGGCACATCGCTTCTGTGTCCAGATGCCCGGAATTTCGCCAAAGTATTTGGCCACTTCTGCCCCTGACCCCAGAGTCATCGCCGGGTCCCACCCCGTGTAGGCGAGGTCCAGCTCCACCACATTTTTCCACGACATCCAGAGCCAGCGGGCTCATCAAAGGCACCTACTTTCTGTCCCGAGCTGCCCTCAGACCCCAATTCAACCAACGCCCCGGCAGGGCAAAGCCTCTGCAAAGACCTTGGGGCTGTCAAAAATAGAAATGATCCTCTCGGCCTCGTGTGGACACGAAACCGACGTGCGACTGGCTTTGGCTGCATCTCGGTCTCAAACTACGCCCTCCCTTTTGCCTTTGCCCAGGGCACATTCTAGGTACCCCTCATGAGAATATCCTTCGCCTCCTCTTTCACTTTGAGCCTCGCACTCTGCACAACCTGGGTCGTCGCCGGATGCGTCGTGTTCGAACGTGCCGATAAAGATGTCGGGAAGCTCATCGAAAAAGGAGATGGGGACGGGACCGGAGGGACAGGACTCGGAGGCGCAGGCAATGGCAGCGGTGGCGGGGATCTCTTTGGCGGCGGATGTCCTGTGGAACCTTGCGCCACCGGAGGCTCCGGATCGACAGGGGAGAATCTGATCGAGAACGGCGACTTCTCTCTAGGTCTGACCGGGGGTTGGGAACCGGGACACAACATCCTTCTCATGGATGAAAAGGGGTGTCAGACGGTCACCGGAGATCCCAAGTACATCGGCTGGGGCACCTCCAGTACGAATCTCGATCTTGAAGCTGGTGACTACACCTTCTCCTACACGCTCTCCGTCGTCGACGGCGCCCCGACCTTGAAACCCATCGTTGGATTGGTTCAAGATCCGTACACCCCCTCCACAAGCTTCCCCACAAATGCCGCCGCTGATGGACCCGCCGCCCAGGACTTCTCCCTCGCCGAGGCCAAGCTCGCACAAGGGGTCGTCTTCATCGTCAACGGCACGGGAACTCTGTGCGTGGACGAGGTCAGTCTGGTCAAGAAATAAACTTCTAGGCGCGAGCCGCGTTTAGTTCCGCGGCGATAGCATCTGCACGCAATCCGACGATCAGGTGGAACAGATTGTCCGTCACTTCGACCGAGGCAAGTACACCTGCCTCCCTGAGCCGGGTGAGATCCACATCCTGCTTTCGCTTGACGGTGAGTCGCAAGCGGGTAGTCGCGCAGGCTGAGAGATCGAGGATGTTTCCGGCGCCTCCGAGCCCCGAGAGAACCCTCGACACGTCGACCACATTCTCCCGGCTCTTCTGCGGAGTGACGCCAGACACCTCGCTCTGGTTGCTCGTCACGCGGGAGGGCCGAGCGACCTCTTTGCCCGTACCTCCGGCGTCGATGTACTCTTGCATCTCGGTCTTATAATTTTCTGCCAGAGGACCAAAGATCGATTGGATCCCGCTTCCGATCACGACCGTCCCTGAAGAACCCAGAGCCTTGAGGAGCGCCTTATCAACGGCGCTCACGTCATGCACCTCGATCCGAAGGCGTGTGATGCACGCATCGAGCGTCCGGATATTTTCCGCTCCGCCAAACGCCGCAACGAGCTGAGCCGGAATACTCTCCTCGCTGACCCGTGCAGCCGAGCCATCCTCCGCGAGCAATTCCTCGCGCCCAGGAGTTTTCAGATCGAACTTCACGATCAAGAAGCGGAAGGTCGAGTAATAAAGGAGACCCCACAAGGGCCCCAGCACCAAGAGCCAAAGCGCGTTGTGCGATTTCTTGAAGATCACCACGTAATCGATCAGGCCATGAGAAAACGTCGTCCCATGACGGATGTCGAGGGAAATGCAGAGAACAAAGGCTGCTCCACACATCAACGCATGCACCGCGTACAAGCGGCCCGCGACAAAAAGAAAGGCAAACTCCAGCGGCTCAGTGATGCCGGTCAAAAAGGAGGTCAGGGCAGCGGAAATCATCAATCCACCCACGCGTGCCCGCTCATCCGGACGGGCCGTGTGCCACATCGCCAGGCCCGCAGCAGGCAAACCCCACATCTTGAAGAGATAGCCTCCCGCCAAGTTTCCCGCTGTCGGGTCACCGTTCAGATAACGAGCGATCTCTCCACGGACGGTCTCTCCACTTTCGTTGACGTACTCACCGACTTCAAAGAAAAAAGGCGCATTCCAGATGTGGTGGAGACCAAAAGGAATGAGCGCCCGCTCCACCACTCCATAAATACCAAAGGCCACCTCGGGGTTCTCAGAAACGGCCCACTCGGAAAACGCATGGATCGATCGTCCAACCGGCGGCCAAACCACGGCCAGAACAAGCGAAAGTCCCATCGCGGCGAACGCCGTGAGGATCGGAACGAGGCGCTTTCCTGCGAAAAATCCCAGGTAAGGCGGTAAATTCGTCTTGTAATACTTGTTGAAAAGAGCGCCAGCGACCGCTCCGATCAGGATGCCTCCAAAGACTCCTGTGTCGAGCGAACGGATCCCCATGATGGGCTTGAGGAGCGCCGGGTCGACCGTGAGCAGGGGCACCACGCCTGTCGAAAGGAGATCCGCAAGTACCCCAAGCGTACCCAAGAGTACGACGTAACCAACGGCCGCTGCGACCGCAGAAGCCCCGTCATTCTTGGTGAGCCCGAGAGCCACACCCACAGCAAAGAGGATGGGCATAGCGCCGAAAACAGCGCCCCCACCCTGCTCCATGAACCTTCCCACGATGGAAAGGAACTCCTGGTCGACATCCTTGAGCGCCGCACCGACACCGAGGAAGATGCCCGCCACGGGGAGCACCGACACCGGGAGCATGAGGGCCTTGCCGATCTTCTGGAGGAGGGCAAAGGCCCCGTTTGACTGACTCATGTTTGGATTCCTAGAAATGATTGAAGCAACGAGCGCACCGCCGGAGCAGAGGGAAGCCCGAGAGCCCCTTCCGCAACAGCCTGGCACTCGGCGCGAGAAAGTCCGCGAATGTCGTCCTTCAGCTGAGGAATGGCCGGAGCGGGCACGCTGAGTTCATCCAGCCCAAGACCGACCAGGAGCGGCGTCGCAAGAGGATCTGCTGCAAGGCCCCCACAAACCCCTACCCATTTCCCTTCCGCGTGAGCGGCCTCCACGGTCATGTGCATGAGGCGGAGCACGGCCGGATCGAACGCATCGGCCTTTCGGGAAAGTTCCGGATGCCCTCGATCCATGGCCAGCGTGTATTGCGTCAGATCGTTGGTTCCGATGGAAAAGAAGTCCACTTCCTTGGCCAGCCAACGCGCGTTGAGAGCGGCCGAAGGGACTTCGATCATGACCCCCACGGCCACATTCTCGCTCACCCCCAGAGCAGCCATCTCGACTTGTACCATTCTCTTGGCCTCTAGAAACTCCTGATACTGAGCCACCATCGGGAACATGAGATTGAGCTTGGTGTGGTGCGCCGCGGCCAGTGCGGCCCGGATCTGTAGTGCAAACATCTGCGGATGTTTGAGTGACAGGCGTAGGCCCCGGATGCCCAAAAACGGATTTTCTTCCGCAGGCTGAGGCAAATAAGAAAGCGGCTTATCACCTCCCACATCCAACGTCCGCACCACCAAAGAACGCTCTTTCCCTAGCGCACGAGCAATCCCTACGTATTCGCTCCTCTGCTGCTCTTCCGTGGGCGCTTCTCGGCTGTTCATGAAGATGAGCTCACTTCTCAACAGGCCCACGCCATCGCAGCCCTGCTCCACAGCATGGACGGCATCCTTCTGATTGCCGATATTGGCTGCCACTTCGATGTGGTGCCCATCCCGAGTCACCGCCACCTCACTCGCACGCCGAAGGGCCTTCTCTTGAACCGTTGCCAAACGCTTTTGACGCGCTTGAGCTTCGATGACCTCGGGCTCGGAGGGTTTCATGCGCACCGACCCCAGCGCGCCGTCCACGATCACCTGCATCCCCTCCTCGAGCTGCGCTGCCCCTTCTCCTAGCGCTGCCACATAGGGAACGCCCATGGACCGAGCGATGATCGCTGCGTGGGAGGTGGCGCCCCCCGCCGTCGTCAAGAGGGCGGCGACTGAATCCGCGGACAGATGCGCGACGGTGGAAGGAGTCAGGTCCTCTGCCAAAAGGACCGTTTCTCGACTCAGCGCAAACACGGGGCGAGGACGACCGAGCAACACAAACAGGACGCGTTGCCCGATGTCCCTCAGATCATCGGCTCGCTCGCGCATGCGTGCACTCTTGAGAGAGGCCATCGCTTCAGCGCGAGCTAAAATCACGTGATGAAAGGACGCCGGCGCTGAAAGCCCTTTCGACAAGTGCTCATGAACCTCCGCCAGCAAGGTTTCATCCTTGAGGAGCTCACTGTGCGCGGCAAAGATCTGCGCCTTCTCCGGCTCCCCCGCTTTTTCGAACGCGCTGCACTCTGCACTGAGCTCAGCCAGACTCTTCTCGAGGGCAGCCGCAAGCACGTCCTTCTCCCGCTCCTCCCCCCTTCCTTTCTCCTCGAAGTCAGGGATCTCGAGACGTCGAATACGGACGGTTCCAATGGCCAGACCGGGCGCCGCAGGAACACCGCCAAGGACGCCAGCCTCATGAGAAACGAGACGCAATGCGCTCGGCTCATCTCCCTCGGCCTCGCTTTGCTCACCTAGTCCCGAGCCAATGGCCGCCGACAGTGCCTCGATAGCCCTGTCCGCATCAGGACCTACAGCACGCAGGGAAATCTCCGATCCGCAAACCACATCGAGACTCATCAATTCAAAGACGGAAACGGCGCTCGCAGATTTGTCGCCGAAATGAACGCTGATCTCGCTCCGATACATTTTCGCCTGCTCGCTCAACCGAGCTGCCGGGCGCGCATGGATGCCGTGAGCGTTCACGATCTTGAGGGGCCCGGAAAAAACCGCGCGTTCTTCTTGTGAAACACCGACATTTCCTGCTTCCACCGGGCGTACGGAGGACCTGACCGACGCTTCAGAGCTCACCCGGAGTATGCCGTCCTCTCCGGCCCTCACCGTTCCCTCCTGCTTCTTGAAGCTGAACGATTCCCCGCCCTCGGTGATCACAATCTCCGTCAGCGCGCTCCGTGCGCCACGCACAATCGCGTCCAAATCTAGACGAAGAAGGGGCTGCCCGGCACGGACACTGTCACCTTCGGACACAAGCGCCTCAAACCCCTCACCTTTGAGATTGACGGTATCGAGGCCCACATGAATCAGGACGCTCATGCCTTGTTCAGTCCGCAAGGTGAGCGCATGTCTGGCGCGGTGAAGCTGAACCACACTCCCAGAGCACGGCGCGACCACAACCGAACCGGTGGGATCGATGGCGACGCCGTCCCCGAGCATTTTCTCAGCAAAGACAGGATCCGGCACCTCTTCGAGAGGAACGATCACGCCGTCGATGGGCGCTACTAGGAGGAACTCCCTCGGTTCACCGGAGGGAGAGGCTACCCCTGTTTTCATACCCTACCCACCGAGGTTCGGGTCGTGCTTTTCGCGGACCATGAATCGAGGAACACAGGATCGAGGAACACAGGGTCGAGGAACACAGGGTCGAGGAGCATGGCCGTCAGCATTCTGTCGGAGTCGAGGAGCACAGGCGTCATTCTGTCGGAGTCGAGGAGCACGGCCGTCAGCATTCTGTCGGTTTTGTCATGAAACGAAAGGCTGTACTGGCTTCTAGTGTCCGCCCGGGCCTAGGAGAATCAGAGAATCGACACTCAAAAGCCGAATAAGCTCAATTGACGGGGTGGGGCAAAGTTCGGTTTAACCCTCTCGGCGCGCCTCTTACGCCCCCCAAATGCACCATGACTCGACTCGCGCTCCTCGTGCTTGCTCTCGCCCTCTATCTCTCTACGGCCTGCGACTCCCCTCCCTCGCCAGCCCCCAAAAAAGAGTCGGGGAAGGCAGTGAGCCCCTTCGGCCTCCCGACCTCCGCCATCGAGGCAAGCAAAGAGATGAAGGACCGCGCGGCCAAGCTCGGAAGTCAACCGCCGCCAGCGGCGATGAGCCCGAAGGCCCTCGAATCAGTCTTGAGCGCGCCCTCGGGTTTCAAGGCAGTGGGCACGCCGGTGAAGGAAAACAAACCGGTCAAGGGAGAGTTCGTTCCAGTCCTCCGACAGAAGTATGAGCGGGGCAAAGACGTAGATCGACAGACGATGAAAGTGACCCTGATGGACGGCCGGCAGATAGGCTCGGCTTATTCTTCGTTTTCACTCAAGCGAACATTGCCGCGGCCAACCCACGCCGGACGAGGTGCGTTCAAGTGGAAGGATTACGACGCTTTCGAGTTCTTCGACGCCGAGAACGGCGACGTCGAGTTTTCGCTTCTCGTAGCTGATCGATTCCTTTTGACTCTGGAGGGACGCGGCGTCACCGACCAGACCGCAGAAGAATTCCTCGCCACCTTCGCCCTCGAAAAGCTGGCCACATGGGCGACCCAGCGCGCCTCGGGTTCGCCAGATCCCGACTGAGCCTCCGCACACGTTTGCTCTCAAATCCCTCAAATCTCGGGTGTTGGCGAGGGGCGGCCTCGCTCTGTATGATGGCTCGCGGAGAAGCATGGAGACGGACAAGAGACCAGAACGATCACCGAGCGCTCCCCCGACGGTGCCACGCCCGAGGATCTCCTCACCACCGGTCCTCACAAAGCCTGTGGAGGCGACCGCACCCTCCATCGCAGTGCCCCCCTCCATCGCAGTGCCCTCCACCACCGCAGGGTCCCCTGCGCGATCCTCGGCCCCTCCAAAGATGCAGCCCACCGGCGCGGCGAGTGTTCCTCCGCCCCCGCCCAGCGCCCGCCCCAGAAGTGAACGCCCGGTTTCACGTCCCTCCGTCTTACCTCCACCTCTGTCGGCGCGCGCTCCTCTTCCGAGCGCTCCGGTCACGCCCCATGCTCCCAAGGTCACCCAAAAAGCCGACATCGAAGTCGCGCGCCTGGAAGAGGAAATCCGGACCCTGCGTCGACGACTGTCGACTCAGTTTGAGGCCACACGAACGGAACAGAAAAACGTGGAACTCTTGCGCGCCGAAGTCGCCCAACTCAAAGCAACAGCCGCAAAAGCTTCCGTCGTCCCCGAAGAGAAGCCTGCTGCCAGCGACCCAGAAGTAAAGAAGACGCCGGATGACTCCCTGGTCAAATACGAACTGGTCAAATACGAAGCCCAGATCAAGGATCTGAAGCTTGAGCACGATGTTGAGATCAAGAGGCTGAAACGCGAGCACGCTGACGCTGAGAAACGCTGGAAAGAAGAATCCGAAGCCGCCTTGAATGCTCAGCGGCAGGCTCTCTGGTCCACCGATCACGCCGCTCACGAGAAAGACAAGGGAAGGCTCGCGGAACTGGAAGACACCCTCAAGACTTTGCGCCAAAGCAACATCGTGCTTCGACAGCGGATTGAAGAACTCAAGAACTCAGAGGCCACCGCGGAAAAGGCGGCCCACGCCGATGACCTCACGGCGCTCAAAGGGATCGGGCCGGCCCTACGGAAATCCCTGGTGAGCGAAGGAATCACGACTTTCGCGCAGATTGCCGCGTGGAACGACGCCGACATCGCCCGCATTGCCAAGAAAATCGGCGTCACCCCCGCGCGGATCGCAAAAAATGAGTGGGTGAAGACCGCGTTCAAACTCAGCATTTCTCGCTAAAGAAGAATGCCCCAACTCGCCTGAGCGCGCGTCCGAAAACCGGCACGAGTAAACATTATAAAATATAAGAAGGACCAACAGAGCGAGGAGCTCCGCAAGTGTTCGGACGTGCTCTGAGAGGGTGCTGCACAGACGTCGCGAGCAAAACTAGGCAGCCTGTGCAGCATCTTCTAAGGAGCCGACGGCTGGACGGGTGCTGGAGGGACGGCCGGTGGTGGCTCTTTGCGCCGCTCCCCGCGCCGCGGACCCCGAGGGGGGCGCCCCTGATCCCGCAAATGTCCCAGAGACTGCAAAGCCATCAGATTGCGGTCCCGGGGTGCGCCGCGTTTCCAGACCATGAAGTTTTCAGTGATCTCAACCACTCCGTACTTCTGGGTTTCAAGAGGGCCGAGGCCCGCGAGGAGGTGCCGCGCCTGCTCTCCCCCTCGCGCTTCGAGTTTCCAAAGGATGAAGTAGTCTGGTTTGCCGAGCCCCTGACGGAGCGTGTAGGCGTCACGGCGATTCGACACATGCGGCACGACGGCCTCAGTGGCGGTCAAGCGCGCCTTGGGAGGGATCTTCGCGATCACCGCGCGGAGCTCCTTGTACCTGTTCCTCTCTTCTTCGCTGATTTCGAAGACGATACGACGAAAACCTCCCGTAAATGAGTTCTTCTGAAAGAGCGCCCCTCCGCTTACTCCTAGCGCCGTCGAGAGCACAAGCACACTTGTGAGACCCGCAAAGAAGCGATCTCGAAGAGCCGGATCGGACTTCCACTCGCTGAGCTTGAGGACACTTCCGAGGATGAGCATGGGCATCCAATACATCGTGTACTGAAAGCCCTTGCTCACCGGAGGCGGGTAGTTGGCCGTGCCAAGGGTGAACATGGCAGCCGGAATAAAGAGAAAGAGCAAACGAGGGGAGCGGAACGGGAGCAGAACAAACGGCGTCGAAAGCAAGAGCAAGTATTCTAGCTTCCTCTCTTCGAGAACGTTGTTCAAACTGTACACGGGGTTAGTCACTATGGTCTTGATGACCCCGCCGTACCCTGTGTCTCCTGGGGCCACCATGGCCTGGAAAATACCGATGTGCTGCTGAAAGCTTCCGTCGGCCGCGTGCAGAGGCATCACATAGAAGCGCATGAGAGCAAGCCAAGCCACCCCGAGGAGGCCCCCCAAGATCGCGAGGAGCGGCCTGTGACCCAGCAGTAGATAGACGAGGGCAGCCGCGCCCAGGACTGCTCCCTGATCCTCTCGCAAAAGCACGGCACAAATCCATGCCCCGAGGAGCGGCCATTTCGCCCCCCGGTCGAAAAAGTAAAGGGTCCATCCGATGAAGAACGGCGAGATAGTGAGGAAGTGAAAGTCATAAAAAACCGGCCCTTGGGTGGCTTCATGAACAAGGTAGGCAAAAGCCAAGATCAGACCTGCGACGGGACCGAGGCGATGCCGCGAAAGCAAGTAGAGCGGTACAGCGGACAGCGCCACGATCCACGCCTGCATGATGAGGAGCGTTTCAGCTCGCGGGCTCAGGACGTAGATGGGAAGAAAAAGGTAGGCGAGGAAGTTGGCGTGAAATTGCAGGTGCGCGCCGCCTCTGTTGTCTCGGTCCACTCCCCCCCTAAACCACTCCCCTTCGCGTAAGTTGTAGAAAAGGTTGTCGAAGATTCCGAGGTCGAAGCCCGTCGTCCCCATACGCTGATGCTGCATCACCGTGTAGTGAGCGCAGAACGTCGCAAACCAAACGATGAGTCCCGCGAGAATCACCCAGGTGATGCGATCGGAGAAGCGGGACGGAAGCTTGGCCTTCAGGCGACGAAAGAATGGACCAAAGACGCGGAATGTATGGCGAAAGGCGCGTTCTAAGCTCAAGCCCCAAATGAGAGCCAGAACCACCCGCAGAAGGCCGCCTCCATTGAACACTTGCCAGTTGAAATAGAGCGGGAAAGGCCACAAGAGCCCCAGCGGTGATACGGCCCGCACGAGATCATGCGCAGCGGTGAGGCCCTCCTCCGAACGCCGATAGACCAAATAGCCAGAAACGACCCCCAGCACCGCCAAGATCCATCCGAGCAAATGGAGGAGAGCCGCATTGCGGAGCGGAACCGTCAGGGCATTGGTCTGGGAGAAAGTATGTAACTCAGGAATACTCAAGAGCGCGGAGAAAAGCCCCAGACCAAACCCGGTGGCGAAGGCATAGAGAAAAACCGCCGCGAGGCGCGACAGGCGTGGGCCCCAGGGTCTCGAACTTGATTCCGTCATCGTCAAAGCTTCGGACATGGTACGACTCACTTTTCTCGCTTGAGACTTCTCCGAGCAGGCGGCTTTACGGAGGGTCGCGAGCGCTCGGACGGAGCAAGGGCTCTGGGCGTACCGGCCCGAGAGATTTCACTCCTTAGCTCGCTGGGCAGCGGGGCCCCGGGGGATTTTTGGCGTTTGACGAGGACGAACATGCCCTTGCGGGCGACCAACGAGAATTCGTTCTTGGAATAAAGTGCATCCATCAGGACAGGCCGCTCATCGGAGCGGAACTTGGTCGGATGAAGCCAGAACAGGATGTACTCCGCGTCAAGAACGCCATTGCGAAGATTGTAGGCGTCCCGACGGGCCGCGAGGTGCGAGACGAGCCATTCCGACGCGGCTACCTTTGCGTCCTTCGGCACTCGCTTCGCCAAGGCTTGAAAGTCTGCCTTGTTCTTTTCTCCTTCCGCAGTCTTGCGCAAATGCACCGGATCAAAAGCGCCGCGCGCGGTCTTTACTTGAAAGACGGAGCCGTACCTCAGGGAAGTCAGAAGAAGGGCCAGAGTAGCCGCGGACAGCCACGCCACCTGCCGCACGTGCCGCCCACGCGCCGAACGCCCCGTACGATCCCGATCTGCTCCGATCTCCTCAAGCGCATAGACCGTCGACAAGAAAACCATCGGGGTAAAATAGGACGTGTACTGAAAGCTCGTCATGATGAGCGCGGGGTATTGAGTCGAGAGAAGATTGAACACCACCCCAGGCAAGAAAAGCACGAGCGCAACCGAGCGTCGGAGCGGCAGGAGCGCCAGAGGTACGAAGATCTGCAAGCCATAGATCAGCTTTTCCTGGGTCAGGACAGTATCCAGTGTAAAGACCGGATTTCCGATGGCGGTCTTCAGAACGCCTCCGAAACCCTCTTCACCCGCAGGTAAAAGCAGCTTGTACATGAAGGCGAAGGAGCTGCGTCCATTCATGAATAGTTCTGGCATCACGTAGAGCTTCATGGCCACGAAATAGACAGAACCCAAAAGGGCAAGGGCAAACCCTTCCTTCGGACGTTTCCCTACGAGCACAAAATACCCGCCAAGCGCTCCCAGCATGGCCCCCATATCTTCTCGCACGGACAGGGTCACGAGCGTGAGCGGCAGCAGCACCTTGAAGCTCGCCTGACTCTCAAAGAGGTAGGCAATCAGCAGCAGAAAAAAAACGCCGAAGGGTTGATAGTGAAAATCGTAAAGGTTCGCTCCGTGCATCGGCCCGTAGAGAAGCAGAAGGCACGAAAGCAGGACCGCCTTGCCCGACCCGAGCTTCAGACGAGCAAGCAGGAAGAGCGGCACGGCGGCGGCACCTAGAAAGCAGGACTGAATGATGAGCAGGGTTTCTGCCCGGGGGAACAGGCCAAAAACGGGAGCGATCAGAAACGCGAAGTACGTCTGATGATGCCCCCCATGCAGCATGCTTCCGCCCAGAGGTGAGCTGCGAAACAGCGGTCCCCCGTGCGCGGTATTCCACACAAGGTTCGTTTCGATGCCGAGGTCAAATGCCGAAGTTCCGAAATTGTTGTGATTGTTGATGGTTGAGAAGGAAAAGTAGGCGGCATAAGCCAATGCCGCAGTCACAACCGTCACCAGAGGGACCCGAGGCGAGCGACTCAACCTCGACAGCCTCAACCTCGACAGCAGAGTCGACTGAGTAAACGGCCTCAGAAAGGGCGCGTAGAGGTCCTCCCGCAGAGCCTTTTGGAGCAGGGCTGCCGTCCCCAGAGAAAGCACCAAAACCAGACACAAGAATGTGATGTCCCGGCTGACCCAATGCTCGTAGACGAGAAGAAACGGGACCGTCCCGATGAAAAGGAGGGGCGCGATCCGCGCCGTCGCCCGCTCCATCGCCGGCAAACCTCCGATACGGTGATGGACCAGACCTCCCGCACAAAACCCGATCCCCGAAAGAAGCATCAACTGCAAGAGCCCGCGCCGCTCGTCTTCTGACAAAACGTTTGAAAGCAGGTAAGGCTCCTTCAAGTCCGGATGCGTCACGGCCCAGACGAACAAGCCCAGCGACGTCCCGACGACGAAGAGGAGAGCCAAGCAACGCGCCCAACGAGAAAGGGTGGGCAGCTGATTCTGAGCGCGCTCTCCCTGGTTCATCGGGGGAAAACCCTAACCGGAAAGGGAGGAAACTACATCCCCAATGCACCACGGCTTGCGCGAAACCCGCCCCATAGATAGGCTTGTCCGGGTGATGGTCGAGGCCCAAAGGGAATAATCGATGGGGGTTCGGGCCGTCCTCAGCTCGCCGCTGATCTATGAGTCCTTCCAACGCTTGGTCGGCGGGACAGAGATGCGCGAACGCTGTCTTGATCTTTTGGACATCAAGGCGGGTCAACGCGTTCTCGATGTCGGCTGCGGCCCGGCGTACTACGTGAAGAACCTGCCCTCGGTGGAATACTTCGGCTTTGACACCAACGCCCGCTACATCGAGCACGCACAAAAAAAATTCGGCGACCGCGGCACCTTTCGTTGCGAAGTGTTCAGCGAGGATTCCGCGACGGGGCTAGGGAAATTTGACCGAGTCTTGCTCATGGGCCTCCTTCATCACCTGACCGATCAAGAGTGCCATGACCTCCTGTCCCTGATCGGGCGAGTTCTAGCCCCGGGGGGGGTCGTCTTGGCCCTCGACACCGTCGTTCACGACGGACAAACCTGGTTTGAACGCAAGCTCGCCCTAGGAGATCGGGGCGAGCACGTACGTGAAGGCGCAGGCTTTGAAGCGCTCGGACGCGCGCATTTCGAAACCGTCGACGGACGCCTAGCGGAGCCTTCCTGGGTACCCGCAGTTCATTTCATCATGAAGCTGTCCTCCCCGCTTCGAAAAGACAACGCCCCTCTGGCTCAGTAAAGAGGTGCACGTGACCCCTCCTCCGTCACACGACTCATCTGAGACTGCTGATCAGAAGCAACCCAAGTCCAGGGGATCCCTGACACACGACACAGAAATTGAAAAATTCAACCGGGTAGCCGACGACTACTCTAGCCTCCACGCGGCCAGCGTCGCGGCCAGCGGAGAGGGCGTCGAATACTTCGCAAGTTACAAGATGCACTGTCTTTCGCGGCTTGGATTTGCAGAGGAAATATCAGTCCTCGATTTCGGCTGCGGCATCGGAAATCTCACCCGCCTCCTGGCCCAGAAATACTCGCTCGTTCACGGCTACGATCCTTCGGAAGGCAGCATCCGACTGGCCCGAGAGGGCGGAGGTAAAGCTCACTACCTGACGAGCCCCGACGAACTACAAGAACAGCGCTACGATCTCGCGGTCCTCGCCGGAACGCTACACCACATCCCTGTGCCCGAGCGCATCGACACCCTCCGACAGGTTCGACGAAAGCTCCGCGCCGGAGGTCACCTCGTCATCTTCGAGCACAATCCCCTGAACCCGCTCACGCGGCGCGCCGTGGATGCTTGCGCCTTCGACGACGACGCCGTTCTGCTCCGACCGCGCGAAATCCGCGAACAGCTTTCCGCCGCCGGATTTCGGTCCATCAAGCAGACCTACATTGTCTTCTTCCCGCGCTTTCTCGCCTGGTTTCGCCCGCTGGAACCGCTGCTCGGATTCTGTCCTCTAGGCGCTCAGACGATGACGGTAAGCCAACGCTAACAGGCCCGTGCTCTCGACAAAGGTAGGAAAAGGCGCGTAGCCTTGGAAGTCGTGCGGAGGATTGAAAGGTCTCTCAAACTCCTCGGTTTGCTGTTTTTGGGAGCTTTTCTGCTCTCCGCCTGCGACCTCGGAAAGGAGAAAGGAAACAAGAAGCGTGATCGCTCCTCTTCCGCAGAGCCGCCTCCCGTTCTTGTCCTTTCCTACGTCGGGCGCGACGCCTGCCGCTCGTGTCACACCACCGTCGACACCGCCTACAGCGGCAGTCAGCACGAGTACGCAACACAACTACCCAGCGCACAAACCGTGAAAGCCCCCATGGAAGGCGAGGCGGTCTCCGGAAAATTCGTAGCCGCAAGATTCGAAAAGAGCGGGGAGAAATTCCTCGTCAAGTCGAGCGCGGAGTACGCCGTCAAGTGGACCCTCGGCTCCTCTCCCGTTCAGCAACTCGTGGTCGAAACGGAGGGCGGCCGAGTGCAAGCGTTCCCGGCCGTGTTCGATACGCGCAAGGCATGGGAAGGGGGACAGAAATGGTTCTTGCTCGACGGCTCAGATGTAGCCCCCCAAGCCTCGAATCACTTTCTGAAGTCGGAAGGAAACTGGAACGCTGGTTGCGCGCCCTGTCACTCCACCCATGTCGAAAAGAATTTCGAGCCAAAATCTGGCACTTACAAGACCACCTTCTCCGAACTGAACGTGTCCTGCGAGGCCTGCCATGGAGCCGGCTCGCGCCACGTAGAAATCGCAAAAGGTCTGGGACCGGACGACGTTTGGCCTTCCGAGAGCAAAGACTTCGGCTTCCCTTTGGCGCTTGCGAAAAGGGCGGACCGGCGCTGGTTTCGTCGCAAGGAGGAAGACACCGCCGTCCTCACCAGCGTCACTGACGGCCCGCCTGAAACCACCCAAGAACTCGCTTCCTGCGGCCCCTGTCATTCGACCCATTCCGATCTGGGCCCCGCCAAGCAACCCCGTCCGGTGAGTGATCCCTTCTTCGACCGCTATCTCTTGCCCTACCTGACCCAGGAAAACACGGGCGGCACTCAGGCCGCCGATCCTTACAGCCTAGGCCCGTTTCTCATGAGTCGTAAGGCCCAGGCAAACGTCGTGTGCAGTGACTGTCACGACCCACACTCGACCCTCCTCAGAAAACCCGTCGAGGAACTGTGCGTCAGCTGCCACAAACCGGAAAAATACGAGAGCTTTTCGCATCATTTTCACCGAGAGAATGCGGAGACCCCGGTCCTGTGCGTCGATTGCCACATGCCGAAGCATACGTTCCTTGGCGTGGATGCACGGCGGGACCACAGCTTCACCATCCCGCGTCCGGATCTCAGCGAGACCACAGGGGAGCCCACCGCCTGCACCCCCTGTCATCAAGCCAAGTCCCCGGCCTGGGCATCAGCGGCGATCAAGAAGGCCCATGGCGAACCGAAAGAGGCGCCCTTTGGTCTCGCCTTTCATGCGGTCGAACACCGGGTGGCTGGAGCCGCCGTGCTGCTGACGGATGTTTATGATCGCACGGATCTCTCCCCTCGGGTGCGGGCCTCCGCCCTCCTTCGCTGGGCGGATCTGGACGAGCATTTTCTGAGCACCGCTTTTGAAAAGGCAGTAGAAGGAGCGTCGCGTGCCGAGCATCCCCTCCTGCGCCGGGCCGCGGCCCTGGCCGGACACAGGCTTTCTCAAAAGCTCTCTGAACCGCTCTTGCAGCATCTTTTAAGCGACGAAATGCGCGCGGTACGCATCACCGCCGCGCTCGAACTCAGCACCCCACAACCCTCCGAGAAGACTCTGCGCGCTCTGCTTTTCAAGGTCCTCGAAGAAGCGGAGGAAAGCGCCACCTACCGTGCCGACTCTCTCGACGGTCTCTTGCTGTTGGGAGACGTCGAGCGCGCTCGCGGAAATGTGGACAAGGCCCGCGCCGCTTACGAGAGCGCAGCTCAGTTTGCGTCTCAAAGGCCAGAGCCCGTCCTCAGAATTCATACGCTTCTCCGGCACAACCGCAAAGACGAAGCGCCCGCCTTCGCTGCTTCCTCCCTCAAGGCGTTCCCACAGATCGCGGAGCTTCACTATTCTGTCGCCATGGCCTTGATCGAGAAGGACGAGACGCGCCGCGTGGGAGTGAGTCACCTCAGGACCGCTTTTGAAATCGCTCCGCCCCGTTTCCGCAGGGCTTACGGTTACGACTACGCCATGACGATGCACAAGCTGGGAGACTGGGCCGAAGCTTTGGCCCTCCTGCGTTTGCTCGACCGAGAAATTCCTGGAGATCCCAAGGTCAATGCGGCCATGGAACTCGTCGAATCACGACGCTGAAACGTCACGCGACAGACCGAGTTCCTGCCGGCGTTTGGATCCTTTCAGAAAAGCGACAGTCATGGCAAAATGCACTACTTAATGCCGTTTGTCCGCCTTTTGGAGCATTACGCCACTACTCATGCAGACTACCAGATGATGTCGACCGAATAGGCATGAAGGGCAGAATCACCGGTCACGAGCGGCAGACCGGTGCACGTCGCTTGCGCCACCAGCATGCGGTCGAAGGGGTCGCGATGAAGCAAGGCGAGATCGCTGTAGGCGCGTAGGTGTGAAAGAGCTAGCGGTAATACGGTCAACTCACGTTGCTCGACGTACTCTCGCAAGAAGACGTCCAGCTTCATTCCCAGATCAAGCTTTCCGAGTTGCTGCTTGATGGTGATCTCCCATAAGCTGACAACGCTCAAGGTGAGTTCGGTCCCGGCACGGGAGAGGGCAGCGGCGGCCGTCTCAGACAGGCGCGGGTCGTCGAAGATGAACCACAGAAAGGCGTGAGTATCGAGGAGCAGCGATCTCACATGTAGTCCTTCCAATCAGAGAGCGGTTCATCGAAATCCGGCGCCATGCGATAGTCGGGGTGAGCGGCGCAACCGCGCGAGAGGGCGAGCTTCTGCCCAGAGATCGGGCGCAGCTCTGCCACCACACGACCCCGCCGCGTGATGAGAAAACGTTCGCCGCGCTCGACCCGCTGCACGATTTCCGACAAGCGAGTCTTGGTTTCGAAGATGCCCAGCTTCTCGTCCATATCTAACTAGTATCCTAACTAGTTAGAATAAGCAAGCGTGCAGCTCGGGGATCCATGAAAGCGCCAGTTGAGCGCCCGACCGAGGTTCGTGGGGGGGGACGTGCTCTTAGGCATCCCGTTGATCGGCCGTACTGCACCCCGAACCGCCATCGGTGTCGCGCGCCCCATCGGTGCCGCGCGCCGGTGTGAGGAATATTTTTTGGAGTGAACAATCATGATTCAACGAAAATGGGCGTCGTCGTTTGTGCTGTCTGTATCTATGGCGCTTGCAATGGGAGTCGGATGCAGCAGCAGTGAGAAAGAGGACGACGATGGAGTCACCTGCACTTCTCTCTGTGAAGCGTCAGGTGAGTGCAGCAGCATGGACGCTTGCATGGCTGAATGTGAAGCGATCTCGGGACTATGCCCCAGTGAGACTCAGGCGTATCTCGATTGCACCGAGGGGGCGGCCGAGTACACGTGCATCGCCGGAGTTTCAATCGGATTCGTGACGGCATGCGCCAGCGAAGGCCTTGCACTACAGTCTTGCGCAGATCCATCCGGTGACGGCGACGGCGATAATGGTGGAGCTGGCGGCGCTCCCTGAAGCCGCGCTCACTAAGGAACTGAGGCAGCGCTCGTTCGGCCTGACCAACCGCCGCACCTGCGCTACCGGGCTGGCCATCGAGTCTCGGAGATGCAGCTTTTCAAGGAGCCGGAAAGATTCCTGTCAGCAAGGTTCGCTGATCCGAGGGGCCCGTTTCGGACATTGAGGGCATATGAAGTCATTTTGGGCCCCGGCCGCCGTGTGTCTCGTTGGTTTCGTCGCCGCCTGCGGCGGAGCAGACGACGAGGACGCCGCTGATGCGGATGCGAGTGACGACGGTGCGACCGGAGGGAGCAGCAGCTCCGGCGGCCAGGGCGCGGGTGGGCTCGTGCCTCCGTCGGGGGGACAACCGGGAGCAGGCGGAGGCGCAAACGGAGGCTCCGGGGGAAGCTTCGAGACGGGACCTTGTCCGTCTCAAGCGGTCCGGCCTGAGTTCAGTCTGCGTTGGGAAGACGAGTTTGACACTCTCGATGAAGGAGGAGGCGCCCGCTGGACCATCATGGAGCACACCTTCTATGAAAACCTCGCGCAATTCTCCCGGGACGCCGTGCGCACGGAAGACGGATACCTCAAACTAAGATTGACTGAGCAGCAGACCGGAGAGAAGGACTACCGGGGCGGAGAGGTGCGCACCAACGAAACCTTCCACTACGGCCGCTTCGACACCTGTGTGCGCTGGGGGAAGGGAGGCGGCGTGATCGGCTCATTCTTTACGTACCTGTACAACCCCTGGAATGAGATCGACATCGAGTACCTCGGAGGTAATCCCGTAGGCATTCAGTACAACATCATCTGGGACCCGGGAGGCGGAAACGTCTACGATCCCTTCTTCGACAATCTCGGCGGCGATCCGGCCGATGATTTTCATCAGTACAGCATGGAGTGGACTCCCGGCATGATCCGCTTTTTCGTGGACGGCATCCTGCGCCACACAGAAAATGAAGCCTCCGCCGCCGCCATCACCGAGCCCAGCACATTGCGCATGAACCTCTGGGCCTCCTGGACGGATTTTGCCGGCACCTTTGACCCGGGCGCGATCCCGACCGAAAGCTGGTACGACTGGGTCCGCGTCTACAGCTACAATCCGTAAGTCGAAGACTCACCACCTGGTCTCGCCGGCACCCTCCCGGTAGGCTGGGCAGGCATGGCCAAGGAAATCGAGCGCAAGTTTCTCATCCGCGATCCGAGCGTCCTCCGCACACTCAAAGGGGTACGGATGGAGCAGGGGTACATCGCCACCGTGCGCGGAGTCACCGTGCGCGTGCGCGTGGCCGGATCTCGAGCCTACCTCACCATCAAAGGACGATCCGACGGCATCTCTCGGGACGAGTATGAATACGAGGTGCCCGTCAATGACGCTGAAGCGATGTTGCGCGTCCTGTGCGAATCCCCCACGGTGAAGAAGGTGCGCTACACTTTTGAGTACCAAGGTCTCGTGTGGGAACTGGACGAATTTTCGGGAGAAAATCAGGGCCTCCTGCTCGCTGAAGTCGAACTCTCGCATCCAGAGCAAGAAGTGCCGCTCCCAGACTTTGTCGGCCCTGAAGTTTCGGGCGATCCGCGCTACTTCAACTCGTACCTGGTCAGAAACCCTTACCGGAGCTGGAAAGCAGACTCCGACGCCTAAAAGGACCCCTCACCTGCACGAGTGCATCGCAGTCGCGTGGGCGCTCGCAGTCGCATACGGCACTCGCAGAAGTTCTTTTACGAAAAGCGCGAGGTCAAGGCGTCGACCACTTGTCCGTAGTCCGCCGGCAGGAGGACCGCGTCGTTCTTGTGCGTACTTTTGACCCCATCGATGGCGCCTTCGTGATACTTCACTTTGAACTCAGTGAACTTGAGGCCGTTGGCCGTAGAAACACAGACGACTTTCTCGTCGCTCTTGATGGTGTCGTTCTTTCGCAACTTTTCGAGCACAGCCAGTCCAACGGCCGTATGCGGGCAGGTGTACATCCCCGTCGCATCGGCCCGGGCCGCCGCGTCGGAAAGCTCCTGCTCGCTGGCTTGCTCGACGATGCCGTTCATTTCCTCAAGGGCCTGCATGGCGCGAGGAGCGGAAACGGGATTCCCGATCTGAATGGCAGTCGCCTGAGTCGGCTTCGCCGTCACCGGCTGGACCTCCTTCTTGCCCGCTTTGAAGGCCAGGTACATGGGGTTGGCGTTCTCCGCCTGCGCAATGGCCAAACGCGGATACCGATCAATCACCCCGAGCTCCTTCATCATCTTGAAACCCGCGTAGAGCGCCGACGCATTTCCGAGATTCCCCGAGGGTAAAACCACCCAGTCCGGTACCTGCCAACCAAACTGCTGACACACTTCGATACCCACGGTTTTCTGACCTTCGAGGCGCAGAGGGTTCATGGAATTGGCGAGGTAGACCAGTCCTTCCTCCGCAAGCCGTTTCACGATGGCCATGCAACCATCGAAATCCGTATCCAGACCGATCACCATCGCGCCATGCGCGAGGGGCTGAACCAGCTGAGCCGTGGAAATCTTGCCCCGCGGCAGCAAAACCACGACGGGCAAGCCCGCGGCAGCACCATAAGCGGCAAGAGCTGCGGAGGTATCTCCTGTGGACGCGCAGGCAACGGCCTTGACCTTGGTTCCCGACTCGATGGCCTTCTTCACTACGGAGACAAGCACCGTCATGCCGAGATCCTTGAAGGAACCGCTATGACTATTTCCACATAGTTTGACCCAGAGATCTTCTAGCCCAAGGCTCTTTCCGTAGCGCTCCGCCCAGAATAAATTGGTCCCACCTTCGTACATGGAGACGACTTCGTCATCCTTCACGCTCGGCATGACCCACTCGCGCTTACCCCAAACTCCCGAGCCGTAGGGCCATTGATTGAGCCGGTATCTCTCGTCGAAGAGCTTGGTCCACTGAGGACCGCTCAGTTTCTTGAGCGCCTCCATGTCGTGCTGAACCTGAAGGAGTCCGCCGCACGAGGGACAGGAGTAGATGGCCTGGGTGACCGGCCAGCTGCCGGAACAGCCGCGAAAGCACCGAAATTCTGCACTGAACTCTGGGGTGGATGCCACGGCGCGGACTATATGCTCAATCAGGAGCCAGGCCAGCCCTTTCCTGAGAGCCCGCGGGCCCTGTGACATGCAACGTATTTCCACCCTCAAATTCCCCTTCCTGCTCATCGCCCTCGCGCTTCTGAGCGGGTGCGAAAAGCGCGAAGAGAAGGCCCCAGCGCCCACGGAGCCGTGGCGAAAAGACGAGGGAAAACCCAAAGAGCGCACCCCCTTTTTGAGCTATCGACTGACCGCGGGTCAAAAGCTCCATTTCCAGCTGCCGGGAAAAAAAGCAAAGCCTGAAGGTCGCATTTCCTTGTCCGCTGGCTCTCTCCGTTTTGATCCTGACGCCCTCGAAACAGCGAGTGGCGAGATCGAAATCAACCTCTCTTCTCTTGAGGTCACTGAGAACGTGCAGCACTCCCCCGCCCAAAAGGACACCAGGAAAGAAAGCGAAACCGCGGACGAAACGATTGCTCCCTTCACGTTTGACAGCGCGGAGCTCCTGCGCTGGATGAACCTAGGGGAAAAGGTTCCGGATCCCCTCCGAGAACGACACGCTCTGTCGAAGTTCGTCTTTCGTTCCGCCCGCGACCTCTCTCAGCCTGCCGCTCATCTAGGTGGGCGGACGATGATGGACAAAGAGAGCCCTGCCGAGACACGCAAAGTCTACCTCACTTCAGTGGGAGAACTCAGTCTGGGACCTTACTCCGTTCATCGCGAACTCCCGCTCACGGTTGAGTTTCATTTTTCAGAAGCCCCCTCACGAGGTTCGCCTCCCGATCAGGTGGACGTCACTCTGCGCGGAAGCGTTCGCGTCCCCTTGTCCGAATACCAGATCAGTCCCCGCGACGACGCGGGTCGCGTCATGACCGATCGCTTGTCTCTTTTGGGCAGTCTCATCGGAAGCTCGGCGCTCGTCTCCGGCAAGGTGACCTTCCTGCCCACCCGTTGAAAGGCAGTTGAAAGGCAATTTCCGGGTCTCGCCGCTCTCGTAGAGGAATCGCCGCAAACGAGCTAGGGTTCCCCCATGCCGCTGTCTCGTTTCTTGGGGTCCAAAGGCCCGCTTTCTACCCTCACTGCGCTTTCTACCCTCACTGCGCTTTGTCACCTCACTGCGGGAATGCTCTTGAGTCTCCTGTCGGGCTGCGCAGCACCTGCCCCCACGCCGCCGGAAACGACGCCTGTCTATTCGGCTCAGCTCGATCCGAAAGCAACTCCGATCCCAGTCGAGGGGCACAGCCTCCAGGATCCAGAACCAAAGCGGGTGAGCAGCTCAGCGCCAGAGCCCAGCACACAAGCAGAGCCCGGCGCGCAACCAGCGGCCGCTGAAAAAGAAGCCTCTGAAAAAACGGTCGAGAAGCAAAAGCCCGGGGCCACTGAAAGCCCAGAGGCCCCTGACGCAAAGAAAGCAAGCCCGCCGCCTGAAGCTCCCGCGAAATCTGCTCCTTAGGGTTCTTCGCGCAGGCGCTCCGAACGTCAGAATCGCAGAACACACACGGTGCTATCGATGACTGCGAGCTACCGGGAAGCAAAACGGCAATCAAAGCACCTGCACGGGGTGGGCCTCGGTCTGCGTTGGGATTTTCTGGACCAGGCCCTCCAGGCCGAAGAGCTCCCTCTCAGTTTCCTGGAAATCTCACCTGAAAACTACATGAAGCGCGGGGGGTATTTCCCCGCCGCCCTCGAAAAGCTCAAAGACCGCACTCCGTTCCTCACGCACGGGCTCACCATGAGCGTGGGCGCAGTCGACGTCCCGGAGCCCGAATATCTCAATCTCGTAAAGAGAGAGATGCAGAGGGTGAGCGCCCCGTTTCACTCCGATCATCTGTGTCTGAGTACGGCCGGACCCCTTGTCTTGCATGAACTTCTCCCGCTCGGAATCACACGCAGAAACGCCCTACGTGTGGCCGATCGTATTTTCTTCATCGAAGACGCCCTCGGAGCCCCCTTCGCGATAGAAAACATCACCTCCTATCTACAGCCCGAGGCGCCGGATCTCCGCGAAGCTGATTTTCTGAGTGAAATTCTCAGACGGAGCGAGGCTGGTCTGCTGTTGGACGTGAACAATCTATACGTGAATGCCCAAAATCACGGCTATGATGCGCACGAGTTCCTGCGTGCGCTTCCTCTTGAGCAGGTCGTGCAAATTCACGTGGCCGGTCATACTGAGCTCCCGCCCGCTCACCCGGCAGCACCCCTTCTTTTAGACACACACTCGGCGCCCGTTTCTGATCCGGTCAAAGAGCTGCTGCGCTTCACTCTCGATCTCGTCGGGCCTGTGCCTGTTCTGCTGGAATGGGACAACGACGTTCCCGAGTTTGAGCTTCTCCTGACTGAGATCGCGAGCTTACAGGAACTCTACGAGGAAGTCCTCGGGGGCCTCTGTGAATGATTTTTCCTTCCTCGAGGCACTCGTCCAGAACGAAGGGGACGGAGGCAAAAGGGAGGCGCGAGGCCTGGAGCTGTTTTACGCGCGCCTCACTCTGGGCAGCTGGGATGAGGCAGAGCCTTCCGCCCTTGAGTCTCTCATTCGCAATGCGTCCGTGAGCAACGAAAACAAACGATTTCTCCTCTCGGTCGCGCCGGCACGCCTGCTTCTGTACCGACAGTTGGTACAAAAAAACCTCCGCGGGGTGCTCTCGTCGACCCTCCCTCGCACGGTCGCCCGGCTTGGCGACGCCTTCGAGCCCCTCGCCTCCCGCTTCTTCTCTCGACAAACAACCCGCCGCCGCATGCTCCGTGAGCTGATTTCAGGCTTTCTTGAGTTCGGCAGAGCCGAAGGCGAATTCGACAGCGCCGAAGGCGATTTAGCCGTGCCGCCCTACGTCTGGGAACTCGGACAGCTGGAGGCAGCCCGCGTGCTTGTCGCGGCAGCCCCAGAAACGCACGCCCGAGACGACATCGATCTCGATCTCCATCGGGGCCTTATCTTTTCTGAAGCGACTACGTTGCTTCGTTTCTCCCATGCCGTACACAAACTCTCCGAAGATCTCGACGATACTGAGTCGCCAGGAATCATTCCCACTCAGCTGCTCTGCTACCGCTCACCGACCCACGACGTGAAGGTTCTCGACCTTTCGCCTCTTGCGGCTCTCCTCATCGAGCATTTGATGCAAGGAGCGTCCCTCGAAAGCGCCGTCCAGGGCGCTGCAAAACAAATGAACGAGCCGCTGAGCGGAGAGCTCCTGACGGAAACGTCCCGCTTGCTCGGCGATCTCGCTCAGCGCGGAATCATCCTTGGGGTCGCCCAGGACGGGTAAAAAGAAACTTACTAAAACGTTTTAGTAACCATAGATCGTGCAAACGCACACCCCTGTCGCTCAAGTGAGCAGCGCGTCGTAGCGCGGTACTGGTTCAGTCACCTCCGCGATGGCTTCCAGCTTTTGCACCAAGGGGTGAGCGAACAGCGCCTGACTGTAGCGGAGAAGCGCAGGCGTCAGCTCGACCCCGTAGGTACGAAAGCGCGACATCACCGGAAAGTACATGCAATCGACGATGCCGAAATCGCCGAGCAAAAAGTCGCCCGCGCTCGTCGCCATGGATGCCTCAACGATGTCGAAAATGCGCGCAATGTCGGTGCTTGCTTCCTCGCTACTCGGGGTACGCGCCGCGCGCCCGCGCAGATTGGTGGGCATCAACTGACGCAGTGCGGCGAAACCCGCATGCATTTCGCACGACAGCGCTCGCGCCCTGGCCCGAAGAGCTGAATCTTGAGGCCACAGCTTTGCGTCCGGAAACCGTTCTGCCACGTACTCACAAATAGACAATGATTCATGAATCGTCAGATTGCCCTCTACCAAGATCGGAACTTTCCCTGCTCCCGAGAACAACAAAACTCGGTCGCGCCAATCGTCGGCCACGAACATACGCACATCGTGCATCTTGAACTCTGCGCCGGCTCGCTCGAGGGCCAACCACGCGCGCATCGACCACGAGGAGTAGTTGAGGTTCGTAACGACCAATTGAAGTGGAGGTGCTATCATGGGCTTTACGTAGACAAACCCATGGTGCCCCGACAAGCTCAAAAAGAACAAGCGCAGAAAGGCTACGGGTGACGCTCGTCAGTAATCCTCGGGGTCCTGGCGCGTCGCGTGCCAAATTTCGACGAATTTATCTCGCACCATCGGGGCGAGATCGCTCGCTAGCTGAAGCGGGATCGTGGCGTGACGAATGAGCTCCTGAACGTCAGCGAGATCCTTCAATCTGTTTGGATTCGTGAGCCCGGAGGCGAGCTTCAGCTCGACGAGGTCTTTGAGCGAAAGTACCCGGAACCCTTGCCCGCGTACCGCTACGCTTGGATCGGGAAAGCAGATGGGCTTCGGTTTGCCGTCACCTGGGTAGTCGCCTGTGAGCAGGACATCGATCTGTACTCCCACCTGAGTGTCCCTCATCCCTTTCGATCCTGGAAAGCGCTCGACCCAACCAAGACCGAGATGGTTCTCCTTGAAGCGAGCCAGACCCTCGCGTGTCAGCAGCACATCGACGTCCGTTGTGACACGCCTGTAGCCGTGCGCATTCATGGCCATGGCGCCAGCAATGGCATAGGGGATGCCGTCGGCTTCAAGGGTGGTGGCTAGCCTGTGGAGCGCCTGGTGTACTTCGTCTTGTCCCATGAAAAATCGCTCAGCGCTGGCGGCGCCTTCCCAGAAGGCGCGCGACACGTCCGGAGAAAGCTCTCCCATAGGTTCTGGACGCGCCATACCCGAAATGTAGCAGCTCAAGCTTCGATTTCCACGGCCTAAAGAATACCGAGGGCGCGCCTGAGATCGACTGCTTTCTTGCTCGCCCAGTACGGCAGGAGATCCGAAAGGAGCGGCTCTACGCTGTCCGGAGCGAGCCCCGCAAGCGCCGAACCTCCCTCCGTGAGATGAGCGAGAGCGCTCAAATCATCGGCCACGATCAATCCCGCGCGCCATGCGGAAATTTGAAGCTGCGAGCGGAAGCGCCCTACGTCGAGATCCGGAGCCACAGCGAAGCGTTTCACCGCATCTTCGATCCTTCCTTTGCTGAGCCACGGAAGTGCCTTTTGTAGCCTGCGACCGACGTCATCGACTTGATCTGCGGAAAGATCCTTCTGCGGGGGGCGAGAATCCACCAAGCCGACGGCTGCCGCCAGAAGAACTTCGAGTTGTTCGAGAGTGAGTGCCTCGACAGCATGGGTGCCACGAGCGATCTGCGCGACCAGGCGCCCGAGGTGGCAAGCTTGAGTCGCTTCGGGCAGATCCCCGAAGGGATCCGGAATGACAATGCCCACCGGATCCGTGAACACGACGGCCATGCGGCTCACGGCGCTGGCGGAATACAGATCCACTTCCAGTCCCCCAAAAGCGCGACAAATGCGGTCGAGCAAAGGTCGGCTCGGATGCGCCCCTCCTGCCGCCACCTTCTGACTGGCTTTGATGCCCAGGGCCTTCAAGTCGGGGGGGAAAACCTTGGAAAGCAGGCTGGAGAGTTGAAAGAGGAGCGCGATCCCGTCGAGGCTCGTCCCCTTGGGAAGGGTTTGACTGAGGAGTTCTTGGCTAAAAGCTCCGGCGGGCACCATGGCGGGCGCTGGAACGCGGGAGCGCCAGGCAGCTCTCTGTAGTTCACTTCCTTGACCCAGAAGGACGAGACAGCCCGTGGCGAGATGTGCCTCCGCGTTGTGCCCGAGAGCTTCGTCGATGTGCACTAGATCTGCCCATGTTTGAGGCAGCAAGGGCTCTCTCACGAGCAACTCCCAAACCTCCGGCAAGGCCTCGGCGTGTCTGTTTGCTTTCACCAACCGGGCCACTAGCTCCGTACGAAGGGCCGCCGATTCTGGCGTCTTTTTGAGGCCGCTTTCGAGGATCGCGATGGCTCGTGGCAGGTCCTTCTGACGATCTGCCACGACCCTGCCCCATTCAAGATAGACGCGAGCAAAGTGATCGCCCACAGGGCAAGTTTCCGCAAAGGAGGCGAGGGCCTTCTGATACCCGGCCCAGCCCTCAGATCCATCCCCCTCTTTCTTCAGGATCTCAGTCAAGGCCTCCGAGGCGTCCGGAGGCTCCACACCGACGAGAGAAACCGCCGTCGCGAAGGGCTGGATCGCATCGGCCAGTTTTCCTTCTGCCTTGAGGAGGTTGCCGAGAGCGACGAGAGCGCCCGCGCGGAAGGCCCCTTCCGAAACATCTGCAAGATGCTGAGCCGTCTTTTGAGCATCCGGCGACTTCTCTTTCATCTGAATGACGAGCAGCCTCCTGAGCGCAGCGAGATGGTCAGGTTCTTGACTCAAAACTGCCCGCAGCTCTTTGGTCGCTTCGATGTTCTTGCTGAGCTTTTCGTGGAAAATTTCTGCCAGACGCAGGTGGATGGACATGGCTTGACTGGGGCTTGGGCCGCGCGCTTGTGCGAGGGTCAGCTGCTCCACGGCATGCTGATACTGGCGGTCGCGTAAATAAAGCTCAGCCAGTTCCAACGTGGCCGGCAAGTTCTTGATGTGCGCGGCTTCGAGACGACGAAGCGCTGCGATGGCAGCCGGAACGTCCTCCTGCTGATCGGCCAGGATCTTGGCTACACAAATCCAGTGCTCGGCCATGGGCTCCGGCTCCGTACACGCCTGCGCAGCCGCGGTCAGTACCTTGAGGAGTTCGTCGTACTGCTTCCGAGCTGAAAGAAGCTCGAAGAGGGCCGCGGCCGGAGCGATCGAGGCGGGACAGACTTGAAGCGCCCGGCGAAAGGCGGCGCCTGCTCCGTCGTCTTCTCCTCGTTCTCGCAGCAAAGTACCCGCGCGGGTCAACAGCTGCGCTGCACGTTTGGGGCTTTGCACGATCTTGGCTTCGAGTTCAGCTGCCTCCATGAGCAGCGTCGGATCATCGACCACCTCAGCCACACGGGTGAGGCCTCGAGCAGCTCCGACGTTTTCCTCATCCAGAGAGAGCGCGCCCCGATACTGCTTGAGCGCTTGCACCGGGTTTCTGGCTTCGAGAAATTCACCCAAACGAGTCTGATGAAATGCCTTCAGCTGCCGCTGCTCTGGCAATTCGACCAGCTTGGCGTCGACAGCGGCTAGATCCTCTACGTTCTTTCGCCCCAGAGCCGAAAGCTCAGAAAAGCGCAGCGCCGGGCGATCCTGAGGACGATGCTCGAGCAAGCGTTCAGCGTCGGTTGTCGCACTCGTTTCGCTCTCCGTCGAAGACTCAGAAAGCGCCACCAAGCCTCGCAACGCACCCATCCTCTGAGCTTCGTCTTTGAAGGCCTCGACCTGCTTTCCCAAGATTTGCCTCAAGCTCTCTTCGTCACCCTTCTTGGTGTAAAGGCGCTCAAGGGCAGTCAGAGCTTGAGGATGATGAGGGTGCTCCTTGAGGATGCCTTGATAAGCAGAGATCGCTTCTTCAGGACTCCTTCCGTGACTCTCCAAAAGCTCAGCCCTGCGCAGTCTCGACCATAGCCGCACCGTGCCATCGGCTACCGCCCCCGCATAGGTTTCCAAAGCATCCGCAGTCTTTCGTGCTTCCGGCTTCTGCTCCAGCACTCGCAGGCACGCCTCTTGGGCCACGAGGAGGTCGGGCACATCCCCCAGCGCGCTCTCGTAGCACGCAAGGGCCTGGGGAAGTTTGCCAAGGCGCACCTCATAGATGCGCCCGAGGAAGAGGGAGATTTCCGCGCGTCGGGGTGAAGGAGAGAGTCGCTTCTGCACCTCCGCCAAAAACACCGCGAGCTCCGGGTAACGTCCCCTGCGCTCAAGAACTCTGGTGACTCCTTCCTCCGCCGCCGGAAAATCGGAGCCAAACTCCAGGGCTTTCTTGAAAAATCCAAGCGCCTTCTCATCGTCAGACAGGTGCTCTTCGGCGAGCCGGCCCATGCGAAGATAGAGCTGTTCTTTGTCTTCGGCCTTGACGAGTGCTGACAATTTGAGCTGCATGACTTTCAAAAGCTCAACATGCCTTCCCGCCCCCTCATGCAGCGTGAAGAGCGCTGATAGAGCTGGCTCATACTTGGGGTTCAGGGCCAGGATCTGGTGGAGCAGTTCTTGGGCGCGCTGCTGTTGGCCCAGGTTCTCATGCGAAACTTGTGCGGCCCGAAGCAGCAGAGATAACTTCTTGTCGACCGGGACGTCGGTCTCCGCTTCGCGCAACAATGCTTCCACCAACGCATCGTGGTCGCCGGAGGAAAACGCCGCACGCTGCAGGAGCACCAAAGCCTCCGGATGAGCGGCGTCCTTTTCAAGCACCCGCTTGTAACAAATCACCGCCCGCTCGGGAGCGTCCAAAAGCAGTTCCAAGAGGGAGCCCGCGCGAAACCAGTGCATGAACGCGGTCGCGGATCCTTCCGCAGCTTCGGCTGCTCGTTCGTGAAGCTCCACGACCTCCTCGTAACGTCGGGCCGCGGTGAGAAGACGACTGAGGTCGCGGAAAGCAGCCTCATGACCAGGCACGAGGCCGAGAGCTGCGCGGCAGTGCTTGATCGCGTCCTCCTTCGACGCGAGGTGTCGGTCACAAACCCGCGCTATGTGAAAGTGTGCTTCAGCGCGACGCGAAAGATCTGAGCTGGCCGCTTCTTCGTCCGCCAGAACTTGAACCAACCTTCCCCAAGCCTCTGTGGACTCATAGTAAGCGATCAGCGGATCGACGGCTGAGGGCGAAGCCGGCTGAAGGATGCGAGCGCGCTCGAAATACGTGGCCGCGTCCGCCATGCGAGAAAGGCGCCGCGAGAAAACCTCCGCGATGCGAAGACACAACTCCGCTTTCTGAGCACCGGTACTTTGTTCCTCGCGCCGCATCAGAACGCGCACGACGCCCTCGAAATCACCGGCCCTTCGGTAAAGCTCCTCGATTTCACGGAGCAAAACCACGTGAGACGGATCCGCCTCCCAGGCTTCCTCCATCAGCTTGGCACCCGCTGCCGGCTCATCGAGCTGATCCGCGAGAACGAGGGCAGCCGCAGCCAGGGTGGAAGAACGCAGGCGTGGATCCCGAAGAAGCGCAGCACGCCGGGTCAAAAGCTTCGCCTGATCCGCAGGGTTTTTCGTAGTGATCAGCAATCTTTCGAGCGCCAAAGCCGCAGGACTGGCCAGCGGATCTTGCTGAAATGCTTGGGCGTAAAATTGCGCAGCCTCGCTGGGTTTCTTCCGTAGATGCTCCGCCTTGCGGGCTCTTTCCGAGAGCCGAGCCGCGCTCAGGCCGGGCTCATGCGCGGCCGTTTCCGCCTGACGAGAGTGAAGGTGATCGAGAGCCGAAGCGTCCTGGTCACGCTCGGCACAGCGGACCACCGCCGAAAGAAGGGCCGCGTCATCCGGAACCAAGGCGAGCGCCTTCTCGTAATCGGCGCGTGCCTCCGCTTCACGTCCCAGACGTCTCTCGGCGACAACAGCCTTGCAAAACAAAAGTCCCGCCCGATCCTCAGGACGAGCCGTGAGCGCAATCTGTTCATCGAAGAGCGGAAGCGTCCCCTCCCATTGTCCGAGCAGCGAGCGAACGCGGATCTGTCCCGCAATCGTGGGCTCGAAGGTTGCGTCGAGGGCATGGGCTTTCTGATAGTTCTTGAGGGCCGCTGACAAGTCTCCCAAGCTGGACTCAGTGAGGCGCGCCACTTCGTAGTGCAGCCGAGCGCGGCGAGATTTTTCCTTCTCTCGCAAGAGACCCTGCTCGCACTCGTCGATCAATTGTTTCGCAGTCGCTTCCCGGTCCTCGAGACTGGGCGCCAAAATGCGCGCATCGGCGATCACACGGCTATAGGGACGGGCAGCAAGCGACACCGCGGCCGACGCCGTCGGCATGCCCATCAACGTGCTGGACTTCTTGCGCCGCCCTTTGGAAGGGGGAGCTTTTTTATCGGTGGACGCAGGCGAAAGGGAACGGCGCGCAACCGGCGGCTCTGGCTCCCCAGAGCCCAGCGCCGCC
>CAYMQT010000017.1:0-42590 GCA_964392575.1 uncultured Polyangiaceae bacterium
CCCAAAGCCAGGACGGTGGTCATGATGAGCTCGACGTCCTTGGCGCTTTGGGTGGGATCGTTGAGGTAGGGGGCGAGCGCTTGAGCGGCGCCTTCGGTCTTCATGGCGAGCAACGCCTGAGCGATGAAACCGACGGGTGGGGGGCGCTTGGCAAGGCCGCGCATCGGCGAATCCTGGCTGTCTTGGGTCGGGGTTTCTGGCGGCGTAGTTTCCTCGGCGGAGGGACTTTGGGTAGAGGGCTTTTGGGTCTCGGGTGCGCCTTCGAGGAGAGCCGCGATCATATACGGCGCCCCTTTTCTTTGCTGGCTCAAGAGCTTGCCGGCGTGGCGCGCGATTTCTCCGGAAATCATGGGATCTTGAGCGATACGAATCAGCGCGAGAGTGGTTTCTTCGCGGTTGGTTATGCGCAGCTCCTCGAGGAGTTCCTTCTTGATCGAGGTCATGTCAGGCCCCGTCCCAGAGATGGCGCCGACGATCTGGTCAAGAACAGGCTCGCGCTTTCCCCGAGGCTGTTTTTCTGGTGAGGCGGTGACGACACAGGCTTCCAGTCGCGATTCTAAGGAGCCGAAGGGCAAGCGAGAGCCGTCCCGGAGATCGAGTCGCACGATGTGTCCGTCTTCAAGGCACAGGGTCACTCCCGTAGGGGAAGAATCACCGCCGATGATGGTTCGATCGAAGTGCGAGACCCAGCGGATCCGGTTGTTCCCGTGGAAGAGGCCGAGAGCGATTTGATAGTAGGTGGCCACGTAGGTTCCCTCAGCGAATTTGGTGACGCCCTCTTTTTCGATCGGCTCTGCGTAGAGGGCGACCGGCGCGGCACGCAGAGGTCGTGGTTTGCTCCCGTCGACGGGCCAGACGGGCTCTCCGGGAAACTTACGCTCGGCAAGCTTCAGGGACTGACTGTCCGGGGCACTCGCAATCCGGGAGGTGAAGGGAGTCGCCCCTGCGCCATAGACCATCATTTGCCCGTTTTCTGCTTTGATCCGATGAACGGAATCACGGATGAGGATGCGGCCGATGTGCTTGCCCGACTTCAGATCGACCGCCCCAATGTACTGACCGCTGTAGGGGACGAGCCCTACGGAATCGAGAGCGGCGGGGGTTCCGAGGCGCGCGGTCGCAGACACTTCGAGCACACGCTCTCCTCTCGGCCCGACGACCAGGATCTGATCTTCGCGAGCGTCGTCACTGTCCACCAAGAGCAAAATGGAATGAATGCCGTCGTACCCGGCCCCTTCCAAGCGGCGTCCGTGGATAGAAACCACAAAGCGCCGGGCGCCCGTTGTCACGTCGAGGCCGATGACTTTGCCTTCCCCAGAGAACAGCACCATGTCTCCCACCAGCGTGGGCAGTACGTCGACCTCCCCTTCGTAGGTCCAGAGCTTTCCGGCGGGCAGCGCTCGGCCCACGAGACCCCGGCCGGTGACCCCGACTGCTGCCGGGACATCGACGGGTGCCTTTGCCTTCTCTGTGCGCTGAAAGACGCGACTCGCCTCGACGCCCCCGTCCCACTGCCACATTTTGTCGAGGGTGCTTTGGAAGGACGGGTTCTTGCTGCAACTGAGGAGCAGAGCCCCACAAAGGACACTGGCGAGGGCGTGAAATGTACGTTTCATGGAAGATCCTTCGACGAGGCCGGGCTTCCGCCTTGGCCCTGGCGGAAGCATGGTGTTCATTTCCCGTGACAATAGGCAACATGGGGCGGTCACCCCGATGGATTGCTTACCCTCGCTTCCCGCACCTCCAGCGTACTCGATCAAGGTCTTGGAGGATCGCTCACCCTCGTCCCGCGGTTTCTTGCGTTACGTCTCGCGCTTGGTGTGTACGGTGGACGCAAACGGAGTCGAGGGAGAGAGCCTGATTTACGATGAAGTCGATCGCGAGAGCTTGGACGCTGTCGTCATCGTCCCCTATTTTTTTCGCGAAGGGCCTGAAGGGAAGGTGCCGTGGGTGGTGCTCAGAAGTGCGATCCGTCCTCCGGTGGCGCTCCGCCTGCAGGAGCGCTCGCCGATGGAAGAGCCGGAAAACCGAGGTCTGTGGGAATGTCCTGCTGGCTTGATTGAACCCTTGGAGAGTTCTCCCACGGGGATCTTCGTTGCTGCTGCGCGCGAGCTCAGGGAGGAGACGGGGTTTCACCTTGCGCCGGACGCTTTGCATCCGCTCGGTCCTTCGACGTTTCCTTGCCCTGGTCTCGTGGCGGAGCGACAGTTTTTTTTTCGAGCCTTGGTGGATCCGGGGGAGGCGAAGCCGCCCCTGCTCGATGGCTCGCCGCTCGAAGAGGCCGGCCAGGTTGTAGCGGTGCCTCTGTCCGCTGCTTTTTCGGCGCTTTTCGCAGGTGCGCTCGCGGACGCAAAGACGGAGATTGCCTTGTATCGCCTGAGGAGCAGCCTTCAGGCTGAAGGGGTCTTGTGAGACGACCAAGAGTGATCGTCGTGGCCAAGAAGTCGTCGCTTTCCCGCGCTAGGAGCGGGGACGGAGATAGCCGCGCTTCTCGCTTGCTCAGTCAGGGGCACCCGGCTGTCAGCAAATGGAAACCCGCCCACGAACAACATGTACGCACGGTGGATCAAGTCGTCGAAACTCTCGAGCGGCTTGGCGTAGAGACGTTGCTCTTGCACGGAGCTCAGGCTGAGTTTGATCCGCGAGGTGCGTCTTTGGTTGTCTCGGTGGGGGGCGACGGTACGCTCCTGGCAGCCTCTCACAGCGTCGATAGCGTTCCGCTTCTCGGGATCAACAGCGCACCGAGTTACAGTGTGGGTTTTTTCTGTGCGGCGAGTGGGCGCGCCATCGGTACGACGATTGCCCGCGCGCTACAGGGCGACGCCCCCGTGATTTCCCTTCAGCGTATGGCTGTTTCTGTCAACGGACAGCTCCGTTCGGAGCGTGTGCTCAACGAAGCCCTTTACTGTCACGCGGAGCCCGCGGCCACTTCGAACTACCTTCTGAAAATTGGTCGTAAGACGGAAGAGCAACGCTCCAGTGGGTTTTGGGTGGGCCCCGCGGCGGGCTCCACGGCCGCGATGCGTTCAGCAGGAGGAAAAATTCTTCCCCTTGCGTCGACCGAGCTTCAGTTGATTGTGCGTGAACCCTATGTTGGTCAAGGCCATCGGCTGCGCCTGAAGCACGCCATCATCAATCGGCGCAGTGTGATCCGTGTCACGAGCAAGATGGAACGAGTGAGGATTTACCTCGACGGGCCTTACCGCATGCTTTCGGCGCGGTTGGGGGACGAAGTGAGCTTTTTCGCGAGTAAACAGCCCTTGCAGGTCGTCGGTTTGACCAAGCGCGGCCGGTAAGAGTGTGGTCGTTTTGGGTCATCTGTGACAGGAAAGTCAGGGGCTGTTCTTCTGCTGTCACTGAACGTGAGGGAATTCGGGAAGGTTTGTCCCTGGCCTAAACCTTGCAAGCGCTTCCCTCGTGATTGGGGCTTGGTTTCGTAAGACTTCGGTCCACCCGACGCTCTCGGGTGTGTCCCGCTCTTCTGTTCCGCTGTTGTCCTCCGTGCGGCTGTTGTCTTCTGGGCGGCTGTTGTTTCTCCTGGGAGGTTTCGTCGCGCTCGCCTGCGGAATGTCTGCCACAAGCGCGGAGTCTGACAAAGGGACTCAGGGAGATGACGGAGCTGGGGATGGCGACGAGGACGGGGTTGACTCCACTCCTGTCCCCATGGACCCCGATCTACCCGAACAGGAGCTGGAGGAATCTTTTCGAGCTCCCGTCGTCAGCGGCACTTACCTTTTCAGCGTCAACCCTGACTCGAACAAGGTAGCGAGGATCAACGCTGAAACCTTGGACATCGACGTCCTTGAGGGAGGCAACGGGCCTACATTTCTGGCGACGATCCCCGCCGGAGCGACCGCTGGCGGAGCCGCGGTGATCAACACTCGGAGTCATGACGTTTCGCTGTTCTTCTCTGACGGTGACGACTCGCCGCCTGAAGCGACTCGCGTTCCGGTGCAGAAGGGCGCCAGTGCGCTTGAGGTAGGCGCTCTGGGGCGCTTCATCGTGGTGTGGTCCCGCTCGGAGGACGGAACGCTCAACTCCGCCGACGGCTATCAGGATCTGACGGTCATCGATCTTGCGGGCAAATCCCCCAAGGTTCGTCCGCTCTCGGTAGGCTTCCGTCCCAGCAAAGTCTTCATCAACGCCGACGAAACCTATGCGTATGTCGTCAGCGGCCCCGGCATTTCCGTGATCGATCTAGAGAACGGTCCCCAGGTCATCCGCGAGCTTTTTCTTGCGGAGGATAACGTCGAAACGGGACGGGATGTCTCGTTTTCTATGGACGGGGCTTTCGCCTTCGTACGCAGAGGGGGCTCTTCCGAGATTCTGGTGGTGGACACGGAGACCGGCGACGAAGCTGTGGTTTCTTTACCCGGTCCTGTGACCGATCTTGATCTGAGCGCGGATGGTCTCATGGCGATCGCCGTGGTGCGGGGGGGACAGACTTTGCAAGTTCCCCCGGGAGGCGAGGGCGGTGCAGGTCCAGATTCCGCCGAAAGTGCGATCGCCCTACTCCCCACCCAGACGATTTTTGCTCACCCAGACGATTTCGACCTCGTTTTTACTGATGAGATTGTAGGGAGTGCGGTCGTTTCTCCCGATGCCAGTCGCGTGCTCCTGTTCACCAACGCGCAGCCCAATTCTCGGCTCTCGATCCTTCGGACCGACAACCGAACGCTGCGGGTGGTTGACCTCAAGGCGCCGGTATCCGCCGCCTTTCTCTCTGAGGATGGTGCTGACAGCGTGGTGTTGATGCTCGGGCAAACGGGCGGAACGAAGGCAGGGGCCTTCGCCCTTTTGCCGGTGAGCCGCGTACTCCCCCCGCGCATCGAAGGGACTTCGACGGTTCCTCGATTCGTGAGCATTTCGGGGCAGGCGGGACGGGCTTTGATCACCACGGAGGCAACACAGACGGCACGTGCCGTGGCTTATTTTGGTCGCCTTTCGGAGCAGAGCGTGGATCAGGTCGAGCTTCCGAGCGTCCCGCTTTCTTCGGGGATGGTGCCCGAGGCAGGTCAAGGGTTCGTGTCTCAGAGTCACGCCGAGGGGCGGGTTACTTTTCTGAACCTCACGACTGGCGTCCACAAAACGGTGACTGGGTTTGAGCTAGCGAGCAAGGTGGTGGAGTGATGATGCGCAGAAAAGTCAGGCTTGTCGCGCTGTCGACGCTCATCGGACTGGGTTTGTGGGCTTGCGGGGCAGGTGATGACGACGGCCCGATGGCCTCCGATTGGTACGGCGATGATGGGGGCGACGGTGATCTCGGTCAGGCCGGAGACGGAGACTACTTCGACGGAAATTTTGGGGATGGGGACGGAGCTGCGGGAGCAGGCGGAGTCGCGGGTGAGGACTTTCTTGTCGAAGAGATCGAAGACGAGGACAGCTTCCGTGCTCCGGTGGCGACGGGTCGATATCTCTGGTCGGCCAATCCCGAGAGCGGAAGGGTGGCCCTGATTGACGTCGTTGATCTCACGGTGGAGGTCTTAACTGCTGGTCTCTACCCCACTTATCTGACGGCAGTGCCGTCGAGCGAGGACTCACCGACGGCGCTTGTTCTGAACGTCGGGAGCGCGGACGCGACCCGCTTCCGCGTCTCGAACAACACCGTCCTTCCCGACAAGGTGGCCACTCACCGAGGAGCCAACCGCGTGAGCGTCTCTCGTTCGGGTACCTGGGCCGTCGCCTACAGCGCGAAGGAGCACGGTCAGAGCCTCGATCCCACCGAGGGTTTGCAGGAGATCACGGTGATGAAGTTGGGGGCTCAGACGATGACGAGCACCCGGCTCGTCGTCGGGTACCGGCCCGGTCAGGTTCTCGTCTCTGAGGACGAGACCCGGCTCGTCGTCGTCTGTGAAGAAGGGATCTCGCTGATTGATCTCACGTCCACCCCGACTCAAGACACCTGGATTGACTTAGGTGCGGCTGCGGAAGCTCATGACGTTTCGCTCAGCGGAGACGGAAACTACGCCCTGGTGCGTCGCGCGCGCGCGAGCACGGTCGATCTCATCGATCTGAAGGATCCGGATGCGGTTCGTACGTTGCAGTTTTCTGGCCGCGTGACGGACGTGGATCTGTCGCCTTCCGGGCGAGCCGTCGCGGTGATTCGCTTGAGATCAGAGCTTGCAACGTTCCGCATCGAAGATGTGCTCGAAGATGTAACGGCCATCGACACCTTGCAGATCGAGGGTCAATACTTTGGGAGTGCCACCTTGACGGACGACGGGTCACGGGTGGTGCTCTACATGACCGCTGAGCCGTATGATCGCATCAATGTCGTTGACCTTTCGCAAGCGAACTTTCTCAAGCACCGGTCCATCAGCACCCAGGCTGCGGTGTACAACGTGAATTTGACGCCTGACGGCCAGCACGCCGTCGTACTCGCGGCGGATGAAGTCGGTCATCGCGCCAAGCAGTTTTCTGTGGTTTCGCTCAGCACGGAGGGATTCCCTCGCATTGCCGGCACTTCAGCGCCTGTGGAGCATGTCGCTCTAGCAAACTCCTTCGGCATCGTTACGGCGGTCAGTCTGGGGATTTCTGAGGCCCACCTCATCAGCCTTCCGTGGCTCAGCGTACGCGAAGAGCGCTTGCCGACGCTCCCGCTTTCCGCGGGTGTGATGATGGATCTCGACACCGCTTTTGTGGCTCAAGCCCATCCAGAGGGACGGGTAACTTTCTTTGATTTTAACGCCAACCAGGCACGCACCCTCACGGGGTTTGAGCTTTCGGCAGAGGTAGTAGACGAATGAGCAGACACATCTTTCTTAGGTCCGCGGGGTATGGGGCTTACAGTGCTGGCAGTACTCGGCTTTTCCGGAGTGTCGTCGGAATCATGGCATTCGCTGCTGGGACACTTGCGGTAGCAGGTTGCGACGAGAGACCGCCTGAGCTTTCCGCTCCAGTGACTGACCCGGAGGTGGTAGGACTCACTGGGTCCGTGGCGCTCTTCGACAAGAGCCTCGATCGCCTCGTGTTTTTGACTTCGCCCGGAAAGCAGGAGCTCGCCTTCTCGCATTTCCCTGTGGGCCTCAATGTCACTTCGATCAAACCCTCGGCGGATCAGAGTCAACTCTTCGTGCTCTCTGAAGGCGAGTATCCTCGGACGCAACCTGACGACGAAGAGCCGCGCCTCATGGTGTTTGACGGAGGCATCGAGCCGGCGCTCAAGGACACGATTCTTCTCGATGATCCGATGGGTGAGCTGGCCGTCGATCCCAGGGGCGAATGGGTGGTGGCTTTTGCGGGCGCCTCCACGGTGACCAACCCCAACGAACTCATCTTTGTAGATCTCACCGCCGCAGATCCTCAGGCTCTTTCCCGCACGATTCGCAGCTACGGTGGCTCTCCTCGGGGGATGGTGTTCACCGATGCTTTGACAGTGCCTCGGGGCGGAGCGCGACGGTTTCTCGTCGTGCGCACCGATCGCGACTTGGCCCTGCTCGACCTTGCCCACCTCGAAAGGGAAGAGGTCACCGTTCAGCTGCCCAAGGACAACGAGCAGAAACCCTATCAACCCGCCCAGATCATCTTTGATGACGGTGACCCGGAAGCAGATGACGACGCGCGCATTGCCATCCGTCTTCAGGGGAGTTCGGACGTGGTCCTGCTTCAACTGGGGGCCAGTTCAAACGAGAACAAGGATTTCAAGGTCGTGGTGAACATCGTCGATGTGGGCGGCGTTCCCAGCAACATCGATTTCGTGCGTACGGACGGTGGCCTGCGGCTTGCGGCTTTGGTCCCAGAAAAGCAGCAGGCGACCCTCGTGAATCCGGATACGACTTTCGCAGAGACGGTCACGCTGCCACACCGGTTCAATCAAATGACCCGCATCACCAGTGTCGTGGAGGGAACGCCCGACGGTGGAGACGTCGCCCTTCTATGGGGTCAATCCACGAGTATCGCTTTTTGGTCCTTGGGCTCGACGAGCGCCACTCCGTACCGCTCGATCGATGCAACGGATCTCGGGATGCAGGTTTCCGAAGTCATCGATGTTCCAGTACCCAACCAACATCTCAAGGTTCTGGTCGCAGCAGGGAGCGAGCGATTCTTCGTACTCGATCTGCGCAGACGAGAGAGCTTCCCCCTCAACACGGACGGTTCTGGGTTTTCCGTGACGACTTCGCTGGACGGTGCGCGTCTCTGGGTGGCGAGACCGGGCGGACAGAGTTTTTCGGCGGTACAGCTGTCCAACCTTCACCCCCTCGCTCTCTACGTCGATGAAGGGGTGAGAGGAATTTTTGACATCGAGCGGGCTGACACCGGGCGCTCGGCCGTTGCGCTTCATCTTTCCGGGGAGACCTGGGGGGCGACCGTGCTCGATGCCGAAGTCCCCGCTTCTTCCGAGACTACCTTTTATCCCGCCTTAGAACTTGAGGGGCTCAAATGAGAACAGCACTCTTTTCCGTCTGCTTCGTCGGCGTCACGGCGGTCTCTCTCCCCCTCTTGGCCCAGGTATCGCCAGGTGCGGTCGCGCCGCCCTCCGTGGGTGACAAGGCTCCGTCTGCTGGCGGAACGATGGAGGAGAAAACCGCGCCCGCGCCCGCTGGCGATGCGGCCGAGGAGCAGGCCGATCCCTTTTCTCTTGAGCAAGAACCCAAGGCGTCGCCGGAGGAAAAGCCGCCGGAAGAGGTCGTCGAAGAGCAGAAGCCCGGCGCCGGCGAAAATCCGCTCGCAAAGCCCCGGGTGATCGCACTATCTCCGGAAGAAAAGACCGCCTTGCCGTATGAGCCGCCCCCGGACCCGAATACGCTCCCGTTCACCTACCACCAGAAGCACATCGACCTTGCCGCTGGCTTTCGCTTGGCGTCGGCGACCCACAAGGGTCTCGACCTCTTTTCTGAATCGAATGTTCTGCCAGAGTTCGTTGTCCGAGCAGGTGGCGCCTTCCTTTCCGTCGACAGGTTTTCTCTCGCGGTGCTTGCTGAAATGGGGCTTTCCGGCACGGATGCAAGTCTCAGAAGCTCGTTCACGAACCTCGAACTCACTCGCTTCACCCTGGGCATTGAAGGCCGCTACCACATGCATCATCGCTTGTTCGGCTACGCGCGAGTAGCGCCGGGTGTCGAACTGGCTACTGCCTTTTTGAACCGCGGCTACGAGAGCGAGATGAAGGACAAGAGCGCAGCTTTTCAGTTTGATGCAGCGCTTGGCATGGCGCTGCGTCTGGCCGGAAATTCCGACGGGTCCAGGCGAGTTCCTCGTTTTTGGGCTTTCGTGGAGGGGGGATTTCGTGTCGCCGGAGCGCATGAAATGGAGCTCGAGTACCCCGACGGCGCAGGGCCCGCTCGACCCGTTCCGTTGGCGCTCAGCCCGTTCGCTACGACGGGGGGCCTTGGGACGGCAGGCCTGATGGTCACCTTCTGAGGTTAGCTCCGCGCCAACGGAGCTTGGGCGATGGCGTTGATCCGGCGCAGTAAGACTGGATGGGTCAGGCCGGCCTCGCCCTTCTTCGTATTTTTGTCGGCAGCGACTTCAGACGCCTGTTGCAGGAGAGCACCCTTATCCACGTAGCCCATGAGTTGAGGCCCGATGGTGAGCATGGTTAGACCATCAATCGCAATTTCCCGATCGCCCACGAGCTGAAGCGCGACCGCGTCAGCGCTCATTTCATCAAGGCGTCCTAGGGGGAAGATTATGTTGGAAAGCGCCAGACGGAGAGCTGATGTGTGACCGAGGGCATGGTGAGCAAGTTCGTGAGCAATGATGTACTGCAGGGCGGGGAGACGACTGGCCTGCAGTGCGCCCCAGACCGTGTCATCGATGAGAGAGACAGACCGTCGACTCCCGATCCTGAACGCGAAAGCATTGATCCCGCTCGATTCAACGATGTAGATGTCCGGCACGTCCTTCAAGCCTAGGCGATTCGAGTACTCCTTCACGCAGGCATAGATCTCGGGAAACTGACGCGCGCTCACCATGACATGACTGCCCTTGAGTCTTGCCATGATGCGCTTTCTGTGAACCAGCTCCGTGAGATAGAGGATTGGCAAAAGAAGCAGCAAGATGAAAATGGTCACCAAGCAGAGCAGCGCGAGAATCGTGCCGCCTAAGAAGATCCACTTGCCTGTTCCCGGCGCCACGTGATTCTTGGCGCTAACGGGAGGTCCTGCGGAGGGTAGAGCTGGGAACGCTGGATTCATATCTTTTCACTCCTAAGGCGGAGCCAGCGGATCCGCAAGAGGCCGCGAGCGCGGGCCAACCGGTCAGTCGCTCCCTATCCACACGTGCCACGGCCAGCCTCTCCGGAGCCTGTGAACAAACGCGCTGTGAACCTGGCCCCGCCGATCGACTCGAGGTGGCCACCCAGGTCAGTGACCATTGTCCTGTCGTTTTGGAACTGACGCGTACGCAGTCCACTCGCTGATCCAATGTCACTCTGAGTCGGGTAGCATTCGTTCGAGCGCTACGCGGATCGAGTCATCGAGCGCTCCGGTGGGGCGCCCGATGAGGCGTGAGAGCGTTTTCGAATCCTCTTGGAGTGCGCCCTCCGCGATTCGAACGTCGGCGTTGACGTAGATGCTCGCGACGAGTTCGGGGAGACCAGCTCCGATGAGGATCTGCTGAAACGTTTCGGGTGGAACCTCTGCGTGCGACACCTGACGTCCAGATACCTTCGTGAGTGCTGCGGCGAGTTCGGCTTTCGTGAAGGAGGTGTCTCCGCCGAGCTCGTAGCGCTTGCCTTCGTGACCCGAGCCCGTCAGGACGGCGACAGCCGCCGCTGCGTAGTCGGCGCGCGGAGCCCCAGAAATGCGGCCATTTCCGGACGAACCAACGACGCCGTGCTGAAAGGTGGCTTCGAGGTTGCCGAGGTAGTTTTCATGGTACCAGCCGTTGCGCAAGATCGTAAACGGGACGCCGAGCGTCTCGATGAGGCGCTCGGTCGTGGCGTGATCCGCGGCGAGGATCAACGGAGATTCGACGCCACGGAGGATCGAGGTATAGACGACGTGCTCGACGCCGGCCTTTTTCGCCGCTTCGAGCACGCGGCGGTGTTGTCCCGCGCGATCATCGAAGTCGCTTGAGCTAATGAGGAGGAGTTTCTTCACGCCAGCGAGCGCGGGGTCGAGCGTTTCTGTTTTTCGATAGTCGGCTTCACGAACGACGACACCCCTTTCGGCGAGATCCACGACCTTCGACGGGGTCCGTACGAGGGCGACGATTTCCTGCGCGGGGACTTTTTCGAGAAGCTGGGTGATGACCAGACGGCCGAGATGGCCGCTGGCTCCGGTGATTGCGATCATGGGTGTGTTCTCCTTTTTTGGTTGGCTCTTGGGATTTAATCCAAAACTTACCTTTTACAAGTACCTACCTTTTGGTAAGTATGCGGGGTCATGGTTCGTAAAGCTTTACCGCCGAACGTTTTCGCCAAAGCGTGCCCTTCGCGCGAAGTGCTGACGCGACTCACGAGTCGTTGGACGGGCCTCGTCCTTGTCGCTCTCGCCGAAAAGGTTCATCGCTTCAGCGAACTCCGACGGCGTATCGATGGAGTGAGCGAGAAGATGCTCGCGCAAACGCTCGGCATGCTCGAAGAGGATGGTTTCGTAGAACGCACTGTCTATGCGGAAGTACCGCCGCGCGTCGAGTACGAACTTACGCCGCTCGGTCGCGAAGCAGCCGAGCGTCTCGGTCTCCTCGTCGAATGGATTGAAGCGAGCCTCCCGCGGGTCCAGAAGGCGCGCGCGCGCCGCGCGGCGCGGTGACGGCATTTGTCGGGACGGGACGGCAGTGGTCCTTCACTCGCAGGGCGTCTCTAAAGAATGCTGCTTACAGAAAACCTTGGCTGCATCTCGGAACGGCAGGCCTGATGGTCACCTTCTGAGGGGCGCTTGCACCGAAACCGACCGGGTCGACGTACGCACGGTGCCCTCAGAGGGTGGTCATTGTTCCGATGTACGAAGTGGCAGCCACGACGTTGTCGTAATATTTTTTGGTTTCAGCGCCTGGATTCTGGCGGGCGTGGAACGACAAATTGAATCGATCGATCTTGAGGGTGTCCACGTCGCGCAAGCGAAGGTTACCGAAATCGGCGACCTTGACGCCGTCGAGCCAGAGCGTGATGCGCCCATCGCGCGCACCCACCGTGTTGGCTCGCACCATGTATTCGTAGCAATACCAGCGCTCCAAATCTGGCACGAGGTCGGGTCGAGGTTCAAACGTATCTCCAAAGTCGAAGGGAACACTGCTATTCGGGAGCACTCTTCCTGAGGGAAAGAAATGATCGCCGTAGTCGTCTCGTTGCTCGGGATGATAAATGTAGACGTTGATTTCGCCTGGTGAAGCCGTGTCCGTATCGCCTCGCCAGTGCTCGAACTCGGTGAGAAACTTGTTCGTGCCGTCGGCCGGGATGCCGGGCGTCGCTTGATTACCCATAAAATAATGAGCCGAGATCCCGCCCCCGTTGTGGCTCGAACCCACGATGTCGTTTGCTCCGTCGAATTTTGAATACCAGCGCAGGTAGAGAACATCGAGTTCGCTCGTGAGCACCTTTTGCACGGCGTTCGAGAGCTCCTGGGTTCCGGTCGGCATCGTGAATTCGAGCGCTTTTTGACCGGCGAAGACATGGCCTTCTCCAGTGGCGATGCGTGTCTGCGCTTCTTGGTACGTGTTGTCCCAGCGGTCCCACAGATCGGCGGCGTCTTCGTAGCTTTCGAAGTCGTCAGCAAAAATAACGTCGGGATGGTTCTCGATCCCCATGTCTCCCGGGTAATCGTTGCTGATGGCGCCGGTCTCATCGTGGGCACCTCCCGACGAAGTCGTCAGCGTTCCTCCTGATCCACCTGCTCCCAAAGCGCCGCCGCTCGACGATGCTCCGCCTGAGTCAGGAGAATCATCGGCTGACCCTCCGGGTTCGTCTTCAGTGTTGCAACCGGTAAAGAGCGCCCACGCGCTCGTAAGACCCACGAGCAGCATTCGATGACTTTTCATGAAATCCCCCACCGCGCCACCTTTTCCTGCCTTTGAGCTACCGTATCAAAGGCGGGGATGGATGCTATCGTCGGTGCGTGATGAGAGGGACGGCGTGCTCCGAGGTAACGGCTGGACGACCGTTCAGGTCATCCCAAAGAAGGTTTTGAGCGTGAAGGCGCGCTTCAGGAGCAAGAAGGGGAGGGCATAGACATTCCTGAGGTTGCCGAGTTGTACTTCGGCGAGCCCATTCCCGAGCGCTTCGAGATCGGGATCGAAAGGTGCCCAATAGGGTTCTACTGAATTCGATCGATCAATGACGACCGTCTTGAGCTGCGCGAAGGTGCCGAGCGACCAAGCGCTGTTCGCAATACCCTTCCCTGATGCACGACGCCCCGCCCACGGCAAATCTGTCATCGCGCCACTGAGCGCATGATTGTTGACGGTGACTACCCCGACATCCAGGGTCGGAATCAATTCTTCGGCTCGTTCGATGTCCTTCGTCCACAAGGAGGCAGTGAGTCCATACTTGCCTTGATTGATCTGTCTGATCGCATCTTCGGCGCTCTCTACGACCACGATGGGAAGCACAGGGCCGAATGTTTCCTCACGTACGATATCCATTTCTGCGCTGCAATCAGCCAGAAGCGTTGGCATGACCTTGAGCTGAGACGACTGTCCTCCAAGCAAAACGCGCGCTCCCAAACTCTTCGCGCTTTCGATCTGATCAAGGACCTTCTGCTTTTGCTTCTCCTGTGCCAGGGGCGCCAGCGTGCCGCTCGGGTGCAGGGTTGTCCTGAATCGCAGCTGTTTCCAAACACGCTGCAAGCGCTCCGTGAAATCTTCCGCAATGCTTGATTCGACATAGACGACTTCGATGGCCGCGCAGGCTTGGCCAGCATTCTGAAGTGCCCAATGTGTGATCCCGGCTACGGTGCGGTCGAGATCGGCGCCTTCGAGTACAATCGCCGCGTCATTGCCGCCCATTTCGGCGGAGCATACGATGGATCTTGCTACGCAGTCTTTTTCAACTTTCTCACCAACGGCGGACGAACCAGTAAACACGCAAGCGTCGATGCCCGCGCGGATCAGCGCCTTTCCGGTATCAGCCGCTCCATGAACCACTTGGATGAGCCCAGGGGGCAATTCGCTCGCTAGGATTTCTAAAAACCACGCACTGCTGCGAGGTGAATATTCGCTTGGCTTGACGACGATGGCGTTGCCCAGCAAAAGGGCCGGGAACACACTGCGATACAAGCCTGCAATCGGAAAATTCCAAGGTGCGATGATCCCGACGACCCCTCTGGCTTCGAGCTCGATGCGGGCTTGTTTATCGGGAAAAGCAAGGGGGTTTAACCCGATTCGCCCGGCTGGCGCATGGTGAATCACCCGCTGCCATCCGGCGAGCGCGTCCAATGGTCCCAGCAATTCGGTAAAGAGCGCATCCGCGGGCACCTTGCCGAGTTCCTCACCTACGATGCTCATTCCGACAGCGCGCTCCTCAAGGAGCCGACGCGCTGCCCGCTTCATGGTAGCGTAGCGTTCTTTCAAACTCAGGCGGCCCCATTGTCGCTGGGCAAAGCGCGCAGCGCTCACGGCATATTTCACTTCAGCGTGAGTCGCAACATTGACGAGGGTAAGAGGCTTACCCGTCCAGGGGCTTACGCCCCTCAGGGGCTCAGCGCTTTCTAGTTGCTCGGTGTTTTCTAGTGAAGCGAGATGATGCTTGCCAGTTTCTTCAAGCTCATACCTCAATGCACGAGCTTCATTGCCTTTACTCATCAGTAATTCTCCTGGGGGGGTTCTCCCAGGAGCCACAAAGCACGAACCGTGCCTCGCGCTCAGCTCGGCTACGTATGTGGGATATTTAGGCTGTTCTTGAGGGTTATCGAGGCGCTGCGAACTTTTTCGCGCCCAGCAGATATCACGCATCTGGGCGATTTCACGGGAATGATGGCTGTCTAACCGCACCCGCAGGCGGAACCCTTGGGATCTGCGGTTGGCCGCGGATGACACTCAATGATGCGGCCGCGGCGGTCTTGATCAAAGGCGCAGCACGACATCAGAGCGTCCCGGACCATGAGTCGTCCCCGCCGGATCCGCGCCTTCATGCACGCGACAGTCACCCCTTCGCGTATGGCTGCTTCCGCATGAGACAGTCCCTCGATCTCCGTGAGCTCCAGGGCGCGGCGATACGGCTCTTTGACCTGGGCGACGAATAGAGGCAGTGCCCGAGCGACCTTCTGGAAGATGAGGTTCTCCTCTGTCTGCGTGAGGATTGAGTCCTCCACTTCGGCTCCCAAGGTCGCGGATTCCGTGAAGAAGGCGTCCTTGAGAGCTGCGCTTCGCTTTTGGGAGCGGCTGGCGTCAATCAGCAGGTTCCGCACGATCTGATAGAAAAAGGCGCGGGGATGCTCGGGTACTTCTCCGGTAGACAGAGCGCGGTGTGCCTTCAGGAAGGCATTTTGAAGGATGTCCTCGGAAGTCGCTTTCGAGGTGACCCGCGCCAGGAGGAAACCCTGAAGTTCGTCGTGGAACTGTTTATACAGCTCACCCAGGGTGCTCTCCGTTGGTTGCACCCGAAGAGAATGTGCCTGACTTGTGGAGTTCACAAGGGGATGACGCTCGACGAAGCATCAGGATGCAGGAAAAGAGACCTTGCAGGAAAAATCGCCCTTGGCGCTGAGATCCTGTCTCTCACCCGACGGTGAGGCGTCTTCAGAAGTGAGCGGATGGGATGTTCCCGCCCTCCCATTGAAGGAACCAAAGTATGCGATTTCACACTAGTTTACCCGTTTATAACATTCAGGCATCGGTGGATTTCTATCGGGTGCTCTTTGGAAGCGATCCCGTCAAACTGAAGCATGATTACGCGAAGTTCCTCCCGCCGAGTGGTGGACTGAATATTTCATTTCACCAAAGTGATGACGGTCCCCAAGCCCTGAAGAACATTCACGTTGGTCTTGAACTTCCAGACATGAAGGCCTTGGACGAAGCGCACAAGAGGCTTGGAAAAGCTGGTCTTATCAGTCAGGAGCGCGCTACAGAGGTTTGCTGCTACGCCAATCAAGACAAGTTCTGGGTCACCGATCCCAATGGTTACAGCTGGGAGCTTTACGTTCTTCTGGAAGACACGGAGCAGAAAATTGCAGCAAGAACGAGTTGTTGTGAAGCCACGGCGAGCGCGACTCCGGGCTGCTGTTGAGCTGTCTGGTCGTGTAGAACGGGTTCGGCGTCACTTGATTCCAAGTGCCGCTCCAGTCGTCGTCGTCGCTTTCATTCGAGGGTCTAGCCACAGCTGCGCCTGCCGGGTGATCTCGGCGGGATCGGCGTCCAGATCGACTTCTGGCCAACTGCCAAGCAACTCGGTCAGGGCCTGCGCGATGAAGTAGCGCACGAGCGGATAGGGATGCGAAAGCTGTCTGACCAAAGCCGGCGCCTGGCTCTGGTCCCCGCTTTTCGCGAGGACCAGAGCCGCTACCACCTGCTCGTGAGGCTGGCCGACTTCGAGAGTCACGGGCAAGGGCTTCACCGAGGGATCCTTGCCGTACAGCCTGGACAGGCGAGTCCTGTCGTAGCTCTTGCTCCACCAGCTCTCCATCGTGGAAACCAGCTCCTCCACGCTCTTGTCCGCGTGGCACAGCGCGCATTCGAGCGGACGGTCGCGCTCCACGCGCTCGGTATCCGTGGGGCTGCCGATGCGATGATAGCGGCTCAAGCGGTAATCGAGCGCCATGTTCTTCTTGGGCATGTGGCAGCCGATGCAGGAAGCGCCGGATCCTTCTGGATCGTGATGGGAATGCAGTGCGCGCGCTTCGGTCGACCGGAGATCCTGATGACAGCCGGTGCAAAGCGCCTGGCCCCCCTCACCCAAGAGAGCCTCCATTCTGGCGGGGGTGTCCTCGGCATGCGGCGAGTGGCAGCTGGTGCAACTCATTTGACTCGCGCAGCCGCCCAGCATGAAGTCACGCGCTTCCCCCGAATTGATGGGACTCCCTCCGGGATCTCCTCTGCGGTGGCCACCTTCCCAGGTGGGGCCATAGCGACTGAAGAGTACGGTGTGACAGCGCATGCAGGTGCGGTTCGTCCATTCCGCGGGCGAAGGTTCACTTTCTCGATGAGTGCTGTGCTGACTCACGAGGTGCTCTTGCAAGGCCGGACTCGTCACCGTCAGGGTCGGCTTGGTGCGAGGATCTTGGACGTGCTCTTTGGAGCCGCCGTGGCAGGCTTCGCAACCGATGCCCACCTCGATGAAATGCTCCGGGCCGAAATGCGATCTGGTGGCGGAGATGGTGTGCGTCAGAAGCTCTGCGATGGAGTCCTGGTGCGGTGCATCTTCTCCCAAGAAGTGCAGCTCCGCGCGCAGCGCTCGCCCGAGTGCCTCATTGTCTCGAACGCTGGCCGTCCACTTCTTGTCCTCCGGCAAAAGGTCGTTCTGTAGCGAACCCTGGTACGTCGGCGCTCCCTCACCCAAAAGCTCGTCGAGCAGGGTCGAGACGTGAGGCACGGTGTTGTGACAGAAGATGCACTGCTGCCTCCACACCCCACCCACCACCAAGTGTGGCCGCTCCTTGACCAAAACCGAATAGCCTTTGTACCGCCAACTGCTCGTAGAAAAGACGTAGGAAGCCGGCATCACTCGTTCTTCTCCATGGCCAGCGGCAGTCACCGGATCGCTGGTCTCCGTGACATCGATCCCCACGAAGTCCTCACGGTAACGTCCGCCAATGACTCGCGTCACCCGGTAGAGCCGCTCTCCGTCCTTTACCATACGTAGCCGAAAGAAGCGCGCCTTCCCTTGCGTCTCCATCTTGGCCAAGTCGCCTTTGAAGTGAAACTCCTCCCCCGCGAACGGTGCACGGATCTTCGCCCGCTCCACATTGCGTGTCATCTTGTGCATGGGAGAACGCTCCCACTCGGAAAAAATCTCGAAGTGACACCCCGCACAGGCCTGTGACCCCGTGTAATCGGAACGCAGCACGTTGCTTGTGATGAAGGCCGGAGGGGACGCCGACGACTCACCCTGCGCCCCCTGCGCCGTTTTGTGGCTCGAAGACGCCGACGTACAGCCGGCCGCCACGAGCCCAGCGAGCGACAGGGCGCAAGCCATGCCCAAAGCCCAGAGACGGATCGACGAGAGCACCACGAGGGAGCTTGTCCCAGATGAGCTGTGTGCGTCCAGGCGCCTTGGGAAAGTCCGCACGCGCTCGGCGAACAGGCCAGGAAAGCACTCATTATCCTACCTCGTCCTCGTCGGACGGCACTCATGGACCAAAGGATTCGAGCCGAACGACCGCGAATGGTTGTAAGATCAGGGTCATGTTGGTTTGTTGGAGGATGGCATGAGGTGGTCTTTCGGATTTTTTGGTTGCGTCACATTAGGGCTTCTGGCCTACGCCTGCGGCTCGGAGAAGTCCGAGGCGGGAGACTCCGATGACATGGGCGGAGGATCGTCCCTGCCCATCGGGGGTGAGCCGGTGGGTGATCTGCCTGCGGCCAGCTGTGAAGCAGAGGGTGGCTCGGACGTCGTCAGTGAGCCTGAGCTGATTGCGACGCTGTTCGATCGCTGGCACGAGGGATGGCTGAGCTCTCCGGCGGTGGCCGATCTGGACGAAGATGGAGAAAACGAAATCATCGTGCCGCGAGAGCGAGTGCTTTTGGTTTGGCACCTCGACGGCACGATCCTCTGGCAGAAGGAGTTGCCTGGCCGCATCTGGGCTCCGCCCGTGGTGGCCGATCTGCGTCCGGACATTCCGGGACTCGAAGTCGCTGTGGCGTCGCGCGGGCAGATCAATGCCTGGGACGCCGAGGGGGGCGAGCTGCCCGGTTTTCCTTTCGAGTGGCGCGACGAGATGCGTTCACTGGCTGCGGCGGACATCGACGGGGACGGGTTTTTGGAGCTGGTGAGCGTGACCACCGGCAAATTGCAGGAAAACGGCCAGACCGACATCATCATCGCCCTCCACGCGGACGGCAGCATCGTCGAGGGATTTCCTCCCAACACGACGGGTGCGAGCGGCTGCGATGACGCCTGTTACGTGCATTCCGGTTACGATCAAAACGTGGCGCTCGGTGACGTGGACGGCGACGGCATCGCCGACATCCTGGCGCCTCAAGACAACGCCTACGTCAGCCTGCACGACGGAACCGGACGCGCTTTCGACGCGGCGTCGATCTTCCGAGGCAAGACCAAGTTCCCCGGCATTCGCTTTTTGCACGACTACGATCTGGCGCAGCAAGGCTGGGCAGATGATGAAGCCAGCGCCAACCAAGCGCATTTCACCAACACTGCGCCGGCCATCGTGGACGTCGACGGAGACGGCGTGGCGGAGATCGTGATGCTGGGTTCGGTACAGAATGCGGCGCAGACGGATCGCGAGCGCGGGGTGGCGCTGTGGGTCGTTCGCCACGACGGTACCAGGCCGGACGATTGGCTCTTGCCTTATCACGCCCCGGATTTCATCGATGGCCTGTGGGATGCGGGAAGCAACATCGTCGCCGCCACCAATCAGGTGACGGTGGTGGATCTAGATCCCGAGAGCCCCGGAGTGGAGTTCGTGTTTGCCGGTTTCGACGGACGGATCCACGCCGTCAGTTCGACCAATCAGCAGCTTTGGCAGCAGAGCTTCACGACCAGCCCCGGAGTGCTCACCGGTGGCGTTATCGCGGCTGATCTCTCGAAGGACGGTCGCCCAGAGCTGATCTTCAACACCTATTCGACTGAAGCGGGGGAAGGTTCGCTGTTCATCATGGCCGCCAACGGCGCCCTCCTGCATCAGATCGAACTTCCGGATCGCGGCGCCATGCCCGTGCCCACCGTGGCCGACGTTGACGGAGACGGCACCCTAGAAATCATCGTCAGCCTCAAAGACGGCGTTGATCGCGAACGCCAAGTGCTCATCTACTCGGTGTCGGGATCGGGCACGAAGTGCCTGCCTTGGCCTACGGGGCGCGGGAATTTGAGGAGGACGGGGTATGTCGTCGTGGAGTAATCTTCTCTTGTGATCATCCAGGCGCTGCTGCTCGCGGTCATCTCGCTCTTCCACCTCTTTTTCCTCGTCGTGGGCCTGAGCGCCCTTGGGACATGGGGCTCTTTTCTCTGGAAACGCTGGACGGCATGGCTCGCTGCTCTTCAGAGCCGGGATTGGATCGAGACAACGGGAAGGATCACGCGATCCGTGGTCACATTCACTAGCACTCATAGAAATCGCTACTATGCCCCCGCGATTCGCTACACCTACAACGTCAGCGACATGCCCTACGTCTCAGGACGTCTCTCCTTCCAGGATGTGAGTGCTTCTGGCGAAGAAGGCGAGTCCAAGGCTCGTGCGGTGGTCGAGCGCTTCGGCGAGGGAAACATCGTCAGAGTCTACTATGATCCCAAAAGGCCACGTCGAGCCACGCTCGACCGAGACGTGCCCCCGGTCATCGGCTTCACCTTGATTTGGTCGCTCCTTCTGCTCCCGGCAGGGTGCGGTATGGTGGCATTCTGTGTGAGCAGCGTGATCGACCTGTTCCTGAACCCGCCAATCCTAGATGAGCTTCCCCCCATGCGGGCGCAGTTAGGTTGGCTACTGGGAGGATTGGGCGCGCTTTTTCTGTTGATCTCGGCCGTACGCGCCGTGGGCCAACAGGAGCGGCGGCAACGTCAGCTTCTACGCTGCCTCAAGGCGGCAAAGCCCACTCTGATCAACAACGCACGTCACGGCGAGCACGTCATCGTCTTCGGTCACGCCGAGGAGCTGACGCTCAATGATGAGGAAGATGATGAGGAAGACACTGACATGAGCGGGGAGGACGCGGTCGCGGACACAGACGAAGGAGACACAGACACAGACGAAGACACAGACACAGACGAAGACACAGACGAAGACACAGACGAAGACACAGACACAGACACAGAAGACGACGACGCCGAACACCTCAGCTCCTTTCAGCTTCCCTTCGCGGATGAGCCGCTTTTGTATTATTATGCCGCATTTGGGCCAGGAGGGCGCGCAGACTTCACCCCGTTTTCCATCCGTGACGAAACCGGTGTCGCGTGGATCTATGTCGGGGCGGGAGATGCCTCGCTGCGAAGCCGTGAGATACCCATTCAAGACGAAGTCGAACGCTGGGTCGACGAACAATGCCTTGAGTATAGGGATGTGATTCCCGCTGATATGGCGAAAATGAGCATTCAGTCTATCCGGCAGGGTGACCTCGTCCTGGTGATGGGTCACGCCGAACGTGAGGACGAGGATTCTCTCCTGCTCTTTTCTCGGGAGGGCATGCCCTTGTCGCTCATCGCTGACGCGCCACGAGAAGAAATCATCGAGCGGCTGAGCAAAGGAAGCCGGAGAACGCGCACGTTCTTGCTCTTCGGCTGCACCCTCCTCATCGCAGGCGCCATGACCCTACAAGGGATCATTTAACTTCCTGACCGCTTGAACTCGGTGGTGGAGCGTCGACACTAGAACGCATCTCATCACTGGAAAGGGCTCCACCGCCGCCCACCCCAAATGGGTGAAGCGAGCGTCGGCGGAGCCAAATCTACAGCTCTGCTTGATGTGTAATAGTGCTTGTTTGGAACGGATCTCAGTATGAGATACGTTCTAGAACGGTCTCTTCATGACTTGTTGGTCGCACCTTTCTGCCTCGCGAGCTTTGCTCCTTGTAGGCTGGGTTTTGTTTTCGATGAGCTGCAAAAGCGGGACGCTCGGCGAGGCCATCACACCCGAGGACCCGGAGGCTCACGAGGTGCGCGCACAACAGCACGTTCCCGTTATCGCAGGCGCGGGAGAACCTCTGATCGTGGACTGGGAGCCGGAGGCGCGCGCCGACATGGAGGTGCAGATGCGCGATGGAGTCACCGTTGTCGCTTACGCTCAAGAGGGCCTCCGGCTGCTCAAGGATTGCTCGGTCCCGGGCACGTACGGCTTCGTTCAGGTGTCTCTCAAACAGCAGGTGATTCGACTGGAGTCCGCGGATGAAGTGCGCGCGAATCTACCGACATCTGCGGCCACGATGCTGCGCGTGCATGGGGACGTGGGGCGTAAGCGTGGCATCGAAATTGCGATGATGATTGTCGGCAAGTTTCGGACCACCAGACACCGGGTGACCTTCCCCATGTTGCAGGGCTCGTGTAATGGGGCGACTCATTTCGTACGTGGAGCCACGGTGGGCGCGTTTGCGATGCGCACGAACAGCGAAGGCTGGGCGCGCTCGGCAACGGAAGTATTCGGGGCCAAAGTCGCTGGAGCAGCGGAGGGCGAACGGGCCGTGGAGAATCGCGACGGGGATCCGAGCGCTTGCGGCGAGAAATCTGAGAACGCCCTCCTGGGAGGGTGCGGTGCCCTTCTGCGCCTCGAACTCGTCCCGCTTTCTTACGAAGGGAAGACCGATGTTGGCAGCACCACCGACGACCCGGCAGCCGTTGCTCTCGGATCACCGTGCCCCAAAGACTTCGTCAAGGTAGGAGACAAATGCAGTCGCCCCGCGTCGAACGCCTCCTATACGTGCAGTCCGGAAAACCTCACCGATTGTTATCGTCAATGTGATGCGGGCGACGCACGCAGTTGCGTGATCGCTGGCATCAGGCAGCGGGACGAAAACGGCCAAGGTGCCGACAACACGGCCTCCACGAAAGATCTCTTCGAGCGCGCCTGTCGGGCCGATGACTCGCTTGGCTGTACCCTTTTGGGTGATATGTATCGCTTCGGGAGCGGTGTCACCCGCGATGTTCTTCAGGCGGGTGCGTTTTACACGCGCGCTTGCGAGGACGGCGTGCCCGCGGCTTGCCGTCAACTGGCGACGATGTACTACTACGGAGACGGACTCACTCAAGATCTGGCCCGCGCCGTCGATTTGTATGCGCGCGGATGCGACGCTGGGGATGAGCGTGCCTGCAGCTTGCTCGGCGACTTACACATGACGAGCTCCGGCGACTTTCACCAGCCAGTCCGAGCCGTTTCGCTGTTTCAGCGAGCGTGCCAGGGTGAGGACATCGCAGGCTGCATTGCACAGGTGCGCGCCATCGAGTTCGGCATCGGGACAGAGCGAGACGTTCCCGAGGCTATCTTTCGCAAGCACCGCCTGTGCGACAAGCATTCGGCTCTGTGCGGTCAGCTCGGCGTCAACTATCTAGCGGGGCGCGGGGTGCAGAAGAACGAGCACGCCGCCCAGAAGCTCCTCACTCAAGCCTGTGCCTCTCTTCCCAAGGGTAAACCCGCCGAAGCCTGGGGAGAAACCGATCTTTACGCCTTCTATGCGTGCCTGATCACCGAAGCACGCTTTTCACAAACAGGAGCAACCGCTGCGCAAAAGGCCACGATGGCCGCCCGGGTGAAGCCCGTCTTGACGCTCGTGAGCGCGCGTTGCAATGAAGACTCCGTGTTCGAATGTTTTGATGGGGGGCATCTCTTCGCCCTTTCGGGTGACGCTGCGGGCGCGCGGGTGCTGTGGGAAAAGGGCTGTCAGCTTTCGGTTGCCGAGTGCTGTGACGCGCTGGAAAGCCTCCACGGCACCACCTCACAAACCCCAGCAGCCGGGCAGCGCCTTGAGTAGTGCTGTCGTCTCAGAGAGAGGTCTCTTCAATCAACGGTACGTCATCCCAGGACAACTCTTCGCCCAGGGTCAGCCAGGTAGAGTCCCACGAAACGAGTTCGCAGGTCACCATGTCGGGATGGAGGTACCAAACATCGCCGGTATGTGCGGGACCGCGCGCATACAACTTGTTTTCGCCAGGCGCAAAGATGGGCGAGGTGCTTTCGGGGGCACATTCACGCACTTCCGCCAGGAGAGCTCCCTCGCAGGCCTCGTTGTCAAAGGCGGGAGGACCCGCGTAAGGATCCGAAAAGGCCCGGGGGCCTGTCGCCGGGATGCAGCGCAGTTCGCCTTCGATTTCACGAACGTCGCACAAGTCTTTCCAGGCCTTGTGCCACAGACCCAGGGTCAAAAGAGGAGCCCCTGCGGCGTCGGTTTGCCGCAGGAAGGTGAGTTCAGCGTCTTCGTCATTTTCGACGATTTCTTTGTTGATGGTGGGAAGCGTGGCCGAATCAATCTGGTCACCGATGGCGTAGAGTTCTCCGCCGTATTCCGTCGCTTCGCAGGTCGATTCGTCACCGGAGTAAACGTCGGTCGTAGGTGCGCCGATCTCAAAATACTCCGTGATCCTCGTGCATTGTTCTACTTCCCTGTATCGCGAGACACTTTGGGGAGGGCACTCTTGGTCTCCACCGCCGCCGTTGATGGCTAGTGTCGTGCAGTCGGCGTCAACAAAAAGTCCAGATTCGTAACCGACGTGCTCGGGTCCCGGCGCACAAACGGGTGATTGCTCACTCGTGACGCAGTTTTGGTCCCGATCACTATCCCAGAAACCAGCCGGGATCCGTGAACCGTCGCTCCCGACAAAGTGACGCCAAACAAGTCCTTCGGCGTAGGATGTTTCTTCGAGGGTGCCTTCGACGAACGTAGACGACGCCACCGCGTCCACGGAAAAGAGGGTTGCCGACGGGTTTGACGCAAGGCCAACTGCTTCGCAGTTGCCACCCAGCATTCGATAAGCTTCGGTCACGTCCGAAATTTCGGTATCGCGATCAATTTCGTAAACCGTGTATCGTGACTCTTCTCCGCAGGCGTAGTCCCTGGTGCGATCGTAAGCGTACCGGGTGTCTGGACTGGTTCCGAAATCCATGTACGCGGGGCTCGTGCAGTCTTCGTCGGTGAAAACGATGTCCATGTACATCACGGGGATGCAGCGATGGGTGTCATCCTCCGTGAGCAGGTAGTTACATTCGGTCGAGAGATCTTGGTCCCAAGCGTGGCGATAGACCGCGGCTCCACTCTCGGCATGGCGATAGTATTGAGCGAGGATGCGCGAGCCAGAAACCGCTGGCAGCTCCCCACTATCGCCGTCGCCGTCGCCGTCACCGTCACCATCGCCGTCGCCGTCGCCGTCGCCGTCGCCATCCCCATTTGCGACGTCCTCGGAAGAACTCTTGCAGGCCATGAAGAGCGGAACTGCGCTCAGAAGCAGCAGGCAGATTCTTCCCCCCCTGTGGCGACGGAACCCCCGCCGAGAAATTGTGCACTTCATCGGCGCAGGATCACCGGGGTTTTTGCAATGGGCAAGGTTTTTTTGCTCGGCGTGCGGCATTCGGACGCTCAATCGGGACGAAATGCGCGCCAGATGGCCAGGCACCATCCCAAGGTAAAGAGGCCGAACGCACACAGCACGACGAGAAACGTGGTGATGTCGAGCGGCGCTTTCTGGAGGTTGGCCCGAATGGTTAGCTCGATCGTCATGAGTAGGAGCAGCGCGAGGGCAACCGCGAACCAATGCAAATAGGCTTTGAGTCGAGCGATGGCCTCCGGCCACCGCTCTGAAGTGTTCCAATAATCACGATAGGGCACATTGACGAGGTGAGGAGGAAACCAAGCGATCCAGCTGGTCCAGATGAGGGGCAGGAGGGTGATCCCCGAACAACTCAACAAGATCCAGAAGAAGGCGGCTCGCGAGAGCCAACGATCCGGCTGCCCCTCCGCCCCGAAGTGAGATGCCATCACTTCGGGCAAGTCATCCCACACACCGTGAATGCGCAGCGCCGCCGTCAGCGCCAGCAAGGCAACGATGAGCTGTGGTTGACCGGAGCGAGACATCGCGCACGCCAGGATACAGCGCCCTTCCGCGCACCGGTAGCGCTGGCACCATGCAAGGGAGAAACTCCCCTCCCCGTCTGCCGCTTTGCTGAGTTGGCATTGGAATACCTAGGCCCCCATGATTTCTGTACTGCCGTTTGCGTTACTTGTTCTGGCCAATATCTTCATGACGTTTGCCTGGTACGGGCACTTGAAGAACTTGGCGACCGCTCCACTGTGGGTGGCCATCTTGGTCAGTTGGCTGATCGCGGCGTTCGAGTATTGCTTTCAGGTGCCGGCCAATCGTTTGGGTGTGCAGTTGGGGTTGAGTGTCGCTAGCCTGAAGGCTGCCCAAGAAGTCATCACCTTGCTCGTGTTTGCTGCCTTCTCTCACTTTTATCTCAAAGAGGCGCTGGGCTGGAACCACGCGCTTGGGTTTTCCCTCATCGCACTGGGAGCGTTCTTCGTTTTCAAACCGTTCTAGGGACTTCAGCTGGATTTCGGCATCATTCGCTGGACCGCGACGGATAGCTACGTGACCGTCTACTGCGATCGAACCGCCGTCCTTTCCGAATGAACGGACCTTTCTCCCTTGGCTCGTCAGCGCTAAACATGGGCAAGATGCTCGCCCTTCGTGAATCTCGCTTAGCGACTATCGCGCTGCTTCCCGCAGTCGTGGTGGTTGCTTTGGCGATCTCCTGCTCCACAGACCCGAGTGCCGAGCCCCAGGGGCCATTCCCCGCCTCAATGGACTGTGATCGGTGCGCCGATGTCATCCGGGATTTGGAGTTCGTCCGGGAGATCGCCGTGACGGGTAATTGGCTTTACGCGGCCGATCCCGACGGCACACGACTAGAACGAGTCAACCTTCAAAGCGGCGACACCGAAGCGCTTGTCCGCGGCGAGTACGCCCCTCTCTTTCTCTCGGTTGATGCCAAGAGCGCCTACTTCGTTGGTATCCCCTTGAGTGGTGATCTTGAGGTCCTCGCCGTTGCTCATGACTCCACATCGCTTCAGACTCTCGCCACCTATCAACCAACGGAAGTCACCTTCGTCGGCGTACGAGCCGGAGTCGCGCTAGGGCTCGCTCAAGAGGAGGACGGACCACATCTGTGGGAACTGGGAGCGAACGAACCTAGTCGAGATCTCGGATTGTTAGGACAGTTGGGCGTCATGCAATGTATCGACGTTTCAGAGTCGGGTACCGTGGCCTGGTGCGACGCCGAAGATGGCATCTGGATCATGAGCCCGGAGGCTACTTTAACTGCTGAGGCAGTCTCGGTGAGCACGGGCGCCCGTGGCTCGCACGTCGCGTGGTTCGGAGACGCGGCGGTCGTCACCGGCTCTGACAACGCTCTATTCAGCGTCTTCCGCATCAAGGGAACAACGAGCGAGCTCGTTGTCGAGACGAGTGAGTTTTCGGGAGTGGTCGGCGCCGAGTCCCAAGGAGTGCTTTATTTTTTCAATCCGGTGAAAGGCACTCTCTGGAGTAGCGCAATCGGGGGACCTCCGAAGGCGGTGGGGTTCGATGCGAGCCTCTTCCTAGGGGATGCTCCTCTTGCGGCGGATGATGCGCATCTCTACATCGCTGGAGAAGGCTCAGATGGTGGGCAAGTCTACCGTTACACGCTTTAGGGGTTCGGCGGGTCGCGCTGCAATCCTGGTTGCCGTTCTCGCCGCGCTCAGCCCGGCGTGTTCCGAACTCAACTCGCAGTTCGACGGCCCGAAATACGAGAGCCAGCACTTCGTCTACAGAACCCAGGCAAGCGATCCGGATGTCTGCGAAGAGGCGCTGGAGCACCTGGATGCTCACGCGGAGGCTCTAGCGGATCTTCTCTCTCTGCCTCTGAATCACAAAGGCAGGTACTACAAGTTTAGCTCCGACGACGCTCTCGATGACGCGGGTGTGTGCCGCGAGAGTGCGCAGAGCTGCTACGGTGACAACACGATCTACACGACAAGACCTGTCGACGGACACGAAGTGAGTCACTGGGTGATGGGGCAAAGCTTCGGAACGGACATCTCTGGGCTCGTGGCTGAGGGCATCGCGACTGCAGTTTCGTGTGAGCCACATTTCGAGCCCCGCACGGACGATTGGGACTTTCGGGACTTCGGTGTCGATCCCCCGCTCAGTGATTCCTTCAACCATGCTCAAGCTGGTCGCCTCATGTTGGGTCTGTGGGGTCTCAACGGCTCTACCGCTGTTTGGACCAAGCTGATGGGTCTCTCCGCCGACACCACCAATGAAGAGCTAGACCGCAGAGCCACACAGCTCGGCACTAGTCTTGACGAGGCCTGGAGCTACGCCGTCGAGCACCGGCTTCCCTCTTGCGTTCCCGTCTACGCGTGCTCGGGCCCCGCGCTCGACTGGGGCTCGAGTGAGCTCACTGCTGGGTGCCATGGCTTCGAACCAGCGACGTTGCCCGAGCAGGAAGGAGGCCTCCGGTTCTACTCCAGTGATCTCGCCGTCCGAATCATGCCATGCAGCCCAGATGCTGATCCTTTTGCCCTCCATCGCCTCCGCTTTCGCGAGCCGGCCGGAGACTTTGAGTTTTGGTTCCCAAAATCTCCGGGCAAGCAGGCGGTCTGGCTCGAAGATTCTGAAACGAGCACTCATGACCGCTCCACTGAGCTTCGTTTCGAGTCGCTCCCGAGCGCGTTTCTTACTGCGTGTGAGAATTCCGCGAGCGAAGTTCGTGAAAATCAGAATGTAGCGTTGGTGGTTGTGGGAGAACCCTTGCAGTTCGTGCCCCTCTCGATGGAGGTCCCCGGACCACTCGAGCTGCGCTGGGACGGGCCCATCCCCGCAGATGTGAGCGTGTCCTGGTGCGGCGGATGTGACGCTGGGGAGGCAGTGGAGTGCCAAGCACTGACTGCACTATCAATGGGCGGAAGGCATGTCCTCAATGAAGTTCAGTCTGGTGTCCTCCGTATCGAAACGCACGCAGCTCTCCCAAGCCCGGTGAAGCTGGAGCTGCTACCGTCCTCGCCGCGTTGAGCGGCCACTAGGGCGGGCTTGCGGAACGATGAAACGAACAAAGCCTCAGTCCCAAGGACCGAGGCTTTGCATGAGGCGAAAAATCGAAGAAATCAGAACTTCTGATTGAACGCCTTGGTTCCGGCGTAGACCTGTGCAGCGTCCAGTTGATCCGCGATACGCAGGAGCTGGTTGTACTTGGCGATGCGATCAGTGCGGCTCAAGGAACCGGTCTTGATCTGTCCCGCGTTCGTCGCAACAGCCAGATCGGCGATGAACGTATCTGCGGTTTCCCCGGAGCGGTGAGAGATCACGCAGGTGTAACCGTTTTTGTGAGCGAGCCGGATCGTGTCCAAGGTCTCAGTGACGCTCCCGATCTGGTTGAGCTTGATGAGGATCGAGTTTGCGACCCCCTGCTCGATACCGCGCCCGAGCCGTTCGATGTTGGTGACGAACAGATCGTCGCCGACGAGCTGCACCTTGCCGCCGAGCTTTTCGGTGAGCAGGGCCCAACCGTCCCAATCATTCTCATCCAGGCCGTCTTCGATGCTGACCACGGGATACTTGTCACACATCTTGACGTATTCTTCGACGAGCTGAGCGCTGTCGATTTCCTTGCCGTCGAAGGTGTATTTCTTGGTCTCGCGATTGTAAAATTCGCTGATTGCGCAATCGAGAGCGAGTGAAACCTGGACGCCGGGCTTGTAGCCGGCGGCCTCGATGGCTTCGATGATCTTTCCGAGGGCGTCCTCGTTCTTGCTGAGCTTGGGCGCGAAACCGCCCTCGTCGCCCACGGCCGTCGTGTAGCCGCCCTTGCTGAGGATCTTCTTCAGGTTATGAAAGACTTCAGCGCCACAGCGCAGAGCGTCAGCGAACTTGTCAAAGCCGTGCGGCACCAGCATGAACTCCTGGATCTCCATGCCGCTGTCGGCGTGCTTACCGCCGTTGATGACGTTCATCATCGGGGTTGGCAGGACGCGCGCCTGAATGCCACCGAGGTAACGCCAAAGGGGAAGGTCTACTGAGTCTGCCGCAGCGCGGGCTACTGCCATCGAAACGCCGAGGATGGCGTTGGCGCCCATCTTGGCCTTGTTGGGGGTTCCGTCGAGTTCGAGCAGACGCGCATCGATCGCGGGCTGATCCAGAGCATCGAGTCCGATGATGGCCGGTCCGAGCTTCTCATTGACGTTCTCGACGGCTTGCAGGACACCCTTGCCCAGGTAACGTCCCTTGTCGCCGTCGCGCAGCTCGACGGCTTCGTACTCACCGGTGGAAGCTCCGCTCGGAACGGCAGCTCGACCGAAGCCCATCTCCGTCTGAACCTCAACCTCGAGGGTGGGGTTGCCGCGGGAATCCAAAATCTCTCGTGCGTTGACCTCAATAATCTGTGACATGCGGCGCTCGCTATCATGAAATGAGTCCTTCGGGCAGCTCATCCGTGCGACCTTTGTGTAGATTCGATCCGATTTTTGTCTTCCGCTCGCATGCCCCTGAAAGCATGTTCGGGTGTGGCCGCCTAGGGGTTTTGCGGCCGGGGTTCAGAGCAGGTCTGTCGACGTCGCCGTGGGAATCACCCATTCGCTTATTTTTACCGCTTCCATGCAGTTGTGCTCCTCCACGGGCTGGAAGGGCGCGGGCTTAGGTTTCGGGACTGATTCTCAAGGCTTTGGGTGGGCGAACGGACGGACAGGCCTGACGGAAGGCCTCCGCGTTGCTCTCAGGACGGCTCCCCCTCGGCCTTTGACTCTGTTTTCAGAAGGGAGGCGACTTCTGCGCGTGCCTCGGCTTCGGCGGCTTCTCGGAGGCGCAGTTGTTCTTCATCGTGCTTTTCATAAGCGAGAACAATCCTTTGCACCAAGGGGTGCCGCACGACGTCGACGTCCGTGAACTCGCAGAAGGAGATGCCTTTGACGTCTTTCAAGATTTGTCGCGCTTGCCTGAGACCGCTGTGCACGCCGCGAGGAAGATCGGTCTGGGTGACGTCTCCGGTCACCACCGCGGTCGAGCCGTGACCGAGGCGAGTGAGAAACATCTTCATCTGATCGCCTGTCGCATTTTGCGCCTCATCGAGCACGACGAAACAGTTGTTGAGGGTGCGTCCCCGCATGAAGGCCAGGGGCGCGACTTCGATTTTGTTCTCGCTGCGAAGCTGCTGGATCTTTTCGTAGTCGAGCATGTCGTTCAGGGCATCGTACAGGGGTCTGAGGTACGGGTTCACCTTCTCCGCCAGATCGCCAGGCAAAAATCCGAGGCGCTCTCCGGCCTCGACGGCGGGTCGAGTCAAAATGATTCTTTGCACCTTTTTCTTGATCAGAGCCGAAGCCGCCATCGCCATGGCGAGATAGGTTTTCCCTGTGCCGGCGGGTCCGATCCCAAAGGTGAGATCATGGCTACGAATGGCGCTGATGTATTTTCGTTGTGCCGCCGTTTTCGGCGCGATCGGCTTTTTTCTCGGGTTGAGGAGGATGACTTGATCCAGCAGATCGACCAGAGAGCGCGTAGGATCGCTGCGGAGTCCTCGCACCGAGTGCGCAACATCCGACACGGATACGTCAAACCCCTCTTCTACGAGTTGACTCGCATCCCGCAGAAAGCGCAGGGCGAGATCGATGTTCTCCGGTGCTCCGCCGACGACGATACTGTCCCCGCGTAGGGTGATCTTTGATTCCGTGTGCGCCGAGAGTTCGCGGAGCAGGGCTGAATGAGGACCCGAGAGCCGCATCAAGAGCTCTGGATCTTCGAAGCTGATGCTGTGGTGGCTGTCGGGCTCGGTGCGCGGATCTGGGTCGGACGGTTTCATCAAAGATGGGGCTCCCCCCGCAGCAGCTAGCTTCCCCTGAAATACCCCTGCTGGCGAGCGATGAGCTGCGCATTTCCGCGGAAACTTGGCCCAACCAGGCTCGTTTCCTTAGGTGGGTCCATGAGCTTTGCCAGATGGATCGGGTGGGGCGCGGCCGGCGGCCTTGCGCTGGTTCTCGCGCCTTTGGTGGTCGGGAAAGTGCAGCCTGGTGTTTCGCTTTCGAAATCGTCCGTGGCCGAGTCCGCAGGACCCCCGGCGCCCGATCTCGAAGGACTCGACCTCTTGCGTCTGGACGTACGTCCGCAGCATGTGACGACGCCGCTGCCTGGGGGCCGAACCGCAGAGCTGACCCTTGACCCTGTGGTTCAGCGTGCTGCCAGCCGCCTCATGAACAAGTATCAGGTGCCTGAGGCGGGGGTCGTCGCCATCAATCCCAGGACCGGTGAAGTTCTCGCCTACGCGAGCCATGTCGCCGAAGGCGAAAAGTTTGACGTCAATGTGCGCGCTGAAGCTCCCGCGGCCAGCGTGTTCAAGGTGGTCACCGGCTCGGCTCTGGTGGAAAAGGGCGGCCTCAAACACACCACAGAGCAGTGTTATCGGGGCGGCCGCAGTACCATCATGGCCGATGAGCTGCTCGACGACCCAGAGCGGGATAAATGGTGCGCGACTCTGGGGATTGCCCTCGGTCGCAGTCTCAATGTGGTCTTCGGAAGACTGGCCCAAAAACACCTCACCCCCGAAGATCTAGCAGTGATGGGAGGCGCGTACGGATTCGGTGCGCCGGTGCCGTTCGCCGTAGAAAACGAGGCCTCCAAGATCGACATCCCTGAGGATCCTTTGGAGTTTGCCAGGACGGCCGCCGGTTTTTGGCACACCACTTTGTCTCCTCTCGCCGCGGCGACGCTGGCCGCAACCGTAGCGAACGACGGGGTAACGCTGAAGCCGCAGATCGTTCGCTCCATCAAGACGGGCAAGACGACGACCTGGAAGGCGTCGAGCGAACCAACGGTGATTCGGCGCGCGATGTCACCGGAAACGGCGGAGGAGGTCACTCAAATGATGCTCCACACGGTCGATGGTGGCAGCGCTCACAAGACCTTCCGTGATCGCCGCGGCAACGAGTTTCTTCCCGGTATCCGTGTCGCCGGAAAGACGGGGACCCTCACCCGCCACAAGGAGGACCGGCACTACACCTGGCTCGTCGCGTTCGCCCCCGCGGAAAACCCAGAGATTGCGGTAGCTGCCCTCGTCGTGAATACTCCTCGCTGGACCATCAAGGGCCCGGATCTGGCCCGGGACGTCCTGCGGGCCTACTTCAACAGCAAGGGAGCGGCGGGGGTCAGCGCCCCGTAAGTCCTGTGGATAACCTGGGAAACCGCGCGCACCTATCTCACATGTAGTTTCGCGTCTTTTTTGTGTCGGGTGCTGCTCGGCTGTTGCCACAGGATTTCAAGCAGGTCCGAATCGTCCAAGGACGGCCGCTCAGGCTGGATCTTGAGGCGACGGTTGCTAAAGTGAGACTCGTGCAGGTTGTTCTCCGCAAGCTAGGACGAGGATCTCGGGCCGTCTCCGGCCGCCTTGTTCGCGCGCCGAGAAAAGGATCGGTCATCGTGATTGAGTTTGCTGACGGAATGCACGAGTACGTGACGACGGCCGTCAAGCGTGTGCTGCGCATGGCGCAGAAGGATGTCTTCTACATCGAGACCGTCAACAGCCGTTATCGCCTTGAAGTGCGCGAGAGGGACTCTGCTCTCGACGATGCTATCTCGGGCTGATGCTACCTATCGAGCACTCCGTATCAATCAAACTCCGCGTATTTGAGCAAATGCGTATTTGAGCAAACCTGTGGAGCTCTGGATCCCTGAGGGGTTTCGGGTTAGACGAAGCGCCCTACGTCCGAAAGGACGCCTTTCGGTTCTCGTTTGGTCGGGATCTCAATAGCTAGTGAATGGAGTGAAGAAATCATGGGAATGTTTGACAGCCGCAGAAGCATGAAAATGCGTCGTCGTCGCTCACAGGCCAGCCGCAAGGCGCGTCTGCTTCGTCGTGCGGAAGAAACCCGCGCCGCGCGAACAAAGAAGAAGTAAGGCGATTAGTGGATGACGCGGCTCTTTTTGTAGGAGGGCGGCCGCCGCCCCCCTCGCTTTTTAGAGTGAATCCAAAAAAGCTCACCCCACGGTCCGCGTGCGGTCCGACGGCTCGCAAAGGGACTTGCTCGCCGGCGGTCCTGAGCGCGGCTCGCTACTCCTCGCCCTTCGGGCTCGCGTAGCTTGGGTTGTTCTTGCGTACTTTAGTGGATGACGCGACTGGGGAAGTGACGATCCCTGTCCTTGTCAGCCTTTTCGACGTCCTCGCCGAAGAGACCCGGATCGCCGCTGTGGTGGTGCTCTTTTAGCATCACCCATTTCCCGTCCTTGTCACTCCACGACTGTTCGAGCCGGGTGACGCGAAGGGTCGGATCGTCGACGAACATCCAAGACACGTCCACTTGTACCGTCGCATGAGTTGGGTCTTTCATGTTGAGACCGGCAAGTTCGGTTTCGACGATGCGGAGCTTGCCGTGCCACAAGGCATGACGTTTTGAAAATCCTGCCCTCTCCGCTGGAGACGTGAGCGCGATGGCCTCGTCCATCTTCCCCCAGCGCGCGGCCATGTTGAGTTCTCGCGCGGCGTCACTCGCCTTTTGCGCTGGGGTGGGCAGCAGGCAGCCGGGAGAGAGCGAGATCAGGACGCAAAGACTCAGGGCTTTCAGAGTCTGTCGCAGTCGACCTCGGCCTTGCTCAGCTGAAAGGCAAGGCTCAGCTGAAACGGCGGACAAACCCCGATCGAAGGCGCTGAAAGGGGCAGAACCTGCTCGCATGCTTCCGGGCTATCAGACTGAGCTTTTGGGGCAAAGTTTTCTGCAAGTAGAAATATAAACAGCTAACCTCACAGCACAGCCCAACGCACACCAGCCCAAAGGGCGAGGTGTGCAGCAGTCACCTTACAGTCCGCAGCAGTCCCTTCGCAGCAAGAACAGCCCCAGGCACGCGAGCCCGTAGGGCGAGGTGCCCCCTCCTCAAAGATCATCATGAAAGAGCGGTTCACGGTTGCGCACGTAGCGGTACACGAGTTGACGCGCGTCTTTGCTGACGGACTTGAACGCGCATCCGTATCCGGGAGGTGCGTCTCCTGCTCCTGATTCGCGGGTCCAGCGTACCTCAGCCACGGCCTGGAATTCGTAACCGCCGGGCATATGCACGTCGACCCAGAGCACCTGTCCGATCTTGGGAATGTCGTAGGTGGCCACGAACAGTCCGCCATCGTCAACGACGTCATTGCCGCTGAGCCCCTTGTAGAAATTGGTGGGACTATGAGCGCCCAGGTTGGCCTCCACTTTGAGTGCTCCGTCCGGAATTCCTTCAGGGGGAGCGGGCGCCATGCGGGAGTTGCGCCGCGGGGACGCTGGGGCAGAGGAGTGTCGCGTGGGGCTTGGCGCCGGCACGGAAGCCGGTTTTGGCGCCGGGGGCGAGACGGATGCCTGAGTAGAATCCAGGGAAATGGGCCTGGCAGCCTCTCCCATGTCGACGGGACGCATGGGGGTGGGGAGGGTTTGATCGAGAGCGCCAGCCGGGGGTGCTTTCCTCGGGTCGGCTTGGAGCTGCGTCTTGTCGAGGGCAGCCTTATGCGAAATGGTGGGCTCACGTACCGCCTCGGGTGTGGGAGCAGGCGCTACGGCAGCGGGCGCTACAGGAGCAGGTGCAACAGCAGCACTGCTGCTGAGCGCCTTCTCGGCGAGCTGGTGCACGAGACCGAGGGAGCCTGCGATGTGTTCCATGGCCTTGTCGGCGATGGGACTCTCGGGGGCGCTCTGCAAGGTGGCGAGCGCAGAGCGCACGCAGTCTCGCGCCAAGGGTCCGCTTTCACTCAAGCTGCTCCCACCAGAGGTTTCGATTTGGTGGAGCGCGCCCATGGCTTTGGCCACGGGCTCAGCGACAGTGTCGATCAAGTCTCCAGCCTCCTTGGCTTGCAGGATGGAAAGCGCCGCAGCAAGTTTTTCACGTGCGGTTCGCGACTGCTCAACAATATCGGTCATTCGAGGTCCTTCTCGGCCGGCCCCTTCTTGGCGCCACGCCCACAGCATTACAGCAAAGTGGTCGCGGATCGAGCAAGCGGCATCCCCAAAAACTTGGTTTGTTCGGGCTACTTACGGTACGGCCCAGGCTATGCAGCAGCTTTCTACCGGTGGCGCTGTCGGGACATCCGGGGCAATTAGTCAGGGTGAAAGCTCGGCGGACGAGCTGGACGACCTCCCGACCCGGGCGTTTCGGCCGGCCCTTCGGGGTGATCAGCGCTTCGATCGGAGCGCCGCCCATCGGGACATTCTTTTGTTCGATGACGTCCATAAAGCGTACCGAGCGGACGTTCCCGTGCTCAAAGGGCTCACCACGACGGTCGCTCGCGGAGAGTTCGTGTTCATCACCGGGCCCTCCGGGGCGGGTAAGAGCACCCTGCTCCGCATGATTTATGCTGCCGAGCAAGCGGATCAGGGCCGGATTCTGTTCCTCGGCCGGGACGTTTGCCGGCTTTCGGAAAGCTCTGTGCCTTACCTGCGCCGAAACATTGGGGTTGTGTTTCAGGATTTCAAGCTCGTTCAGAATTGGACCGTGTTTCAGAACGTCGCGGTAGCTCTTGAGGTCCTGGGGGTCCCGGAACGCATCATTCGTCGTCGGGTAGGGGAAGCGCTTGAACGGGTGGGTCTTCAGGGTCGAGGCCAGGACCGAGCCACGAATCTTTCCGGGGGTGAGCAGCAGAGGGTCGCCATCGCCCGGGCCATCGTCCCCGAGCCAGCGCTCATTTTAGCGGATGAACCCACAGGGAACCTCGACCCGCTTCTCGCGGTGGATATTCTGGGGTTGTTTGAAGACATTCACGAGACGGGAGTGACGGTTCTTTTTGCGACCCATGACCGCTCGCTTCTCGATGTGAGACCTCGGCGCATCGTCGTGCTCGACGAGGGCCGAACGAGCGATATTCGGGCCGGGCTCGGCAGTGATGAAGCTTTGGCGCAGATGAGGGCCGCATCGTGATGATGGACAGGTTCATGCGGGCGGTGCGCTCAGATTATCGATTGCACGTCCTCAGTGTGTTCAGTGTTGCCGTGGCGTTCGTCTGTCTTTCGGCCACCCTGCTCTTGGCAGTCAACATCGACGCTGTGCGCGGCAAATGGGCGCAAACGGGGAGGGCCTCGGTGTATCTGGATCCTCAGGTTCCGCCCGCAACGATTCAGACTGTACGAAACGCGCTTCTGTCCGCGGAAGGCGTGACCCGGGTGGACTTTGTTTCCTCGGAGCAAGCGCGGGCAGAGATCATGGGAAACTCCGGGGATGAGGCCTTGGCGGCGCTGCCCGAAGAAGCCTTTCCTGCATCTCTCGAAGTGACCCTGAGGGACGCAGCGGCCGGCGAAAGAGTTTCCCGCTTGGCGGCGCAGCTTGAAGCGTTGCCCTCAGTGGAGGCGGTGGAGACCTACCAAGCTTGGGGTAAGCGCTTGGATGAACTCTTGGCGGGCGGTGTTCAGGCCGCGGGGATTTTGGTCTTCGTGGTGCTGGCCGCTGTGATCAGCGTGATCGCTTCTACGATGCGCATGGCTCTTGCTCGTCGCCGGACCGAGGTGGAGGTGCTCAAAATGGTGGGCGCGACGGACAGTTATGTGCGCGGACCGTTCGTGGTGGAGGGGGCGGCCCAGGGAGGACTCGGTGCTCTTTTCGCCCTGGCTCTTGTCGGACTCTTGTACATGATCATTCGTGATTCTTTTGACGGTTCCCTCGCCACGTTGCTGGGCGCGACCCCTCAGTTTCTCCCCCTTCCTCTCTGCACCGGTCTGGTGGCACTCGGAGCGGGGATTGGCGCTCTGAGTGCCTTCATGAGTCTCAGGCGCTTGATCGGAAACCCGGCTACATGAAATCGGGTGTTCGCATGCACCTGCTCTGCGGGGCCATGGCCTTGACTCTGTGCTGTGGTGCTTCCTCGCGAAGTTACGCGGAGAGCCGCGACCCAGGCCTTGACCTACAGGATCTTGAGTATCGTCTGGAACAGTTCAAGCGTCAGGAGCACTCCCTTCAGCGCGCTCTTGAAAAGGGACAGACGGAGGCGGAGCGATTGCGGGGCCGGGTGATTGCGCGGGGTCGGGCCTATTATCGAGCTACGCGAGGGTTTTCCGGGGACAATTTCATGGAGCATGCCGTTCGCGTGGAGCGCATTCGGCAGGGACTTTTGGCGGATCTCCATCGACTCGAAAAGCTGCGGGCTGAGAGAAAAGGGACGGGACGCAAGCTGGCTCTGCTCAAAGAGCGCCGCGTTCCCCTCGATTTGGAGCACAGTGCTGCCGGTCGAGCTCGTGATGCTCTGCTCTCCCGTCAAGAGCGAGAGCAGGCATTCCAGATGGCGTTCAGCGGATCGATGGGACGCTCGGCGCACACGGCGGTGTACAGCGCGGGAACCGAGACGGACTTTGACGTGACGAGCTTCGCTTCTCTGCGCGGCCGGATGCCGTTTCCTCTTCCCGGTCGCGCTGAGATTGAGCGCGTTCGCTTGCCCTACGCCGAGGGACCGGGTCTGATCTTGCACGGTGCGGTAGGGATCCCCGCGCGCTCCGTATTTGCGGGACGGGTTGCCTACGCGGATGAGTATGCAGAGTACGGGAAGACCGTGATTCTGGATCATGGTGATGACTACTTCACCGTTACGGCGGGCCTTGAGCGCATCGATGTGAAGGTGGGTGATGACTTGCCGCAGGGTTCGAGACTGGGGATCCCCCAGGCCGTCGGGAGTCGAGCCAAGATCTACTTTGAAATCCGTTCCAAGAGCGAAACCCTCTCTCCCGGTGACTGGCTAGGTATCTAAGTCCAGGCGTTCTCCTGAAGGGAGTTGAAAACTTCCGGTGAAAAGCTATCCCGTAGGTGGATGGGCTTGCTTCACGGGGAACGACGACGAAGGTTGGGCGCAATGCTTTTCATGGGAGTGGTCGCACTCTCGGGGATGAGTCATGCAGAGAGCGGGGAGGCGCCGCGCCCCCGGCTGACGCCCCGACTGAAACCACGACCGAGTGCGCAAGAAACACCGACTCCCCCACCGCCGAAGGACAGGCAGGCGGAAGCAGAACCTGCTCCTGAGGAGCCGCGGCGCGTGGACGCCGCGCCGACTCCCCGGCCCGCTTCCGCCCCTGCGTCTGGCGCCACGGGTGTAGGCTTCTATCCTCCCGCCTTACCCTACTTGAAGAACACGGAGCCCCCTCCTGGGTACGTAAAAACGACGTCTGTCAACAAAACCCTTCTCGTGGCAGGCGCGGTTGCCTTCGGTGCGTCGTACGCGGGGGGCTTGATCTACGCGGGCGTCAAGGGCAGCGACGAGAATTTCGGGATTCTCGCCCTTCCGATCTTGGGTCCTTGGATTGCCCTAGGTAAGCGCGATTTCAAGTGCAAGGTGGTTGCGACTCCTGACATCAACGAGGGTGTCGCTGCCGCTGAGGCGTGCAACGCAAAACTCGCCGAGGAAGTGGTCATCGGCGCCGTGCTCACGGGGCTCGGACTGGGTCAGATGTTTGGGGTGCTGGCTCTCACCGGGGGCCTGCTCGACCGGAAGCATCTCTGGGTACGAAAGGACCTCGCTGGGGTGAGTTTAGAGATTGAGCCTCGCGCCGATGCCGGACTCACGGGGCTGGTCATTCATGGCCAATTTTAAGGCACTTCCGCGCATTCGACCCTATGCATTCGACCCTGGCTTGGGGATGGGGTAAACTTGAAGAATGGCACGCGGAACCAAGCCAGCATTGAGTGTCCTTGACGGCGGCGCGAACTCGTCCGCTTCCTCCGTCGGAGTGGAATCGTCCGGCGTCGTCGCTTCCGGGGAGAGCGAACAGGTACTTCTCAGGGCCGGTAAGATTTCCGTGGACGAGTACGTCGATCTCGTTGTCGATCGCGCCCTTTCTCACCTCACCGGTCGTCTTTCGGCTCCGAGGCTGGCGCTCATGCGCGAGGTTCTCAAGAATCAAGTGGCTCAAGATCCGCACCTCGTCTCGCTCACAGAGCGCGTGGCGTCCGGAGAGTAGAACGCCGCCGACGCTCGCCTCACCCGTCTTGGGTGGGCGGCGGCTTCGCCCTTGCCAGTCATGAGATGCGTTCTAGTCATGGAGAGCGAGTCCCCGAAAGGGACGACGACCGCGAGGCTGACAGGGCTCCGCGGATTTCGAAGCGAGAAGCTGGCTCCGTGTCTGGCCTGCGCCGTCGTCCTTGCGTGCAGTGTCCTTGCGTGCAGTCCTAGCGCGAAGCCAGATTTCGGTACGCTTCCTGTCGTGAAGGTGCCTTTGGGGAGATCCGCTCCACCGGATCCAGTTCCGGCCAAGCAGGAAAGCGGGGACTTCACGCAGGTGAGCCGGGATCCACCCGATCCCGCGCCGCTCAATACGCGCCAGAAGTACGTTTACACGGTGCGTTACTTCAAGGGGGAGCTCTCTATCGTTTCGATCAAGCCGATCACGCTCAACCAGCCTCTGCCCACCGAGCGTCGGGTGGGTCGGTTCGCTTTCGAGCTTTGGACTTCCGATGAAATCGTGGAGCGCCTGCGTTTCGATTTTCCCCTCCTGGGGGCGTCGACTGCGTCTGAAAAAGACGCCCTCGAGGCCGGCCTCGATGCCCAACAAACCATCAGTATTCCGGTGAGTTCGCGGGCGACGAGAGCCAGAATTTTGGACCGCAAGACGCGCAAGATGTTGGCTGTCTCCTGGCCGCCCCCTGCGCCTTCCCGGGTGAGCGACCCAGTGCTTTCAAGCGACGCTGTGTCTCCAAGGGAGGCTGTGCCCCCGAGGGACCCTGTGTCTCCAAGTGACGCTGCGCCCCCGAGCGCAGAAACCGAGGATGAGGGGGTTCTATCGCCGTTGGAAGTGCAAGGTACGCCCTGATGCCGGGCTTCCGCCTCTCGCCTTCCGTTCTGCCCCGCGCTTTCCGTAGAGTGTTGCGTAGAGGGAAGTTGCGTAGAGGGAAGTTGCGTAAGTCCCGGCCTTGCATTTTCTGGCGCCCATTGCGAGGACGTATCGATCCGAGGGAGACTGAACGCGGATGAACTGTGAAAGTTGCGGGCACGAGAATATCGAGGGGGCCCACTTCTGCGCCAAGTGCGGGGTCGCTCTGGAGAGCGGCACGGACCAGGACGGTTTCATCGGTAAACTCGTAGGAGGCCGGTTTAGGATTCATCGCGTCCTCGGTGAGGGGGGCATGGGCATCGTCTACGAAGGCGAGCAGCACATGGGCTCCACCACGCGGCGCGTAGCCGTCAAGACTCTCCACGAACACCTCTCGCGAGACAAATCCGTACTCGCACGCTTCCATCGGGAGTGCGGAACCGTGAGCGATCTCGTTCACCCCAACACGATCAAGTTTTACGACTTCGGGGATCATGAGGGCACCCTCTACATCGCCATGGAATTTTTGGATGGCCCTTCGCTCGACAAGGTGATCGAAGAGCAGGGGCCGATGAATCCCACGCGCGTCGCCAAGATCATGAAACAGATCTGCGGCGCGCTCGATGAAGCCCACGAGAAGGGCATCGTGCACCGGGACTTGAAGCTCGAAAACGTGGTGCTGACGGAACGGCTGGGTGAAAAGGATTTCGTCAAGGTTCTAGATTTCGGCATCGCCGCGCGCAGCGAGTCGTCGAGTGCAGAAAAAGAGGCGAAACTCACTCAGCAAGGCATGGTGCTCGGAACGCCTCCTTACATGAGCCCGGAGCAATTCACGGGGGAAGCTCTGGATCGACGGAGCGACATCTATTCGCTTGGGATCATGGCCTATGAAATGCTGACGGGGCAGTTGCCTTTCAGTGCCAATACTCCTTGGCAATGGGCCACGGAACACATGACGGCTCAGCCGTTTCCGATGGATCAGGTTCCGAGTGGCGCTGCCGTGCCACGCCCGATGCGAGATGCTGTCATGTCCGCTCTTTCGAAGCTTCCGGACGACCGCCCGCAGACAGCGGGGGCTTTTTGTCAGGCTCTGGAGGCGGGCATCGCGGGGGTACAGGCAGCGATTGCCGCGCCCACGGAGGAGATGCAGGCTGCCACCTTTGGGGCGGGTCCGCTCAGCGGGAGCGCAGGTCCATCGAGCTTGGGCGGAGCTTTCAGCAGTCGCTCTTCGACGGACACCGAGTCCAACATGGCCAAGTCTCAGGGCATCGAAATTCCGGTGAAGAAGGGAAAGGGTGGACTCATCGCCGGACTGATCGTGGTCTTGTGTGCTCTTTCTGCCGGTGCTTTCGTGCTGAAGGGAAAGCAAGAGCCGGCCGCCGAGCCCCCCGAGCCCGAGCCTTCCGCTTCTACGGCCCCCGAAGAACCCCCCCCCGAGCCCGAGTCCAAACCTGCGGTCGAGAAGGAGCCTGAGCCCCAGGAGCTTGAAGGTACCGGGGGCACGGAAGCTCCCGCACCTCAACCTGGGCCTTCTCCTGGCGTCAGTCCCGCCTACTCCTGCGCAAAATGCATCAGCGCCGTCGAAGCCGGAAACTGGAGTTTGGCGCAGGCGGAGTTTGCCAAGTGCGTTCCGGCTTCCAAGAGCAAGTGCAGTCAGGCGGCAGAAAGAAAGGTTTCGCCTCTGATTGCGGCCGCCGTGAAGGACCACGAGTGCAAGCAGGCCAAGAGTCTAGTGAGCGAGGCGGCCAAAGTGGACGGGGTGAGTCAGCTGATGCGCGTCGCTGCCAACAAGTGTGCGGAAGCAAAGCCAGCGCCAGCACCAGATCCCGCACCCGCTCCTGCTCCCGCACCAGCCCCAGATCCAGCGCCGAAGCCTGCTCCGAAGCCGAAGCCCAAGAAGGAGAAAGAAAAAGAGAAGGAGGAGTAGCCTTCTATTTGAGCTTGGGTTTCAAGACAGCCTTTCCGTCGCGAATACTGACCTCGAACTCGACGCTCTTGCCTTTGTTCTGTTCGCGAAGCTTGCGCTCTGTTTCGCGAAGGCTCTGCTGTAGTTTTTCGTAGCTGACGGCCGTTGCGTTGGTTTTTGATCGAGCGTCGGAGTAGCTCCGATGGATGGCTCGAATTTGCTCTTCGCTGAGGGAGCCCGACGGCGCTTTCGGGCTCGGACGGTTCTGCTCTTCGCTCGTGGGGACGGGTTTTTTGGGGGTGAGATGCCCCAGCGGATTTTGGCGGGGAGGGAGTTCAACTTTGGGTCCGGTCGCGAGTCGCCCGCCCGTAGAGGTATCGCGACCTTTGAGCCCCGCGAGTTTGTTCACGGTGGAGGTATCTCGTGAGCCGAGGGCGGCTAGCTTTCCCGTGGG
>CAYMQT010000018.1:0-41351 GCA_964392575.1 uncultured Polyangiaceae bacterium
GTCCTGCGATCTTTCGACAGAAGTCACCAAGCGCCTCCCGCCGCTCAGCAAAAACCGCCCGTCGCAAACTGCTGAACATCTCCCTCATCGTCGATGAATTCCGGACCTTCTCGCCCGGATGATCAATCGCCCAGGCCGCAATGCGACCAAGCAGCGTCTCCCGCGCGCTTTTCTTGTCGGTGATCCCGAGTAGCTCCTCGACATGGCTCATGAGGCCTTCGTCGGGATTCTCCTCCTTTCCGGTGATGGCGCTCGTGACCTTCTCTCCTTTGAGCCAGGCACTGACATGCCCCACATAACGCCCCAGTAGGTCCTCATAACTGGCCTCGTCCACAAGGCCGCTCGCCTGCCTGAACTCATCTTCCATGGTGTCCAGCAACCACCCCTTCACTTCCTTTCTGAAGCGCTCATGATCATGAAAGCCGCCTTGTTGGGCCTCCTGGCGTAAGAAGGCGTAGTCCTCTGTACGCTCGCAAAGGGCATCGATTTCGTCCAAGACCGCAAACGGCGAAAGATAGTCAAAGTCCGAATGCTGAGCCGCGTCCAGAAGTACCGTGCGCATCGCTCGCGGGCTCACTCCGAAGATCCCTTCATAGGCAGGAGCGTCCGACCATTCGTCAGCCATCTCGACCACCAACTGCCTGATAGGCACCTTTCTCCCGTCGCGTTCGATTTCGTTGATTTCTCCGGCGTATGCCATGTGTTTGGACCACGCCGTCATTTGAGCCGCTAGTTCCCGACTCTGTTCTGAATAGTTTTCCGCAATCGGCTTGAGCAGACGAGTCAGAACGGCAAAACGAGCGGCAACCGCTGTCGCATGGGGCGCGACGTACTCGGACGCTCGGGCGGCGACCTGGGCATCGTAAATGGCCGCTTCTTGCCGGTGATCCCGGAGATAGGGGACGGCGATAGGCTGAAATCTGCCGCGAAAACTTTCGTACTCCGGATGCTCACGGAAAGCTGCAAGGTGAAGTTCATTGCCACTCGCCAAGAACACGCAATTGACCTGCAATGTTTGAGAACCCAGCGACACTTCAGCTGTCTCGGCCGTCGTTTGCAGATACTTGAAAGCATCGATAGGCCTTTTGAGGAGGTCCGAGAGTTCAAGGAGTCCCCCAGAAGCCTCCACCAGCTCACCACCCACATCGTAGAGCGAGAGACCTTGAAGGCTCGCCGGCAGGGCTCCAAGGTTCTGATCGGCGGTGACCTGACGCTCCACTGCGTCCACTGAAAGCTCGGGCCCCAAGGTTACCGCACCCGTGCGGTAGCGTTTGCTCAAAAAGTACCGCTCCACTTGCACATGCCGGAGCACCTCCCGTAGATCCCCTCGGTAGGAAGTGAGCAAAGCCGAGAAGATCTGCTGGTTCTTGTGACACAAAGTGCCATGAGAGATCCAGCGCGGGATCTGCGCGTCCTCGCCCAGGGCACTTTTGAGGATTCTGGCTCGGTCGTGCAGCGGTACGAGGAAGAGCGGGTGATCCCGCACCTCGATGAAAATCCGTGTCTCCAGTTGATCGTCAGGCAGGTGAGCGTAACTGCTTCCCCCTGTCCCCACGCCCTTGCCTCCGGAAAACCCGATGGAGCCCTTGATGGACGATTTCTTGGGGAAGACCCAATGAAACCGGTAGAGCGCCCCCTCCTCACGCTTGGAGTAGTCGGCCAGTCCTCCCATCAAACATGCGGCTATCGTGCTTTTCGCCGAGCCGTTCGGGCCATGCAAAAGCAACACACGATTGGCATATCCCTCTCGGCAGAAATTCAGAAGGCTCCGTACAAGAGTATTTTGTACACGCTCTTGCCCAACCAAAGAAAATCCGAAATCCCCCCCTTCCTCTACCCAGGGCTGGTCGAAAATCTTGTATCGCTGAAAGTCCCCGGTAGGCGCTTGAACCTGTTCCGTGCCATAAAAAAATACCGCGTCCCTGAGATACATCGCCGCATCCCGAGAGGCCCGCTCTGGGTGCTCGGCAAACACGGACAGATACTCATCAAAGGAGAGAACACGCCTCTCGCGCTCAAAAGTCTCCTGGACGTTTGTCGAGATACTCGACATCAACTCCGAAAGGGCGACTCCCGTCTGCTCTCCTGCTGTTCCTTCCCTCTGTGCGCCCACACATCAAGGATACCACGCTCACAAGCCACGCTCCACCGACGCTCGCCTCACCCTCGAAGGAGCGGCGGGGAGCCTCATCAAGGAATGAGGAGCGCGCTCAAGATGCGTCCACTTTCACGGTCAAATCGCGCTTTTCGATGAGGCAGCGCTCTTCCGTACACACGCTAAATGACAGCTTACCTGAGACTTCGGCCGCTCCTTTAGCCTGGACGGTCACGTTCAGAGGCAGTTCAGCGCGTGTCTTTTCTATCTTAGCGTCTTCTTTTTTCACGATGGACTTTTCAAAAGTGACACCGGGCGTCTCAATCAACTGAAACTTGATCGGATACTCGTCGTTGACCTTATAGCCGCTCTTGGCGGTGAGGATCACCTGAAAGAGAGCTGCCTGCCCCGATGATACCTTTTCCGGAGGCACAAGCTGGAGGCTAAATGCGTCTTCATCATAGCTGGCTTGTCCGCTGAGTTTTCCGACCACCTCGGCCGGTGCCGCCGCGGGCGGAGCCTCCTGTTTCGGGGTTTCTCCTACCTGCTCAGCGGGGCGTTCTGCGGCTGCTTCAGCTTTGGGCTCGTCACAGCCGACGGCGAAAATGAGAAAGAGGGAGACAACTGCACACGCACTTGAAGAGCCACAAACCCGCAGCTTCATGTGGTGGACCAAGGTGGATGCTTCCATAGGCCTGAAATACCACGAACTAGAGGAGGGGGGCATGCCCTGGTTTACGTTCGGGCTGGGGCCCGGTTTCCCGTGGACAGGAAAAGAAGAAAATATCCCTCTATTTACGTGGCCAAGAGGACGATGAGGACGCCGAGCAACACCACCCCCGCGGCCCAAACCCACAGCGGCAACCCTTGCTTTTCACTGAGACCGGGCACCCCGAAGGAATCCTCGTCGAGAGCGTCACTGCCCTTTTCATCTCTCTCCCCGGAGGCAGCGCGGTTCCCAGAAGCAGCGCGCATCGCCTGAGCCATCGCATCCTGAGAGGGCGGCGGAGGTTCTACCTCACCGAGTGAATCCCCTTCACCAAAAAAGTCGTCCTGCACAGTGCGCTTGACCTCCTGACGAGGTGCGCTGAGCAGCTGCTGCATCTGACCATCAATGGCCTGAGTCAGCTCACTCTCTGGTGTCGTGGCCCACTTGATGTGATTGCCTTTCAATCCATAGGCGTGCCCGATCGCGTCCGCCAAAGCGCCGACGCTCTCATGACGCAGGGAGGCGGTCTTCTTGAACGCTTTTTGAAGCACGACGTCCACACCTGGGGGTACCGGGTACTTGACGCCCTCCACCTCGCTCACATTGGGGGCCTCTTTCGTGAGAATGCTGAGAAGGATTTGAGGACCGTTGACCCCATAAAAGGGCACCTTTCCCGCCATGCATTCGAAGAGAATGCCTCCCAGCGCCCACACGTCGGCGCGATGATCGAGCGTGTCGAGGCCCTGCGCCTGTTCGGGCGACATGTAGAAAGGCGATCCGATGGTGGTCCCCATGACCGTCAGCTTCTTGGCGCCTGCGGTCTTGTCCTTGACCGAGCCGAAGTCGAGCACCTTGATGATGTCCCCCTCGGGGGTTTGGCACAAAAAGATGTTGTCCGGCTTCAAATCCCGGTGGACGAGCTTCTTTTCATGCGCTTGGTCGAGTCCGAGCGCTACCTGGCTGATCATGCGCACGATGCGACCAGGGTGAAGAAACTTCTCACGCTCAAGGGCATGGCTGAGTTCTTCACCGAAAAGAAATTCCATGACCAGGGCGTAGGATCCGTCCTTCAATTCAGAAAACTCGACCACCTCCGCGATGTACTCATGGGGGAGGAGATTGCTCACTTCAAACTCGCGCTTGAAGCGTTCTACCTGAACAGGATCGCGGGCAACGTCGCCGTGCAGGATCTTGACTGCAACGTTCCTGCGCTCGACCAAGTCGAGCGCCTCATAGACCCTACCCATGCCGCCGTCAGCGACAACGCGACGGATCTGGTAGCGCTCATTGAGCAGCTGACCGACTCTCTTGTCTCCATCGACCAGCGCGATGGGGACCTGAGTGGCGCTGCTTAAGGCCCCACCATCCACGGGGCAAAACCCGGCCTCTTCGGGGTAGAGACGACCGCACTTTGGACAGGCCTTCATCTCGAATTCCCGCTAGTTCTCCGCAGCCTGAGAGGCGTCATCAGACTGACTTGTCGGCTCATCACTTTCCACCTCGTAGTAGAGAATGCAGTGACAGCTCGGACACTCGGAGAGTTCCTGAAGACGCATGATCTCCTGATACTGCATGGGTGAAAGCTCGATGTGGCACGTACTGCACGACCCCTTCTTGACCGCGGCGGCCCCGATGCCTCGCTTGGCAACCACCACTTCATAGCGGCGGCGAAGTTGTGGAGCCAACCCTTCCAGAGCCTTGGTGCGCTTATTCACCTGCTCAGCAAGAGTATTTTCGATATCATGGACCTTTTTGGAGGCCTCTCCCTGCGTTTCGTCAATCTGGGAAGCAATCTCCTGGCGCTCGCCCTCGATTTTGGCAAGGTCGGCCCGCGCATCATCGATAAGACCACTCAACTTCTGAATCTCGAAGTCCCGATCCCGGGTCAAGCGCCTGATTTCTTCTAGCTCTCGCTGCACGGCGTTCGCTTCTTTTTCATTGCGGCAGCGAGCCATTTTCTCGCGGGACTTATCCACCTGAATCGTCAGCTGGCGCTGCTCTTGATGAAGTTCGTTCTTGGTTCCCTCCATCTTCTCGATGATGCTTTCGAGGTTGGCAATCCGAGTGACCAACTCCACGTGGCGCTCAGACTTTTCATCCATGTTCGCCCTCTCCGATTCGAGTTCGGTCTTCAACTGTCCGATTCTCGCGTCGACTACTTGGAGGGTTTTGAGGGTGGCTATGCTTGTTTGAATACTCACTCTGAACTCGGATTTTGGTAGTGGGCCCACCTGGGGTCGAACCAGGAACAACCCGGTTATGAGCCGGGGACTCTAACCAATTGAGCTATAGGCCCGGGGGACTTGGCCGGGTCGGGACGCTACCCGATGACGGAGGGCGCGGCAACTAGCGCCTGGCGCTCCGATGAGGCTGAAACAAGACCGATCCCGCTCTTTGTACGGGCCCTTTGTCCCCTGGGGCCCCCGGGTCAAAAATGCTAGGCCCTGTCGCCCATGGATAGCTTGGTCGTCACAGAGGCGAGACAGCACAATCTCAAGAATATCAGCGTTGCTCTTCCCCGGAACAAGCTGGTCGTCATCACTGGCCCGAGTGGCTCGGGAAAGTCGTCACTCGCGTTCGACACGATCTACGCCGAAGGTCAGAGGCGCTACGTTGAATCACTGTCGGCCTACGCTCGTCAGTTTTTGGATCAGCTCCCCAAACCAGACGTAGGAGGAATTGAAGGGCTCAGCCCCGCCATCGCCATCGAGCAAAAGGCTCTCGGTAAGAGTCCCCGCTCAACGGTAGGAACGGTCACGGAGATCGCAGACTACCTTCGGCTCCTTTTTTCTCGCGTGGGCACTCCACACTGCCCCATCTCCGGCAAGGTTCTTCGGGCGTACACTGTTCAGGAGATCGTCGACTTCATCCTCAAGCGCGAAGAGGACAGCCGTGTGGTCATCCTTGCCAGGATGGTGCGGGGAGAGATCGGTAACCTTGAACATCAGCTGACTCGCCTACGAAGGGAAGGATTTGTCCGCGCGCGTCTCGACGGCAATAACTTCGATCTTGGAGAGGAAATCTATATCGATGAAGACGTACCCCACGACCTTGATCTTGTGGTCGATCGGGTGGTCATCCGAGAAGACATCAAGGGGCGCGTCACCGACTCCGTTGAGCTAGCGCTCAAGTTAGGAGACGGAACCGTTCTTTTGGACCTGATGGACGGGAAGGAACCGACCGTCCTCAGCGAGCGTTTGGTCTCGTGGGAACACGGACTCACCCTCCCGCCCCTTGAACCACGCCTCTTCTCCTTCAATAGCCCCCACGGCTCTTGCCCTGAATGCAACGGGCTCGGAAGGAAGGCCTCGATCGACCCGCTGCGCGTCGTCCCGAATCCTTCGCGCAGTCTTCGGGAAGGGGCCGTCGCCGCCTTCGGGCGTCGCGGCTCAGAAGCGAACGCATCCGAAGTCAACCGGGTCTGCAAGATCTTCCGCATCGATCCCGACAAGCCATGGGAGACGCTCCCTAAGGCCAAGCGGGATGCGATCTTGTACGGGGACGAAAAAAAGTACGACGGCATCATTCCTCGCCTTCTCGAAATGCTTGAGACGGAGATGGGGCTTGAAGGAGAGGACTTCGAGGAAGGCGCCATTGGCGTCGATGAACTCTCTCGCTTTACCTCCGCTCAACCTTGCGAAGCCTGTGATGGAACCCGCCTCAGGAAGGAGGCGCTCAGCGTTCTTCTGGGGCCATACAATATCGGGCACCTCTGTCGCATGCCCCTGCAAGAGCTGCGGACGGTCCTCAAGGAGATAGGACAGAGCGACGCGCTCTCTCGCAGAGAGTCTGCTGTCGCCGCTCCGCTGATCCCTGCCGTCACCGACCGCCTTGGATTTCTCATTGACGTTGGCCTCGGATACCTCTCACTCGACCGTGCTGCGGCGACCCTCTCCGGCGGCGAGGGTCAGAGAATTCGCCTAGCGACTCAGATCGGCGCTTCCCTCGTAGGCGTCCTGTACGTACTCGATGAACCTTCCGTAGGACTGCACGCTCGGGACAACCGCCGGCTCTTGGAGGCGGTCCGTCGGCTGGTCGACAAGGGAAACAGCGTCCTCGTCGTCGAGCATGATCGCGACGCCATCATGGCCGCCGACCATGTGGTGGATATGGGCCCGAAGGCGGGCGTCCACGGAGGTGAGATTGTCGCACAGGGCACGCCGCTGGAGCTGATTTCAAACCCTCTCTCGGTCACCGGCCCGTACCTTTCCTATGAAAAGCACCTGCCCTTACCCAAGAGAAAGAAGGTCTCCTCCCGCCGGGCGGTGAAGGTCACCGGGGCTCGCGCTCACAACCTCAAGGAAGTCAACCTGACAGTCCCCCTGGGGGTCTTGACCGCTGTGACAGGAGTGAGCGGGTCCGGCAAGAGCAGCCTCATCGTGGATACCCTGCTCGCCGCCGCTCGCAACAAGCTCTACGGGGCAAGTGGCTGGATCGGCCCCTGCGACAGCATCGAGGGCCTCGATCAAATCGACAAGGTGATCAGCATCGATCAAGCGCCCATCGGGCGTACCCCGCGCTCGAACCCCGCGACCTACACAGGCATCTTTTCAGACTTGCGCGAGGTTTTCTCCAGCCTTCCCGACGCCCGCGCCCGCGGATACAAGCCAGGACGCTTCTCGTTCAACGTGAAAGGCGGTCGCTGTGAGGCCTGCCAGGGTGACGGCGTCTTGCGGGTCGAGATGCACTTCCTTCCCGACGTGTACGTGAACTGCGACGCTTGCTCGGGCACCCGCTACAACCGCGAAACCCTGGAAATCAAGTACCGCGGTTTCTCGGTCGCGGAAGTGCTCGACATGACGGTTGAGGACGCCCTTGAAATCCTTGAACCCATCCCCAAGATCGCCGAGAAGCTCCGCACTCTGAATCAGGTGGGGCTCGGCTACGTCAAGCTCGGACAGCCGGCGACCACTCTGAGTGGCGGTGAAGCACAGCGGGTCAAGCTTGCCCTGGAACTGAGCCGACGAGCGACCGGGAGCACCCTCTACGTGCTGGACGAGCCGACAACGGGCCTTCACTTCTCCGACATCGAGCACCTGACTCAGGCGCTCCTGGATCTGCGAGAAGCCGGAAATTCCATCATCATCATCGAGCACAACTTGGAACTCGTCGCCTGCGCCGACTGGGTGATCGACATGGGACCTGAGGGAGGAAGCGGCGGCGGAATCATCGTCGCAGAGGGCACTCCTGAGGACGTAGCCAAGGTCGCAGGGAGCCACACAGGAGTAGCCTTAAAGGAGGTTCTTGAAAGTCTGGCCGAGCGGCGACGGATCGACTCTCAACGCCCACTTCCTCCGACCTCTGTCGAGGTAACCCCCCCCGCTACCAAATCCATCGCCAGCGGCGGCGCCCGCAAAAAGTCGCCCGCCGAGCGTAAGCTGCCTAAAAAAACCACTAAAAAGACGGCCTCTCGCTCGAAGCCTTGAGCACCGAAGAACCCCTGTCGACTCCGGACCGAACGCGCCAGCACGGTCAGGCGCCAAAAGGCGCATCATGAGCAGCGCCGACGAAGGAAGACACCTCGCAAAATGCGAGAAGGAACGCGCGTCAAACGGCGCAGAGAAACCGGGCGCTATCAGCTAAAATCTCGTTCGACCCGTTCCTGGTCCTCTTTGCAGCGAATGCAAAGGGTGGTCTCGGGACGCGCTTCCAGGCGCTTGATGGTGATGGGCTCATCGCATTCGTCGCAGGTGCCAAAGGTACCGTCATCGATACGATCGAGCGCCTTCTGAATCTTGTCCAAGAAGACCTTCTCACGACCGCGCAGGCGGAACGTAAACGACTGCAAGTACTCACTCGAAGCCAGATCCATCTCATCAGGCAGGTCATCCTGATCGAGGGTCATGTCCTCGGAGAGCGTCTGCTTGGCTCGCGCCAGGATGTCCTCCTTTTTACCTTCCAGGAGATCTTTGAACTTCTTGAGTTGGGCTTTGTTCATCGCTTATTGGCCCTCGAATACAGAGTTGGCCCTCGAATACAGAGTGGACCTCAAAATACAGAGACCGGCTGGGGCGGTCCGGGCGAAAATGGTCCTCCCCCGGGGGAGACCTTCAACTTAAGTACGGCGCACCGGCTAGTCAAATCTGATCCGCCAAGTTCCCGTTCTGGCTAAATTTGTGGGGTTTCACAGGCCCTCGCGGTAGGCGCGCACGGCGTTCACAACTGCGTCCGCCAATCTCTGGCGGTAAGCCTCACTATTGAGTCGCTGCGACTCAATGGGATTTGAAATGAAGGACCCCTCAAAGAGAACGGCCGGCATCGCGGCGCCCGCGAGCACATAAAATCCCGCCCGCCTGACCCCCTGATCCTCCACCCCCGAGTAATTCTGTCGCAGAGACGCGCCGGCCGCCCGCTGAAGGAGCTTGGCGAAAGTTTCTGAGGCGGCGCGACGGTCGGCACTTTCGATACGACTGAGCGAGTTGGCCAACTCCGCAGCCGCAGCCTCCGTCGATGAGTTCTCCCTAGCGGCGATCTTCGAAGCCGCAGCGTCTCGTGAAGTATCAAGGACAAACGTCATCACACCCTTCGAAGACGAGTCCTCGCTTGAATTGAGATGAATAGAAATGAAGAGATCTGCGTGAAAGGCGTTTGCTCTGGCGGCTCTTTCGTCCAGCGGAACAAAGGCGTCCACATCACGGGTCAACAGCGTAGAGACCCCCACTTCCCGGGCGAGCAAAGGGGCAGCACGATGAGCGATGTCGAGGGCAACATCCTTTTCTCGGAGGCCATTGGGGCCAACGGCCCCTGGATCATGTCCGCCATGCCCCGGATCCAGCACCACCCGGCGGATTTGTCGAGGATTGGCCCTTTCGGAGAGCGGCGCGTAGCTCACATCGATGATGAGGCGGAACGGTTCCGGAAGGTAGAACACCCGCGGGTGCACAGGTTTTTCCAGGTCGAGGACGACCCTCGTCCCCTTGTCCTTCTTCCCGAGCCGGACGCGCTTGAGAAGACCGCTTGATTCAATGACGGCCGGCACCTTGAAGTCCGCATGCTCGATGTCGACGAAGAGTCGCGGCCCGTATCCCCCACTCGCTTCCAAGAGGCCCATCTGGAACTTCGTCGGATGAGTCACGTGAACGACGACGCGCGCCGTTTGCTCGGCCCCAAACGGTTCAATCTTGGTGATGGTGGTCGGATGGTCGAGGGACGCGCGTAGCACCTCTGGGACCACTACTTCGTGCACGGCATCGCTGTGAGCCCCCGATGTGCTCACGTTGCCCGACGTCACACTCGTGTGCGAAGCGCTCTCTCGCAGCTCCCGCAGCACATCCGGGCTCGGTTCAAAGTTCTTCAGAACCGTGAGAGCACGACCGATACGATTTTTGCAGTCGCCGTCCGTGTATCTCTCGCGCAGTAGATAATAATCTTGATACTGCTTTGCCGGCTCTTGACCCAGTTCACCTCGCAGAGCAACGAGCCTGGTCCCAAGACGACACGCCCCCTTGGAGGAGGCCTGCTCAGCGTCACTCCAGAGCTCCAGGGCCTCCATCGCATCGACCTTCTTGCCGTAGGCTCGATAGCTCTTCTCACGCAGCTCAGCGGCCTCTGCGAAAAGCTCAGCCGCAGCCTCCCCCTCAGCCTTGTCTGCCCGTACCGCCAGGCTGTCCGCGGCTGATACGAGGAGCACTCGGCTCGAATCAGGCGGGGGCGAAAGAAGGGTTGAAAGCGGATCCTGCTTGGGGACGGCTTTTCGCTCGGTTTCTGGCCCACACCCAAGACTCAAGAGGAGAAGGGCGAGTGAGAGCGCGCTTGAGATCCGGGGAAGCACTGACTCCGTATTTACCCCACTTTCAAGAAGAAGGAACGCGCTGCTTTTTGCGCTCAAGAATGGACCGAAACGTGGTTCTGGGCACCCCCGCCGCCCGCGCCGCTGCACTGATACTACCGTGGGTCTTGAGCAGCTCTTCGGCGCTTTCTGAAACCAGTTTGGGGCCAGCACGGAAAGGTGACTCTACCTCTAGGTGGCCTGGCGAAAGGGTATCCCCTGTGGCTAGGGCAGCCGCCCGATAAAGAACCCCGAAGAGCTGACGGACGTTTCCAGGCCACTCGGCCCGCTTCAAGAGATCCATGCCGCCAGGGGGAAGTCGTTTCTCTCCAAACTCACGGTTCAAACGGCTCAAGTAGAAGTTCACGAGAAGAGGAATGTCCTCCGTCCTCTTTCTGAGGGCCGGAAGCTCGATCGTCAACGGCGAGAGTCGATGAAAGAGGTCGTGACGGAAAGTTCCGTCTGCGATCTTGTCACTGAGCGACATACAGGTGGCGGAGACGAGTCGCACACTGATCTTTCTCGAACTCTCCGCACCCAGGGCCCGAACATGGCCGTCCTCGACGACACGCAGCAGCTTGGCTTGCCCGCTCAAGCTCATTTCTGCGACTTCATCGAGAAAGAGCGTGCCGTCCTTCGCCGCTTCGAAAAGTCCGGTGCGTTGCTGAACAGCCCCGGTGAAAGCGCCCCGCTCGTGGCCAAACAATTCAGCATCGAGAAGGCCGTCCGCAAGAGCGGCCACATTCAGCGGAAAGTAGCGCCCAGAACGCCCAGAACAGTCATGGAGAGCTTGAGCCACCAGGTCTTTGCCCGTACCGGACTCACCCGTGATCAGAACGGGAGCCCGAAGGGGCGCGAAGCGACGAATCTTTTCCCGCACGCAATCCATGGCGCTCGACGTTCCGATGAGCCCAAGGCTCGCCGTTCTCGATGACTCGTTCCGGTCCACCGCCTCCACAGTCGTCCGGCCCAAACTGAAGCTACACCTCGGCCCCAAAAGCATGGCCCGTGCGCTCTTTCCGCTCCCAAAATACACGCCATTCTTACTCCCGAGATCTTTCACGCTGAGCCCCTCCTGAGTGGCTCGCACCTCGCAGTGGCGGGCGCTCACCGTCGGATCCGTCAGGGAAACATCTGCCGCATCACTGCTCCCAAGTATGATCGACTCGCCCAGACGGAGCGTACGGACACGCTCCTTTCCGGCATAAAGCACACTGAGTCGCCAGATGCGGGGCGAGGCAAGGAGGGGAAGTTCCAGGGTAAAATCCGGGTGGGAATCGGCCATGAATGCTAGTTCGGCCGCAGATCCAGCTCGTTGCGACGAATTTTGTGGTAACTCGGGGCCCATGAAGCGAGCGCTCGCATCGTCCCTCCTCTTGGGGACCCTGTCCGGAACCGCTCTCGGCGCCGAGTCCGAGACTCCAGAACAAGCCCCGGACCTGGTCCCTTATAAAAGGGATGCCGTCGGGGGGCACCTTCAGCTGGGGGTCACCGGTACGTTCTTGGCTCCCTTTGGTTCCCTGTCGGAGACCCTTCGCTTCGGAAACACCGCGGGCGTGGGGTATGGGTTTGTGGGCGATTTAGGCGTGGGCATCAATCGCCATGTGCTCATCGGAGCCTACGGGGAGTACGGAGTTCTCTCGGATACACATGGCTGTCCTCGCTGTGGAGCCACGACTTTCGCCGCCGGGATCCGGAGCGAGTATCACTTGGTCCAGGGTCTGAGGTTTGATCCCTGGGCGAGCTATGGGATGGGGTTTCGGAGTGTAGCGGTGACGGCGGCGGAGCAAGAGAATACCTACAGCGGTTTTGAATTCATGCGCCTGGCCTTCGGGGCTAACTGGATGGCCACGCCCCACTTCGGCCTAGGCCCCCTTTTAGCCTTCAACGGCACGCGGATGATCCAAGTCCCGCCAGGCGAGTCTCCCCACGGCTCGGCGTGGGTGTTCACTTTGGGCCTGCGATTCCTCCTCGATTTTCCTGGAAGACGGCCTTAGTTTTTGAGGGAGCAGCGCTCCCGCGCGCCCAAAAGCGCGGGCGCGAGTCGTCAGGTCTGAATCGCTACGCCGAGAGCTTTCCTCAGGGCGCAGTACTCAACGCTCACCGCGAAGAACAGCAGATCCTTCAGCTTGTCCTGCGGGGTGAGTCCACCGATCGTCGTCCCTTCTTGGGCGATGATCTTTTTCGCGATTTCGAGATCTCCACATAGGAGCAATCCTGCGCGGCAAGCAGTCAATTCGACTGCCTGGTTCCAGCGCTTGACGTTTGCCTTTGCTCCCGCCGCTAAGAACTGCTTGACCACAATCTTCAGACCCTCCATCTGGGCGGGCTGCATGTACTGAACGAGCTGCTGTGCGGCCTGTCGAATCGAGGGTTCCTGTCCCGGGGGCATGGGCTGACCGGGGGCGGCCATCAGGACGCCAGCGAACAACATGATCGTCAACTCATCACGAGTCGGGAACAGCACCTGCAAGTAATGCTCCGGGCGGTACATCGACAAATGCTTGCCGCAGATGAACGTGAGTTCCTGAGGCTGAAAGCCGCTCAGAACCGTCTGTCCGGCGACAGACGACGGCGGGTCGTTGGGGACGGCCTGCAGATACCCAGGCACGTCATTTCTGACGTAAAGGACCGGCGGACTGACCCCAAGTACCTGCGCTGCCCAGCCGAAGGTCTTCGCAAACGTCACCGTGGACGTCGCGGGATCCTGCCTGAACTGCTCCGGTGGAGGAACAAACTTCTTCTGACTCCTGAGCAACGCGAGCTTCGCTTGCAGCGCGGCAGGCGCGATCATTTCAAAAATCTTCGAAATGTGAAGGTTTTCGTCGGGATGCACCAAGGCCTTGAGCCAATGCTCATTCCCCAGACGCCCCGTCACGGGCAACATGCCCTGCGGGCGATAGTCCTGGAAAAATCGCTCCGTCTCGGCATCAGCGCGACCCATGAAGGAGATCGCAGACGCCACACACCAGGCATCATCGTAAGCCTGTTTGTGGAGTTGTAAACGATACAGCGCCTGGTACGGCTCCACCGCGAGGGGATCTGAAAGAAGAATGCGACGCTGCTCCTTGATGGCCTCGCCCCAATCCTCGGTCGACTCATAGAGCTCGGCCAGGATCTGACGCTGCACCGGAGCTTCGGCGACAAGACTCGCCGACATGCGGAACGCCTCGATGGCCTCCGTCGTCTGTGCCGTACGGTCACGATAGATGAGACCCAACTGATGCCAGAGGTTGTGCTCAAGCTCGTTGTTACCCTTGCCTGCGATGCGGTGAAGCATCTTGCGGTACGAGCGCTCAAGCTGTCTCCAGTTGCGTTGCTCCGTAAGCACCTTGTTGATGCGCTCGAAGGCTTCCAGGTAGTCTGGATTGAGATCGAGAGCGTCGTTGAACAACTCTACGGCTCGGTCCAGATCCTCCAGCTTGTCGCGATAAATTTGCGCCTGCGTGTAGAGGAACTTCGCTTTGAGTTTGGGGCGCTCTTCTAGGTCATTGATGGCATCGAGGATGTCGATCATCTTCTGCCATTCTTCCGCGGCCTGATAGTTCTGTAGCATCTTGTGCAGCATCACATGGTCCTGCGGTTTCAGGTCGCGCGCCTCCTCGTAGGCTTCGAGCGCCTTCAGCGGGTCTTTCACCTGATCCGCCCAAATGTCGCCAATTTCCATCAAGAGGGCGAAACGTTCCTCACCCTCGAAGATCGAATCAAGGATCTGGCGCTTGTATTCAGTGACCTGTTTGAAGTCACCCGCCTTGGTATAGGCCGTCACAAGAGCTCCTAGGGAAGGACGGTGCTCCCCGTCCAAAGCGAGCGCCTTCTCGTAGTTGTTGATCGCCTGCTTGTCCTGGCCCTGGGCCCTCTTGATCTCGCCGAGACGGAAGTACACGTCCGTCCTCGCTTCGACTTCTTCTTCACCGAGAGACGTCAACACCTTCTGATAGTTGGTGAGGGCCGTCGGCCAGTCTTCGAGGCTGAAGGCAGAATCTGCAACACCGCGAATCGTTTCACTGTCGGTCAGATCGAGTTGATGGGCCGCTTGGTAGGCGCCGAGCGCCTTCTCAAAGTTGCCCACCTTGCTCATCACAAGGCCGAGTTGCTTCTGAAGCTGCTGCTGCTCGTTCTTCTCACGGTTCTTGGACCGGCGCACGAGCATTTCAGCCAGAGGAGCCGCAGCGGCCCACTTCTCCTGATCTCCGTACTCCTTGACCAAGGGCATGGCAGCTTCTTCGCATTCCGCGTCCAGTTCGATGGCTTGCTCGTAGGCGGAGATCGCGGCTTCGTGCTCCCCCAGCATCTCATCGCGGATCTTGCCGAGCTCCACGAGCAGGCGTGCCCGCATGCGCGCAGACTCCGTCTGTCCTTGCTCTTGTTCGAGGTACTTGCACGCTCCGTCCCAGTCCGCTTCGTCGACGGCGATCGTCCTCAGCGCAGTGATGGACTGAATGTGCGTCGGATCGAGATCCAGCGCCATCTCGAACTTTTCGCGAGCGCCAAACCGGTCGCTGAGCTTCTCCTCCATGGCGCGACCGATCCGGTAGTACATGTCCACCTGCTGGGCCCCGTCCGCAGTCAGCTCGGCTACGCGCGTCATCATCTCGATGGCGCGAGCTGCTTCACCCTGCTTTTCAAAGAGTTTGCTCAAGGAGTCGAGAGCCGCGATGTTGGTTTCGTCCGCGTCGACGACTTCCTGGTAAGCGTCGATGGCCTGATCGAGATCACCGATTTCGTCGCGGAACACGGAGCCAATCAGCGCAAACAGTTCCAGTTTCGTGTCGCGATCCGACGCCTCCTCCAAATGACGGCGATACGTACCAACCAAATCGTTCCACTGCTTCAAACGCCTGTAACACCTGGCTAAGGCTACGTAAGCATCGAGGCGAAGCGGGTCGATCTGAAGGGCCTGCTCCAGACGGGCTGCCGCGAGATCCGCTTTGAGGAACTGCTCCTCCTGAATCTGAGCGAGACGCACCAAGAGCTGAACGCGATCCCGCTCCACATCCACGACCTCGAGCTGCTTTTCAAGGACCTTGATCAGCTCCTGCCACTCTTCGAGTGCCGGAAGTACGCGCTCCAGACCCCGCAAAGCGTCCAGTTCCGAGTCGTCAAACTCGAGCGCCTCCCGGTAGGCCGTGGCCGCGCGTTCTGAATCCTTCAAACGCTCTTCGAGGAGCTGTCCCAGCCTCAGCTTCTGCCTGATGGCGTCCTCGGGACGATCAATCGACCCTGCCTTCTGCGTCAAGACCTCGACCAGTTCCTGAATCTGGCCCTTGTCCTCATAGATGCGCTCAAGAGAAGTCAGCGCGGGCATGTACCCGCCGTCCACTTCGAGAGCCCGCTTGTAGTACGGGATGGCCTGATCCGGCTGATCCATGTGCCGGAACAAGAGATCACCGAGATCGCCCAGAATGGCCTTTCTGTCGTCGTTAGCGACAGCCACTTCTTCGGCCTTCTTGAGCATCTGGCCTGCCTTGGCGTAGTTGCCGCCAAGCCGCTCGATGGCAGCCATCTGGCGCATGACGCGGGTGTTCTGCGGATCAATCTCCAGCACCGCCTGGTAGTAGGCCGTGGCGTCGGAGGGCCGACCAAGGTCTTCGCCGTACCACTTACCCAGCCTCAAGCTGAGTTGGATCTTCCGTTTCCTGTCCTTCTCTTCCTGGAGCCAGCCGTTGGCCGCGGTGATGAGTTCACCCCATCGATTCACGGACTGACAAATCTTCTCCAAATAGGCAGAAGTTTCGTCGTCGAAGTAGTCATCGGCAAACGCAGTCACAAGCGCATCAAACGCTTGATTCTGGTCTTCGAGCTGCTCGTCGAACACGCGCGCAACCCTGCGCAACAGGTCACTCCGGCCAGAAACCTCCTCGGTGTACTCGAGTCGATTGAGATAGAGTTCAATCAACGGCTCCCAGCGCCCGGCCGCAGTGTGAAGTTTCTCCAGTTCCTTGAAAGCACGCTCGTGCTGAGGATCAATCGTAAGGATATGATCATAGGCTTCGACAGATCTGTCGTACTCACGGAGCTGCGACTTCCACAGGTCCGTGACCTCCAAGTATTCCCGCACTCGCTCTTCGGGCTCGGTCAGGGCAGCCGCGCGCTGCATCTTCACGTCGACCACTTCCGACCACTGCTCCTCGGGCGTGTACAGGCCTTCCAGGCGGTCGAGTGCCTCGAAGTCTCCAGGACCCACCTCAAGCAGGCGTCGCCAAGCGTCTACAGCGTCAAACGACTGACCGAGAGTATCCTGATAGAGCTTCGCGAGTTCGCGGAAACTGGAGACCAACTCATCTGCGGGGATCGTCGCTGAGCCTTGCTCGACAAGATTAACCAGAGCTTGAACGACCTGCTCGTCGTCTTTCCTGCGCCGCCAAATACTAGCGATCTTGCGCAGGGCCGTCGGATTTGAAAAATCAATGTCGAGGACACGCTGATAGGTTTCTAAAGCTTCGTCATCACGGTTGAGCTGCTCATCGAAGAGGCGAGCCCGCATGGTGAGAACGTGAACTCGGTCGTCATCGGTGTCCGCGATGTCAAAGTGACGCTCCAGCACATCCGTGAGTTCGCTCCACTTTTCCTGGCTCTCATACAAGAAGGCCAAGGCGCGGAGAGCTTCTGGATCCTCTCCGCGCAAATCGAGAACACGCTTCCAGCCCTCGATAGCGCCGTCCACATTGCCCAAACGATCCGCAGCGAGGTGCGCCCTCTTGGCTCGTACGTCCGCCTCAGCAGAATCTCCGGCCGCGTTAGCAAGCTCCCGCTGATAGACGACGTCCAGCTGCTGCCACTGCTCGGTGAGACGATAGAGCCGCGCAAGCGACTCGATCGCGTCTTCGTTGTCCTTCTGTAGGTCGTCAAAGACGACACGGAATGCCCGAATCGCGTTGTCTAGATAGTCCCGGTTGAAGTCAGCAAGGGAAGGACGGCCCTCATCGAGAGATTCATCTGCTCCAACGTCTTCTGAGTCGTCGTCCTCAAGAGAAGTGACCGAGGCGGCCTCCTCCTCCAAGAACTCCTCGGCTTCTTCCAGTTCTTCAGCTTGGGCCTCAGGAAATAGATCGTCCAAAGACGGCTCACTCGGCTCCTCGGCAGCCGCCATCTCCTCGGCAGCCTCCTCGATGATGTCGGCCGCCGCCGTCTTCAAGCTCACATGGCTTGCATACTGGGCTCCAGCCGGTGCCAGCTGATCCTCGTAGGTGTGGCCCAGCCGAAGAAAGAGCTCGACCTTGTCGAAGTCATCCTCGACAGCACGTGCGCGGGTCTCCAGGACCGCGGCAAGATCTCCCCACTGTTCAAGAGAGGTATAGATACGATCCAAGTTTTCCAGAGTGACGAGATCGGTGGGAACAGACGAAAGGACGAAACGATACGTCTCCTCGGCCTTCGTGATGTCCGCCAACTCCTCCTCGAAAACTCTAGCCAGACGTTGTCCGGTCTGCGCGATCACTTCCGGGCCTGAGCCTTCGGCCGCGAGCACGTCCGCGTAGGCATTGGCCGCCTTCTCCCATCCCTCGTCCACCGAAGGAGCCAAGCGATGCAGTTCCTCTACCGTCTGCTCATTGAGAGGAGCCTCCATCAAGCAACGAACGAAGATGGCGAAAGCACGCTCACCGTCCACGAGGTTCTCTTCGGCCTCCTGCGCCATGCGGTGGTACATTTCGAGGCGCAGTTCCTTCTCCGTCAGTTTGGAGAGCTGGCCCTCGCGCACAGCAAGTAACTTCTCCCATTCCGCCGCAGCCTGATAGATCGGCTCCAAGATCTCACCGATCTGGATCTGTTCGACCTCTGCTTCAAAGAGTGCCTCTAGGGCGAGCAAACTCTCCTCATGCTCAGGAGCTGCAGAAAGCACCTCACGATAGGCTTCAATGGCGCCGGCCAAATCTCCCAGCTGCCCCTGACGCACTTGGCCGAGGCGGTACTTGAGCTCCAAAATCTCTTCCGGTGTCTCGCCCACCTCGGCGAGACGCGCCAGGATTCCGGCCAGCTCTGGTGCGCGCTCCGTTTGCGTGAAGAGTCGATCGAGCGCAACGAGGGCGCTTCGGTTCTGTTCGTCCGCTTCGAGAACCGTGCGATAACGAAGGATCGCCTTCTCCACGTCTTCCAGCTGAACTTCGTAAACCTGTGCTGCGCGTAGGCCGAGGTCGACTCGACGCTCTGGCTCTTCGAGAGCTGCTTCGAGCTCCGCGTCATAGATTTCTGCTGCGGCCTGCCAAGACTCAGTGAGCAGGGCAAGGCGCTCAAATGCCTCAAGGACGTCCGCGTTCTGACTATCGAGCGTAACAGCCCGACTGTAGGTCGAGAAAGCTGCTTCGGCAGAACCCAAACTCTCCTCCTGTAGCGCGGCAATGCGCTGCAGAATCTCTACGGCGGCATACTGATCTTCAGCGTGCTTCACCTGGACTTCGAGAGCACCGATGAGCTTTTCAGACTCGGCCGCGGCCTCATAGATCTGTTCAAGAACCGCAGAGGCGGCCAAGGGAGCCCTGTCCGAGTGCTGCAATCTCTCCAAAGCCTCAAGCGTAGGGGCGTGATCGGGCTGAATCACGAGAAGCTCACGATAGAGGTCGACGGCGCGCTCCACATCGTCGAGGCGTGCCTCATACAAAGTCGCAACCCGATACTGAAAGCTGACCGACTCCTCGGGATCCGCGGTCAGTTCTGCCTCCCGGGTAAGGATGCTCAAAAGTTCGGGCCAGTTTTCCGCACTCTGGTACAAAACGTCCAGTCGCCCGAGAGCGGTGAGGTCATCCGGATCGAGTTCCAAGATCCTCTGATAGGTATCAATGGCGCTCGCGACGTTGCTGAGCTCACGCTCGTAGACAGCGCCAACTTCATAGAGAACCTGCTTCTTCTCGTCGGGATCGATGACGAGATCCACCTTCTTGGAGTAAGCCCCGAGCAGCGCTTCCCAGCGTGAGAGGCCAAGCAGAAGATTCACCAACGCATCGACGCTGCGAGCATCCTCCGAATCGATCTCAAGCACCTTCTCATAGGCGGCGATGGCATTGTCGGGGCGCTCAAGGACATCTTCCTCCAGCTGAGCTGCCTGATAGAGGGCCTGCTTCTGAGCCTCGACATCTTCCAGCATCGAAGCTTTGCGCTGGAGGATGGTGGACATCTCGGCGAACCGCTCCGTCGCTTGGTAGAGCCCCTGGAGCGCAACGGCAGCGTCGAGCTGAAGGGGGTCTACCTCAAGAACCTTTCGGTACAGCTCAATGGCCGCGTCCGGATTCTGTACGCTGTCCTCGTAGACGCGAGCTGCGGACATCAACAAGCTCCCAGCTAAGTCGGCGTCGTCCTCAATCCTTGCCGCCTCAGCCGCAAGAATCTGACCGAGCTGCTCAAACCGTTCCGTCACCGACGCGAGTCGGTGCAGGTTGTCCAGCGTAGCGACATTGGACGGCTCTTCCGCAAGGGCACGGGCCGTCGTCTCAAAGGCCGCGACAACATCGCCAGCAGCATCTTCTTGCAAGGAGGCAATGGCCTCTAAGAGCTCCACCTTACGGCTGGGATCTTCTGACCTTCGCACCTGGACTTCGTGCACGCCGATGAGCTTCTGATAGTCGCCCGAATTTCTGTACAGCGGCTCGAGGATCTCGGCGATGGCAAGTTCATGGGCCGAGTTTGCGGAAAGGCGCTCGAGGGCAGAAAGCGCATCCGCCTGACTGGCGTCCGCATCCAACACTTCACGATAACCCTCGATGGCAGACTCGATCTGTCCCATCTTGGTCTCGCGGAGATTTGCTAGTCGCAGCGTAAGAGCCGTCGTCTGACCCTCCTCTTCCGCCAGCGAGAGCTGCGTTGCGAGATTGGCAGCGAGTTCTTCCCATTTCTCTAGCTTGGTGAAGAGCTGATCTAGTGCCGACAGCGCTCTCTGACTTGTCGGTAGGTCTTCGAGGATCTCCTCGTAAGCGGCCACCGCGTCTTCCGGGCGCCCCAGCTGCACTTCAAGCACCTCGGCCATGTCAGCATAGGAGTTTTCGACCTCACCTGGCTCACTGCTGAGAGCAATCTTCTTCCGATAGATCCCGACAAGATCTTCAAAGCGATCAGCATTCTTCAAGAGCGGGATCAAGCGTGTGAAGTACGAAAGGGCGAGGGCCTCGTCGGTCGCTTCTTCGGCAATTTCTTCGTAGATCTTCGCAAGTTTGTCCAAGGCTCCGGACTGCTCTGCGAGTTCTTCGAGTTCAATCCGGGCGTCCTCGTTGGCCGGATCGGCGCGCAGCGCGCGCGCTTGCGCACCGATGGCGTCGGCTGCGGATCCCAGCCTGGTCGCGGAAATATTTGCCAACTTGCGGAGCAAATCGACCTTTTCTTCGGCATTTTGCGCCACGCTGGCGCGTACTTCAAGCACTCCAACGAGTTTCTCCCAGTCCTCGCGTGCCTCGAACACCGTCTCCAGGATGATGGCGGCATCGCCCTTGAGCGATGGATTCGAAAGAAGGGCTTCGAGTGCCTTGCGGGCTCCCGCGTGATCCATGTTGAGCACGACCACTTCCCGGTAATTTTCCAGAGCTATTTCGGGTGACTCCAGCCTGGTTTCTTGCACCTGTGCAAGCCGGAACTTGAGTTCCACCAGAGCGTCATCCGAGTCAGCGCGTTCGACACGGGCAGTCAGAGTCTCAGCCTGCTTCTCCCACGCCTCGGTCGCCTCATAGAGTTCGTCCAAAGCGGAAAGAGCCTCTACGTCATCACTGTCCTCGGTCAGAACCTCTTCGTAGGTCTCGATGGCGCCAGAGATGTCCTCCATCTTCTCACGCTGCACCATGGCGATCCCGAATTGCGTGGCCTTGCGCTCCTCAGGCTCCGTCGCGAGCTGTAGCTTCTTCCGATAAACCTCCAGGAGTTCTTGCCAACCCTCGGTCTTTTTATAGAGGTCCTCCAGCGCCGTCAGGGCCTGAGAATTCTCCGGATGCTCGTCGTACACGGTGCGGTACTGCGCAAGCGCCTCCTCCACCTTTCCAAGCTGCTGGCTCAAAATGCGGCCAGTACGCAGACGCAAGTCCACCTGCGCCGCTGAGTCCGACGTCGATTCCGCCGCAGCCTGATAAGCAGTGACCAGGTCATCCCAAGCCTTGGCGGCGCCCGCGACCTGTTCTGCCGCCTCAAGCGTTTCCGTCTGGGAAGGGTCGAGCCCAATCGCCTCCATCAAGTGAGCAAGAGCGCTCTTCTTGTCACGCAGTTTATCATCGTAGAGAGCGGCGACCTGAGTGAGCAGACTGAAGCGTTCTCCCGCTTCAGTCACATGACTGAGTTTGACTTCGATGGCCTTCACGAGACCCTTCGGATTGCCAGCCCCCTCGTAAATGGGGATCAGGCGCTCTGCCGCCTCGAGGTTGGTTTCGTCGATGGTCAGGATTTTCTCAAGGGCGCGGGCAGCGCGATCCGGCTGCCCTTTTTGTGTGATCCACAGCTCCGCCACCTTATGGAGCATGCTCAGTCGCTGTTCTTCCGTCTCGGCCTTGCTCTCGTTGCTCTCAAGAAGACGGATGAATTCATCCCAGTTGCCGCCCTCACTGAAGAACGTCTCCAAGTCATCCCAGCGACCCAGCGCCACATATCGCTTTTTGAGTTGTTCCTGAGCGCGCCGGTCATCCGGCTTGAGAGTGAGCAGTTGACGATACGCTTCCGCCGCGCGGTCATCGTCCTTGAGACGATCGCCAGCGATCTGTCCAAGCTTGGTCAGATATTCGACACGCTCGGCTTCGTCATAGGTCACCTCCACGACCCGCTCTAGAACGTCGCACAGGGCTTCATAGTTCCGTCCTCGCTCATGCAGCTGCACCAGGGCAGAAAGAGCAGCGGCATCCTGCGGGTCGTTTTCTAGGACGACGTCCCAGAGCTCCACACAGATCTCGGGCTTTTTGATACGCTCGGTCGCAAGTTCGGCGATGGCCCGGTAGGCCTCTGCGCGCTCGGGACCACCATCCAGAGCTTGAGCCTCTACCTTCATCAAATCGATGAGCTTTTCCCATTCGCGACGCTTCTCGTAGGTATCCCTCAAGAAACCGCGAGCATCGGCATCACCTGGGTCAACTTCGAGAACTTTCTCGTATGCCTTCACCGCCTCGGCAGCGTTCCCTTTGCCAGAGAAGAGTTCAGCCGCTTCCCGATACTTTGCCAGCTTCTCCGCAGGATCACCCAGCGCGTCCCCCAGCTCCAACAAAACCTTCACATACTCGTGAGGACGCTTTTCCGCTTTTTCAAGTTTCTCGCGCAACTCGGCAACGAGCGCAGGATCTTCCTCCCCAGGCTGGGTCTTGGCGCTTGCCTTGTTGCTCTCATCGGATGCAGCACTCGCTTCAGTGTCGTCAGCAGCGGCCTCGCTTGCTTCTTCAACTTCGGCTGCATCTTTTGACGTTTCGTCCATCTGATTTGACTCCTGAATACTCTCGGAATTTTTGCTTGGTTGGGGGGTCGCGGGCACATGCTCGCGGAAGATTTTTAGAGCAGGGTGACCGGGGGCCACTTCATTAAGGCGCTGGAAAACCTCGCTCGCCTGCTGCATATTATTGAGGTCTCGCAAAGCCACCAGACCGGCGCTCGCGAGCAGATAACTGAGGCTTTCCCGCGCCGGACCCTCGGAGCACACCTCAAGAGTCAGAGAAACCAGCTCTGCCGCCCACTCGGGATCCGCCTCCGCAAGGGTGGCAAGGTAGGTGATGGGAGCCGTTTCCTCCGGTCGAGAACGGACGACCTGGGCTAGAAATGGAGCCGCAGCTTCGGGCAAGTGCCGGTGCGCCCAGCGTGTTCCGAACACCACCGCGAGCCCCACAGGATTCGGATGCGCCGCTTGGAGCGCTCTTTGGATCTCAACGAGCTCTTCGGCCTGCTCTGCCTCAACGAAAGAACCCTCGAAGAGCGCGGCCACTCGGTCGTTGCTGGGGTCCGCTTGGTAGGCCTTAGCCAGAAGACGCGAGCCTTCCTCAGGATCAAATCGACGAGCGATGGCGGCCGCGCGAGCGAGCAGCGTCACAGCTTCTGCTTGAGAGACAAGCTCGGCTTCACCCGAAAGAGTCGTCACACGCTCCGTGTATTCATCCACCGACACCATCGCATCCTCAAGCCGGGCGACGACATCCGCACCTCCCTTGAGCGCTTCTGCATAGGCAGTCGCAGCATTCTCCACGTCACCCAGATCGATGAGCGCATCACCCAACTCTGCATACAACTCGGAAGCTTGATCTAGGTCCTCAACGGCTGCGATCTCCAAGTTGGTGAGTTTCTGAACGAGCGGAAGTCTTCCAAGCTCTCGATAGATGCCGCGCGCCACTCCCAGCGCGTCCAGTCGACTCGGATCCAGCTTGTAAGCCTCTTGGAAGTGCTTCAAGGCCGTCACTCCCTCCAAAAACTGACTCCGAAGGAGGTGCCCCAGCCGCACGTGAACCGCCGCCAGCAAGTCGGGGTCAGAAACCTCGTTCAACTGAGACTCAAGCTGCTCGCGGTAGGCCCGATGATCCTCTGCGCTCTTGCACTCTGATAGTTCCAACTCAGTCATCACCTAGCCTCCACTACTCGTAGACTCTGCCGTCTCGGCCTGTCTAGAGTGCATCTAGCCAGACTCTCTGTCCTACATTCGTCTTCAGGAAACCACTCGCACACACAAGGGGCCCTCAGAAATGCACCGCGGGACGTCGGAGGAAGAGTCCGCGTCCCGCAATGCCACGCTCCAGACAGCGTTCCTGAGATCTGCTTGTCGACGATCAGGAACCCAGCTGCTGAAGAAAGGAGTTGGCCTGAGCACATTGTGCCTTGAACTGTTTAGCCTTTTCGCCTTTGCATACCGTATTCTGGAATGAATCGAGCATTTGCTTCGCCTGCTCTTTCTGAGGCGGATCCATCTTTGCGTAGGTGCTTCCGAGGAAGAACTTCGCCTCCGGATGATCCGTTCCGCCGATCTCATAGGCCTGCTTCACCGCTGCCAGCATCTTCGGCTGATCTCCAGAAACCTGCGCCACACCAAAGGTAAGCAGATACATATTGTAAACATGTACTCGCGACTCTTCGGTCGGTTGAATGTTCTTGGTACCTTGGTCTAGGACTGCCGCTGCTTGGTCATAGAGGCGAAGGACCTGATAGAGTTCTGCCAGCGTCACGTAGAAGTACGGGACCGTCGGGTCATGCTCGACTGCTTGAGAGAAGCTGGTGAGTGCGCCCTGAACGTCGTCGGTCCACCACTGAGCTTCGCCGAGGAGCTGATAACACCAAGCGCGATTGGGGTCCGCCTCGACGCACTTTTTGAGCGGCTCTTTCGCCTCTTCCCAAGCGTCAGGATTTCCACCCTCGGCAAGTTTCGTAAAAGCAAAACCACGCTTTTCCCAGTAGTTGGCAAACTCTGGAGCCAACTTCGTCGCGTTGGCCAAGGTAGACGCCATCTTGTCCCAGTCCTCCTTCTTCTCGTAGGCTTTGCTGAGCTTCCAAACGATCAGATGATTTGTGGGATCGAGCTGAAGCGCCTGTTCATACTTTTGGATGGCACCTGCGGTATCGATGCTCACCGAGGCATCCGCCTCGTTGGAGAGGTTGATCGCTTCGATGTGATCGCGACTACATCCGATCATTGAAAGACCGAAGGTCATGCCCACGGCGAGTGCTACGTTCTTGAATTTCGTCGACTTCGTTGAGGAGGTCATGGGGACTCACTTTCAGGCACTCTGGGCCTTCGGGTAACTTGAACAGGCGGTTGAGTTGAACAGACGGCTAAGTTGAACAGACGGCTAACTTGAAAAGCAGCAGGAGCACCGCTTGGCGCTGATGGTGCTCACGAAAATCTCGGCACTCGGGGGCTTTCTCAGACCCGATTCCGCTCACAGAATAGTCAGAGGGCCTGGGCGAAGTAAAGGAAAAGTGCCTTGGAAATGGGCCGCCCCGAGCACAGCTCTAGCCACAAACCCGGCCACAAAATCAGGCCACAAACCCGAGCACCTCCGGTCACCCTCCGGCCACAAATCAGTGAGCACAAAATCAGTCGAGCCCCGCGATTTGAAACGCGAAGCTCGTCTGTCTCCTTGCTGCAGGCCGCGCAGCAGGTTTTCGGACGTGTTCTCAGCTCGGGCTAAACATGATCGGATACGTAACGGTAACGATACCACCTTCCGGCTGAGGGAAGCTCAGACCGTAAAAGGCGTTGACCACGCAACTCACCACGGCTGAATCCGGAATGTCCGACCCTCCGTTACCCACATTGCTCACCGCGCCATCGCGGCCGATCACGAAGCGAACGCCGACGCGCCCTTCAAGATTGGGGTTACGACCAAGACCCTGCTCGTAGCACATACGAAAACGACCAAAGTTCTGGCGCACGATACGACGAATCACTTCTGCCGGGAGGCGTCCATTTACGCTCGTCGCACCCATACGAACTTGCGGAGTCTTGGTCTTGTGGGATCCACCTAGACGACCATGCCCAGCGCCGAAACCCTGACCGGTGCCTGTACCTGCACCGTGGCCGAGGGTACCGATGTTTCCGAGGCCGATACCTTCGCCGCGACCACCGCCGCCTTCGCCGATACCAGAGAGACCAAGACCACCAGCGCCAAATGCGTCACCGATTTCGTCTCCCCACATGTTGCCCTGAGCGCTGACGTCATCCATGCCGGAAGAAGTCTCGCGACCCCAAGGAGCCGTCGGAGCATTGGGGTCACCCGAAGCCCCGGCGTTGAGGAGGCCGATCATGCCGAAATCCCTGGCTTCACGGAGGGCCGCCATACGAGCTAGGTGCGGATCAGGATTATCCTGGGGTCCCTTCACAGCATACCGCTTGTTGGTATCCTTGCTGCTTTCCTTACCCATGGAACCTTCTTCGCCCTTGGCGCGTGTTCCGGTACCACCCTCCTTGTTGTCGGAGTTATCCTCAACGACATCCTCTGTCTCCTCTTCCTGCTCACGCTCAGCAGCAGCATCGAGGTACTGCTGAAGAAGGAGAAGGCGATCCTTGTCGATTCCGCTCTCATCGCTGAGGCCCATCGGAGGCACAAAGTAAGCGAGCGAGAGGAAGAAGGCACCAAATGCCCCCGCCGAAAGACCGAAGTAGGCAATGGGAGTCCAGTCAATCCCCGTCATGCCAGCAGCCACGGGCTTTCCGGCATTGACAGCAGCGATCGTGAACTCGAAACCATTGAACTCGACTCGAGCTCGCGAGCCTGTCGAGAGTCCAATTTGCTGAGCTCCCGCCACCGCACCGGAAGGCTGCGCCTGGGCGCGCGCTTGATCCAGACTCATCTTGGGCTGCCCAGCGATCTCGACCGTACCGGTCGCCCCTTGCGGAAGGACTGCAGCTACGCCCATAGGGCTACCCACCGCAATCGCCATCTTGCTCGCCGGAAGCTTCTCGGCGGGAATGAAGAAGTCTGTCTTGTCCTTGGGCCCGGCCGGCTCTCCAATGATGAAGTCACGCGGAGGGCTCAAATGTGAAACGTGCAGTACATTGCCACCCCAGGAGATGGTCACCTCAAGCGCAGGGCTTGCCGTCTCGACTTCATCCCTAGAAACATCCGGACCGCTCTGGATCATCTTGTAGGTATAGGTTCCAGGAGGTGCATCGTCCGGCACACTTCCGTGTGCAGAAGCTGCACCAAACGGGTTCGAACCGCCACCCGCCGCAAACGGATTCGAACCGCCGCCAGCTGCGAACGGATTCGACGACACAGCGGCTGCAAATGGATTGGAACCGCCACCCGCCGCAAACGGATTCGAACCGCCGCCAGCTGCGAACGGATTCGACGACACGGCGGGTGCTGCTGCTGGTTGAGCCTCGGCACCGGCGGCTTCGGCCCGTTCAAGAACAATCTTCGTGCCGCCAATCAGCATCTGATCGCCCACCGAGAGCCTGCACTTGTTGACCGGTGCTCCATTGACCTGCGTGACGGGCTCATTGCCCAAATCAGTCAGGGTGACTTCGTCTGGTCCCCCAACTTCGATCACGGCGTGCATCTGAGAAGCAAGCGGATCATCCACCTGAAGCTGGCTCTTGGGTCCCTTGCCGACCTTAATGATGTCGTGGCTGAGGGTCTCCCGACGGAGCAGTTGATCGCCCTGGTAGAGCGCGAATGTGAGGACCGCTTTTGACATGATGCTTTATCTGCGAGGGCTGCTGGTGTCTGGCGCCATCAAGTCGCCCCACCAATCGGCAGCTCAGTTAGGTTCAGGTTCTTTGGACTCTTGAGTTAGACAGCTAAATTTTTCAAAGGTTCTCCACCGACTTCAACAATTCGGTGATGAACTGAGTGCGGGGTTTGATCAGCGTGGAACGCTGAGCACCGCGGCGTACGCGGATCCGAGAATCGTTGGGGCCAAAACCACCGGCGTTCAAGGGATCATCCTCAAACTCATAGCCGTAGCCGTCATCACCGCCTCCCGATTCCTTCACGTCCTGAGCGAACGCAGTCTGAGCGAACCCAACAGACGAGAAGGCAAACACGAGTCCAGAAACAAGGACAGACGTTCCGATTTTCTTGAAATTGCTCATTTTATCCTCACTTCAAACTTTCGCTTGCTTTACAGTACCAGTGTATCGTTTTCCATGGGTGGGAGTCAACCACGAACACGCCGGCGCCGCTGTCTCATCAAACCAGGTGCTTATCGAAGCGGTCCGCGCCCCCGCCAGATCGAGGGCGAGTCCAGGGCGCGAAAAAACAGGCCTTCTTGCAGCTACTTGGCGGCTCCCTCCTTGGGAGCAGGAGTGGCGGCGCCGCCCTTTGCAGCCTCATCCTTCTTCTTCTGGGCCTCTTCATCCTTCTTCTGCTGAGCCTCTTCCTTCTTCCGGGCTTCCTCTTCGGCCTTCATCCGCTTGTCATCCTCGGCCTGCTGCTTGGCCATCTGGATCCCGTCCTCCATGAACTGAAGGGTGTCTTTGATGTCTTGGATGCGGCTCTTAGAAACGGCCACAGCGTCCTTGAACGCCTCCTTGCCACCTGCATTGGAAACGAAGGATTCATACTGCTTGGCAGCTTTCTTGAACTCCACGATCTTTGCCTCGTCCGAGGTGGCCCGCTTCGCACGGTACTCCTCAGCCAAGATGGCCTCGTTGTAGAACGCTTCCGGACGCTTGGGCTCAAGCGCCTTCGCTGCGTCAAGGTGCTTCTGAGCCTCTGCTACATTCTTGTCGTAGTTGGCGTCCGAGATCGCGCCACGCAGCGCAAGAGCCAAGCCCAAATGCGCTTCGTAGGTATTCGGCTTCAGCTCCAGGGCCTTGCGGTAAGCGTCGGCGGCTTCGCCAAAACCACGGAAGGACAGGTTCACCGCCCCGTAGTTCATCTGGGCCTCAAAAAGCTTCGGATTGATCTTTCGCGCATTTCCGAACGCTTTCACCGCCATATTGTAGTTCTCCAGCTCGACGAGGATCAGGCCCGTCGTGTTGTGGATGGGCGCGTAGTTCGGATTCTTCTTTTGTGCTTGAGAGGCCACAAGAGCCGCCAAGTCGAGCCGCTGCTTGTTGATCTTTGCCTTCTTCTTACCTGCGACGACGAGCTCACCCCGGTCATGACCTGAGCCGCCGCGTGCCTGCTCGAGATAGTAGAGCGCGAGCTGGTTGAAGGCGGGCATGAAGCTGTCATCGAGAGCAAGAGAGCGCTGTAGGTTCAACTGAGCGCAGGCGAGATCGTTGCTGCAGCCTGGGCCGCTAGAATTTCCGCCGCGCTGCATCTGAAGCGACGCCAAAGCCACGAGGCCCTCCACGTTTTGAAACTTCGCGTCTTGGATGATCTGATCCAGCTCTTTGATGGCCTGATCGATGTTGCCTGATTCTTTGTATTGATAGAGGGCGAGCTGAGCGCGCGGACGGTGAAAGTCCTTGTCCATCTGATAAGAAGCCGCAAACTGCTCCTTCGCCTGAACGTCGTCTCCGCAGCGCTGATAAGAGAGGCCTGCGTTGTAGAGCGCTTCGGGAAGCTGGCTTCCTCCGGCGGATTTTTGCTCCGCAGAAGCGCCCAGGAAGAGGTCCGCCACCGATTTGCAGCTGGTCGGGGTCCATGACCCAGCCCTGTCGTGGTTGGTGAACTGCTCCAGGGCCACCTTGTAGTCGGCCGCAGCCTTCTTTGAGATCACCTGACCGTCTGCACTCTTCAGTCCTGACGGATCTTTGATGTCCTTGGCCGTTGCCGGACCACCACCGCCGCCACAAGCGACGGTGGAGAGAAGGAGGCCAAGAGCCGCGAGGTTCGTGAGTTTGGTATTCTTGAAGTTCTTCATCTTCCTGTTCTCCCTAGAAGCCCGACTCACTTCTTGCCTTCTTCAGCCTTCTTGGCTTCGGCGTCTTCCTTCATTTTCTGCTTGTCCTCTTCGGTCACCACAGGAGCAGCAACGTAGGGCTCGCCACCAAGAGCAAGCGGGTTGGGCTGCTCATCGAGAGGATTGTTCACCTTGTTGGGTGAACCGCGAAACTCGTCGATCAAGTGGAAGTCGTTCTTGTAGTTCTCGGCCAACCACTCTTCGCAAGTACGGCTGTACTCGTCGAAGTACTGATACTGAGCAGAGTAACCGATACAGATCACGAAGGCTCCCTTGGCCTGCTCTTTGAAAGGCTCAGACGCATCATCGAGAGCGCCGTAGTAAGCGGTGCGGATCTCAAAGTCCTTTTCCCATTCCTTGGGGATGGGAGCTGAACGGAAGTCAGCAACGAACTTGCCCCACATTTCACCCACTTGGGAACCGGCGGCGATGACCCAACGGGGTGGCGGCACAGGCTGAAGATCGATGACTTTCTTGTACTCCATCGAAGCGTCCGTAATCATCACCTTCTTCTTCGTGTACCAGTCCTTGACCTTCGTCCCGATGTGCTTGCTGATGCCGTCCTTATCTTTGTTGCCCTTGTAAACAGGGAACTCAAAGGCATCGACCTTCACCTTCGACTGCTCAGCAGCGAAGAAGAGCGCTTCACCGACAGACTCAAGAGCCCGGCCGACTTCACGATCTCCGCCACCCGAATCGCGGATGTTCTGGACCGATTTGGCGGGGTCTTTCCAGAGACCCACCACCGTCGCGTATTCGCGCCGAGCCGAGGGCTCCGTCTTCATCTTCGAGTAAGCACGAGCCAACAAAGTATGTGCCTGCATCCGAACGTCGAGGGTCGCTGCGCGATCGATCAGGGTCATCATCTGACCTGCTAGCGCCTGCCTGGCCTCATTCCACTCGCCCTTGTCTCCATAGTGAGCGGCGATAGCAAAGCCGATCTGAGCGGCTTGTTTGGGCTTTGTGGCACCAAACTTGCTGCGGAACTTAGCTGAGTTGTCGAGCGCTTGCTTCTCCTGACCAAGGCCTAGTCGAAGAACCACAGCATCGGAGAGCGCCTGAACCGCGTCGTCGCCCTTGTACTTTACCGTCTCAGCGTAGAGTTCATAGTACTCAGCCGCATTGGGGTACATGGCGATGGCCTGATAGTTCCCGCCGATTTCGTAGATCGCCTTGTGCGCGAGATCGGTGTCCTGCATCCCGTATTTCTTGTCGAGCAAGATCTTACGGGCTGTGATGGATTTAGCGAGAAGCCGCCCAGCTTGGTACGCGCGGGCCATGTTGTAGACGATTTCATGCGCCTGTTCGCACTGCTTGGGCTTTTTGCCCTGGCTCATCGGTCCTTCGCAATACCCCTTCCAAAGGCCGAGGTAAGCGTCGCCGCCCTTCTTGTAGTTGTCGAGGGCCTGACGATAGTCACCTTTGTCCGCCTGACTGTCCGCGAGCTCCACCAGCTTCTGCGCCGAAAGACGCTTCACATCGAACTCGATGCGGGTCAGAAGTTCGCAGTGCTCCTTGTTGAACTCCGCGTCTTCGCCGGTGCAGTAGTTCTTGATGAACTGCGGCACGTCCGCTGCCATATCGTCAAAACACTGAGGAACCGCGGGTTCACGCTTCGCGCCGAGAACGTTCACAGCTTCGAGATAAAGCTGCGCCGCAAAGATGCCTGCGTCGTGGTCCGAATGATTGAGCGCGATGTCTCGGAACCCAAGAGCCGCCTCTTCCCAATGTTGAGCCTCAAAGTAGGTACGCGCGCGCGCATACTTCACTTCGACGAACTTCTCCTGGGCTTCCTTGTCGCCAGGCTTGGGTGTGATGTAACAGACGTATCGATTGAACGCCTGAACCATACCGGCCTGCATTTCGGTCATCGGCTTGGGTTTGAACTTCTCCCATTCACCCTTGCTGCCGGCCCGGTCTTCTTCTGAAGCGCCCTTGGGGCCTAGGCCTCGTCCCTTACGATCGGACTCACCCTTGTGAATCTGATCGTACATTTTCTGGTAACAGAGGACCGACGCATAAGCCGCTTCGGCCGCATCCGGACCCTTAGGATCTGCCTCGACGACAGCGTCAAAGGCAGGACCGCACTTCTCCCAGCGCTGGCGGAAGTACAAAAGATCAGCCATCGCGTACTTGATCTTATAGATGGTCGGCCAGTCCGACTTGACGATGCGTGGGAACTCAAACTTTGCGAATTGCTCCGCCGTGAAGTTATCGACCACTCGGGCGTAAATGTCTGCCGCCAGGTCCATGGTCTTCTCATCACCGGTACCGCGAACACCACCGGTGCCCACAGCCTCGAGATGCCAGCTCATGCCCGTCTCCGAGAGGAGGCCTGCCGTGTCGTTGTCGCACGCCAGCTTCTCCGCGGGCGGTACATTCATACTAGAAAACGTCTTGCGGGCGGCGAGCTGAGTGTCCAGTTCCCGAACGATCGCTTCCTTGTCACCGGACTTGGATGCCTGAACGGCCCGAGTGATCTCGCCCTGATACCCGCACCAATACTTGCTCTTATCCTTAGCCAGGAGCTGCTGATAAAGGCCGATGGCCTCTGGATAGTGACCGGTATCTAGATAGGCGTGACCAAGGTCGCGCATCATCTCAATCGTCTTTTCGTCGGAACCACCCGTGTCTCCAGACAAAGGTTTGAAGTAGTTGTACGCGCGATCCGGTTGCTGGCTAGCTGCGTAGACAGGAATGATGTCCCGACGAGCCGACTTGGCTAGCTGAACGGCGTTGGGCAGGGCCGCGTGAGTCTTGCCGAACTCAATCACCTGCTTGAACTGCTCAAGTGCCTTGGCGTAGATGCCTTGGTTCCAATAAACGTACCCGAGCTTGTACGCCGCGTAGCCCCAGAGCTTATTCTTGGGAGCGGGGTACCCGAGCACCTTCTGATAGAAGGCTTCGGCAAAGGGCCACTTCGTAGGATCAGCCGTAGCTTCCTGGAAAAACAACTCGCCGAAGGCCAGATAAGCGCTGGGCACGTAAGGTGAGTTCGGGGCGGTAGCCACCAACTCCTTGTAGGTGTCCCGGGCCATCTTCATGTCGCCCTTCTGCTCGTACTCGTAGGCGAGGTAGTACAAGACCTCGTCGATCTTGGAGTACTTCTTGTACCAAGCCGCCATGCGCTGGTAGTACGAGATGGCCTTGTCGCGAGAGGCCGTCTCCATCGCCTTGGCCTTTGAGATCTCTTTGCGAATGTTGGTGACCTCGGAAGCAGGACACTTCTTTCGCTTGCAGTCTTGGACCTGAATGTCCTTCTGAATCTTGTCGCGGAGCGAAGCCTGCTCAAGCTCAGCATACGCCTCGGCAAGCCTCAAAATGAGCTGCTGATGGTCCGAAGTGCCCTTGGGAGTTTGAGCGTAGAGCCTCTCGAGACTTGTGATCTCTTGAATCAGAAGCTGACGCGCGCGGTTTTGAAGCGCCCCTTTTCGGGTGTCGCGTTCCGCGAGATTCTCAAGGGCTGAAACGTCCCCTGGGCCCAAGTCTTTCTTCTTGTTGGCCGTACGAGGAGGAGGAGCGGTCTTGAAGGCCGTCCCTGTTCGACGATGTCCCTCAGACTTCACTGCGCCGGCAGGACACGCGCTGATGGTCTTGTATGCACCCTCCGAAACGCATTCGGAACTCATCCTGCGCTCCGCACCTTGAGCGCTCGTCGAAAGAAGGAGAGCGCTCGTCGAAAGAAGGAGGCCCACGGCGGCCAGCACTGTTACCTTGAAATTCATCTCTGATTATCTCCCGCAAGCCGACTGTACTTCCTGACGATAGAACCCAAGTTCATCACGCCAGTACTCCCCATTGAACGGCCAAATGAAGTGCTCATCATCCGGATTGACCACACCGAAGATCTTCGCGTCTACTTCGCTCACCTGACCCTGCTTGATCGCCTGGTCGAGCAAGTTTCTCTGAGCTGCCACGATGTCGATCAGAATCTTTTCACCGTTTCTGAGATGCTCGCCCATTTCAGCGACGTAGCGCTCGTAGCGCTTACGCGCGAGTTCGCCGGCCTTCTTCACGCCCCGTCCCCGAGCATCACTGATCTTTTCCACGACATAGGTCCCGACGCTCGACTGCTGAAATCCAGCAGGTGAGCCCGCGAAGTGCTTCTGCTCCTTTTCAAGGAACTGCACGTAACCGATGTTGCGGAGGAGTTGACGGTCGCTCAGTGCTGTTTCGACGAGCGGCTCGACCTCTTTGTCGATGTTGGCTTCGCCTTCACGAACTTGAATCAAAAACTTGTAGAAAGCTTCCTCTTGATCCTTGCCCTTGTACTTCTCCAGAACCGCTTCGAGCTTCTCCTTCTTGGGCGTGGTCGAAACGTTGAAACGAGCCACCGTCGTCGTCGCCTTTTCGTAGTCGCAGTTGAAGAAGTAGACGATCGCCTTGAGAATCTCCGCTTCCGGGTAAAAGGAGCGCGGGAAATACGGAGACTTGAGCGTGTGGATATTCCCGAGCGCTCGCGTGTACTGACCGGCCATGTAGTAAGCCCAGGCAGCTTCAAAGTGCGCATCGAGCCAGTATTCGCTGCCTTCGTCCACCTCGTTCCAATACTTCACCGCCGCGCTCAGCGCGTCTTCGCGAATCTCTGGAACGTTGGTCTCGGGATCGAGCTGAATCGAAGAAGAGTACATCGTGCGCGCCATCGAGAGATTGGCCAGATCGCGCATGCGGTCTGCATCTTCAACGTCCGCGCCCTCGTCAACGGCCTGCTGAACCCGCTGAAACGCCTTGACGGCCGCAACAGCCTTCTTCAGCTGAATGTAACTCACTCCCGTGAAGAACTGAGACTGAACGTAGTCCTCGGAGTTCACGTTCACGCGCTGAAACAAGCGAATCGCGTCGGCGAACTTCCCCTCTCGGTAGTTGTACCGCCCAAGTAGGTAGTTGAGCTTCCAGTACAGCGCCTGCTGCGCCTTGTTGTCGAAACGGCTCAGCTGATCATCTGAGTACTTACCGACAGCCGAAATGATGTCCGCGGGCTCCGGCAAATCCGTGGCGAGCTTGGCCAGCCACAAAAGCGTTTCTGCAAACTTCTGGTGCTGAGGGTTGCTTGCGATCTTCGTGAACCCATCAAAGCTCGCTTGATAAAACTTGAGGAAGTACAGCGACTGAGCGAGATAAAACTCCGCCAACTGAACATTGCCGGCATCATCTCCTGTCGCGCCACTCACGACCGAATGAAAACCCTGCGCAGCCTGAGCCCAACGCTTGCCGTCAAAGGCAGCCTTGGCCTGAGTCATCCCTTCCGTCGGTGTACCCGCAGTGGCAGCAACGCCACCTCCGCCGCCATCCAGATCGATGACGTCGTCGCCCTCATCCAAATCGACAACTCCTCCCTCATCGTCCATGTCCATCACCTGCGCAGAGGCTTGGGTGGGGATGAGTAGTCCGGCGCCTAGAATGGAAACGGCCAGTACGCCTAAACTTGCGGTGCGCTTACGAAACATGTGTCCTCGTGAATGAGCAGGGTGTGAGTGTGACTTCAGTACGTGAGAGCAAACCGGACATCGGCCGGTCCCACCAATGGAAAATGCTCCGAGCGCTCCACAAAGAGCGACGGTTTCCGCTGTTACTGAAACAATCCAATCTCAAAAAATCCAATAAGTCCGTGCAGATACCCAATCCGCAGCGGGCGGGGATGTTACGGGCAGGGTGAAACCATTGTCAAGCGGTGGGTACGCGCTCCAGAGGGGTTCAAATTCGGCCCGTCGTTTCAACTGAAACTTCATGAAGTTCTCCCTCGGGACGACGAGAGGGCAATCGGGAGCCGAAACTCCGAGGGACAGTAGGGGAACGGCAGGGACTGGTCGAGCCCGACGAGGGATAGGGGAAGGTCGAAAATCCACATTCGTTTCAACCTTCTATGAGGAACGGAAGTCGAAGAAAGTTCCCGCCTTATTTTGCCGTTGACGGAATTAACCTAGCTTCGCTAGCTTACGCCCGCCCGTAACTGGTCTGACTTTCGGGTCAGGTTTCTGCCAGCAAGGCGTGGACAGGCGTTGGCCTGTTCGTGAAAATTCGAGGATAACGAACGAATGCGTATTTATCTTTTGCTGGCTGCCGCGACCGGCCTGTCTTTCATCGGCTCAAACTGTGGCGGAAGCGGTGTGGGTGACCCCTGCGTTCCCGAAGACGAGTACCTCACGGGGTTCAGCGGCTTCGACGACAGCGAAGTGAACGTTGAAAGCAAGTCGTTCCAATGTCAGACGCGCGTCTGCTTGGTGAATCACTTCGCAGGGCGTGTGACCTGTCCCTACGGACAGAAAGCGGTCTATGCCGAAGACGGTTCCACCGATCCTCGATTCCCGGAGTGCATGGGGCCGCTCGATCGGCGAAACTCAGCTGACTGTCAGCCGGGTGGAGCTGCACACGCTCTCAACTGCCAGGTGCCGGAACGCGACGGGAGTCGATGGGAAGATCGCATCAATGTTGAAGTCCCCGAGCAGTATCAGGAGCGACAAGCCGTAGACGCGGTGTACTGCTCCTGCCGTTGCGCTGGTGAAGACAAAAACGCGCGCTACTGCGAGTGCGGTACGGGGTTTATTTGCGAGAAGTTGGTGGACAATCTGGGCCACGGAAAGGGTCAGCTGTCCGGCTCTTACTGCGTGAAGGAAGGCACGATCTATGACGCTGGAAATCCGCCAGCCCTCAAGTGCAATGCTGACACCGCCAACTGCAACGCAGACTACAACTACGAGCGCGACGGCGGCGGAGTGAGCGGTCGCAACCAGAAGGCTGCCTGTTTGCCCCAAGGCGCGGTGTGCGGCGATGACGATAAGAGCTGCACAGTCGAAGTGGTCGGCTGCGAGGATGATCAAAACGCAAACGGCTACAACTGCTTCGGTCATTGTGTTGGTAACCAATGCCAAGCCGTGGACTTCGACGGCGACGACATCCCGGGCGCCCTGGAAGTCCTCTATGAGGTCACACGCGAAGATTGCAAATCCGGGGACGTCTGCGGGGCCAACAACTAACCCCAAGCGTACAACCCACATCAGTGACGGCTCGGATTTCCGTCTTTGGAGGCCTGGATTTTTTTCCAGGCCTTTCCTTTTTTGTTCGTGTTATCGCCGCGAGTCTTCGCGGGACGGACACGGCCGTGCCAAAATCGACCAAGTGCCGATTCAAACCTCGCATTCTGCCCAGAGGAAGGGGGCCGGAGACGCTGCCGAGCAGCTCGTCGCCGACTACCTCGTGTCTCAAGGCGCGAAAATCCTGTATCGCAACTTGCGCTTGAATTACCTTGAACTCGACATCGTCGCTCTGTACCTCCGCACCGTGCTCGTCGTCGAGGTGCGTTACCGGTCAGAGGCAGCTCAAACGACCGGATTTTCGAGCGTGGGCGCGGTGAAGCGACGCCGCCTTCGGTATGCCGGAGAACGGCTATGGAATCGGTACTTCAAACACCGCCGAGACGTCGATCGCCTTCGTTTCGACGTGGCCAGTGTCACTCAAACTGCCGAAGGACCGCGCATCGAGTACGCCGTCGCCGCACTCTAAACCTTCTGTCCGCGGAAAGGGGACGCGGGACGCGCCGCCTCACGCCTCTAGGGTCTTGTTGAGTTCATCCTTGAACGCGGCCAGCTCACCTGCCGCCTGGCTAGGGTCGGCCTCGAGAAGTTGAGCAATCCCGGTCACGCGCGCGATTTGCGCCTCGCGCTCCGCGCGGAGTGCGCCCACCATTTCCCGGAAGGTATCGAAAAATTCTACGAGTTCGTCCCCTTTCCTGAGGCCCCAGGGAACTTCCAAGCGCCCGGCCGTGACCTCTTTCAAGTGGCGACGCATCTTGAAAATAGGCCCGGCCACCTTGTGCGTCACGAAGATGCCAGCAGCGCCGATGCACACCACGAGCAAGGTGAGTATCCCGGCAAGACTGAAGAGCATCGTACGATGAAACTCTTGCAAAGCAGTCGCTTGCCGCACCAGGGTCGAGCGCTGGCTTTCAAGCTGAAGACGCTGTTTCTCAAGCAGGTCATCTTGCTTCTTGGCGTCGCTGTTGAAAGCGGCGAGCAAGTCGGGGTCATCCTGGTAAATCGGGTCCTTGACGATATTCATACGCACTACGGCGCTGACCTTGCGGGATTCACCGACGACCACCTTCCCGAGTTCGACGATCTGTTCCCCTTGCTTCGCGCTCCGCTCGCTCTGACGGATGACCTGCGCGCTCGTCCTCCAAAGGATCAGCCCCAAAGACAAGCTGAGGACCGCCGCGATGGCGACAAGGTAGCCTGTGTATTTGAGTTGAAAATTCTTGTCCAGCAGCAGGTTTTTCATGCTGCGCTGGTGGCGCCCCGAAGGCGTCTTCGAGTGATTGGACATCAGACTCCGTCTCCCGTGGACCCTTAGGCCCAAACCGTAAATGAAAGCGTAGAGGGAGGGGTGGGTAAGCAGCAAGCTTCTGACGTCCCACGTCCAGTGACACTAGAATGCATCTCTGCGCCGCCTTCGCAGCGCTTCAGCAGCAACGGATCAGCGACTCACGGATGGAGGCGCGGAGCGAGGTTCAGAAACTCTTTCATCGACTCTTCCGCCACAGAGACGGCAAGCTCGTTTTCCGCCTTTTCGTTCTGAGACTCGATGCCGGACATTCCCACGGTCTTTTCAAAACTTCCGATCAGAGAACTCCCAGGGTACGTCAGGATGGCCACCGACATCTTGACCTTGAGCATCCCGCCCTCGTAGACGGGTCGGCTCAGTTTGGGGGCCAGAAGGAAGCCCTTGGCGCCCTTGAACTTCGCGAGCTCCTTCTGGGCATCGGCCTCTGTTTGCCCCGCAGGAGCGAACCCCACCGCAGCGTTCCCTCGCGCGGCCTTCACAAACGAGGCCCGAATCGGCCCATTCAATCTTGCCGGCCCCGCCAGCGTCTGCAAGGCCACAAAGTATTTTGTGTGGGGTCCGAGCATGGGCTCAGCGCCTCCCACAAGGCGTGCCAACGCTTTCTCAATCGCCGCATGAACCATAGAATCCTTCTCCGCGGCGAGACGGTCATTGAGGCAGCTCTCTCCTCCCTGCTGAAGCCGTGAAAGAGCCGTGGCTGAGGCGATGCGCACGGTGCGATTCTCGTCCCCAAGGGCCTGACACAAGGGAGTCACCGCAGCGGCAGAGCCCGAAGCGCCGAGAGCGAGGGCAGCTTGCGTTCTCACACGGAAGTCCGTGGACTGCTTGAGAAGCTCGATGTTCTTTTTCATCGAGTCCTGCGCCCAGACGGGAGCCGCACAAGTGAGGAAAAGTCCGATCACGAGGAGGCGGACCATCGAGCGATTGCACATCCGAAGAAAAGGTATCATCGGGAAGGGCGCGGGCGGAAGAGAGGAGAAGTCATGGGAAACGGGCAGGCTCTATTTCTCTTATCCGCTCTCCCCGAAGCGTTCCTTCCCTCGCTCTCGCGTCCACAATACCCGCAAAAGACAACTCGGAATGCTCTTGGCCGCGTCAATATGGTAGCTAGATAGCGTGGCGAGGCGGATCTGGCGAAACCTAATCTCCATTTTGCTGCTCACTGCTGCATTTTGGTGGGAAACCAGCGCACATGCCTTCGAGCCAGTCTTCCTCGACGTCGAGGGAGAAATCACCCTCCGCGCGGAGTTTCTGGGGACTTTCGAGGGTCACCAGAAGATCCAAGGGAGGATGACCGACGAGGTCGGTCATCCGGTGGTCGGAAGCGTCCAGATCTTGAGCGCTGGCGGGCATACCGTCGACCTTCTCCCTTGCGCGTCGGATCTCACACAAAATCCTCCACAAGCAAACGCCTCCACCCAACGTCCGAGCGATGCCAACGGCACCTTCTGCGTCCTGGCGAAAACTTTGCAAGAAACTCTTCAGGTACGCGGAGCAGCTCCGCACTTTCGCAGCGTCGTCCGCGAGGTCCTGAAAGCAGCGCCCCACGGACTGCCTTCTCTTCACTTCACCCAATTTCCGCAAACCTTGACGGTCGGAAGCCAAGATCCGCAGGTGGTTCAACTCTCGCTCGGAGCGAATCGGGCGACTGTCCCGCTGGACGGGCGCGTCGTGCTCTCCCTGAAATGCCAGGATCGGCTCTTGCCCTTGGACGAGGCGCCCCTCGGCGGCGGACAAGGAGTGCGCTTCGAAATCATTCCACCCTCGGGCGTGCGCCCTGGGTTGTGCGATCTAGTCGCTCAAGCACAAGCGCAGGGTTACCCGAGCGTCACGGAAGTGAGATCTGTCCTGGTGTCCGCCCAGGTAGCATTCGGACTCGCCGAGGTAGAGATCACTGGCGAGCAGGCCAACCTCGCGATTGCTCTCACCTCTCCGGGAGGTGTCGTCGACGAAGGCGTCATCGAAATCAGGGAAAATGGGGAGTTCCTTTCCAGCGCTCCCGTCGAAAACGGGCAGGCAAAACTGCGCCTGAAGGCAAAATTGACCGATTTCAGCATCACAGCGGCCTTTTTGTCCTCGAACCCCGCCTGGGTGTCAGGAGAACCGACGCAAATCCTCATCCCGCCGGGCCGGCCAGGGTTTCGGGCCGCGACTCTGCACGCCTTGGCGCTGATCGGGTTCTGTTTGTGGCTCGGGTACGCCTGGCTTCGTCCACGACGAAAAGGCACACCCGCACTCAATCCTTCGCCCCCGCGGGAAGCGGGTCTCAAAGCGACAGGGGCTCCCAGAGGAAAGGTCACTGGACGTGTACTGGACGCCCATACAGGAGTCCCCCTCCCTCAGGTGGCCGTCAGCCTATGCGCCGTCAGCGCGGAGGCAGAAACCGTCGTAGAAGAAGCGGAAACGGACGCCGAGGGCAGGTTCCGCTTCCACACGGAGTTTCAGCGCTTTCCTCTGCTGCGCGTGTCTTTTCAAGCCCCCTTTCACATGAGTTTGCGCTCGGAACTCACGAGTTCGCAGCTGACTGCACACCTCAGCGAACGTCGCCGCGCGGCGATCCAAAACCTGGTCAGATGGGCAAAGCAGCTGGGGAGACCTTGGCATGGCAGCACCGCCCCCACGCCCGAGCAGATTGCTCGGACCGCCACGGCCCGCTCGGAACCTGAAACCGAGGCCTGGGCTCACGCAGTGTCAAAAGCAGCGTACGCCCCGGTGACGCCGAGTGAGCAAGAAGTGACGACACTCCGATCCCCCTCAAGAACCAGGGACTAGAAAACCAGGGACTAGAACTAGAACAACTCCCGGCATTTTCGTTGACGCCTCAAAGGGTGCATTCCTATAGTCCGCCTCCCCAGTCGGCACTTCCCTGTGCGGCTACCCGCATCTGCCTGGGCCCCCGGAAGGAACTCAAGAAGAGACATGACTGTTGTTCTCGTACTTCTCGTCGTCGCGGTCCTGGTGGCCGTCTTCCTCCTCAAGAAGAAATCCGACGCCACTCCTCCTCGGACGGCAGACGATTCCGTCCCCACCCCCAGAGTCGAAGCAGCCTCAAAGCCGAGTGCAAGCGTGCGCCCTGGCGGCACAGCAGCACCCGCTGCCTCGGAGCCCTCGGACGGACAGGCGGACTCCACAAGCGATGATTTCGACTCAGGCTCTGGCGAGGTGGACGAAAGCGGTTTCGACGACGCAGGCGCTCCGTCTCAACGAGACGACGACGGCTC
>CAYMQT010000019.1:0-10860 GCA_964392575.1 uncultured Polyangiaceae bacterium
CCGCACGACCTGCTGACAGGCGCACGCGATCCCTACAGCTCGAAGAACTCGTGTATGTCACGCTAGCTCTCTACCCGAGATACTACAGTCAAGACACCGGCTGCTTCTTGAACGCCAACCAGGCGTCCTTAGAACTCGCTCGGGATCGAGACGCTTTTGGACGAGGAACCGCCCACCCATCACTCGTCAGGAAGGTGCGTCGACTGTCGCGGTACCTCCGAGGGCTCATGAGTCGTGCTTGACGTAGCTAAAACCATGCTTGACGTAGCGGGTAAAAACATCCTTCTCCTCCAGGGCCCCAACGGGCCCTTCTTTCGGCGTCTTTACGACGAGTTCATCGTCGGAGGAGCAAAGGTCGACAAGGTCAACCTCAATGCGGCCGAGATGCTGTATTTCATGGGGCGGGCCTCTCTTCCTTACCGAGGTACTTTTGAAGATTGGCCGGCCTTCCTCCAGGTACTTGCCCGCGAGAAGCACTACGATGCGTGCTTCCTCTTTGGTGATTGCCGCCCCTATCACGTAGCCGCGAAACAGGTGCTGGATGAGTTACAAGTGCCCACCTTCGTCTTTGAGGATGGCTACCTGCGCCCCAACCACATCACCGTCGAAATCTCGGGCGTCAATAGCCGGTCCACTCTCAAGCACAGGCGCCACGAGCTGTCATCGCTTCGCCTTGAGAGCAATCCATTAGCTCTGCGTTCTGAATTGGCCCTGCGTTCTGAATTGGCCCTGCGCTCTGAATTGGCCCTGCGCTCTGAGGTGGCACGTCATCCGTTTGGCTGGTCGGTCCTGCACACCATCGTGAACTCGCTTGCGATCACGCTCGGGGTGCTATTTTTTCCTCATTATCGTCATCACAGGGACGTCAACACGGCCAGGCAAGCCTGTTTGTGGGCGCTCTCAGGTTTGAGGTTTGTCTACTACAAACTGCGGGAGCGTCACTTGTCCAAGAAGCTGCGCACCACGCTCAGCCGAAAATATTTTCTAGTTGGCCTCCAGGTACACAACGACTTTCAAATACAGCATTCACGCTTCGCTGACGTGCGAGACTTCATTCATGAAGTCTTTGAATCATTCGTCTTGCACGCGCCCAAAGACGTCGGCCTCGTGTTCAAACATCATCCAGCTGACCGCGCGTACCGGGATTATACCGCGCTCATCTGTGACTTGGCCGAAAGGCATGGAGTCACGAATCGGATATTTTATGCCCACGATCTCCATCTCCCCACTCTCCTCAAAAACGCGCGTGGAACGGTCGTCATCAACAGTACACTCGGTTGGTCATCGCTCCACCACAGGGCACCGGTGTTTGCCTTCGAGGAGACGATCTACGGCTATTTCTGGCTCACCGCAGCGGGAACACTGGAAGATTTTTGGCAAGCTCCGCCGCTGGTCGACTCGACTCAAGTGGAAGCCGCTGTCACCTGGCTGCGGCTACACAACCAAGCCAACGGCAGCGTCTGGACCCGCGTCCCCCAAGCCGGCCCCTCCGGGATCCATTGGCCGCCCCTCTTTCGGATTTAAACCCCGCCGTTCTTAGAGGGTGCTGCACAGGCGTCGCGAGCGAAACGAGGCTAGAGAGGAGGAGCGGAGCGTACAACGAGGTACGTGAGCACCGACGAACGACGCATCGTTTTTGCGCAGCAGCCTGTGCAGCGCCCTCTTAGATGTACGTGATCTGACCGAGATAGTCGCGCTTGCCTACGGCGACGCCGTTGTGACGCAGGATGGCGTACGACATCGACAGGTGGAAAAAGAAGTTCGGTAGCGCATGCTCGACGAAGTAGTTCGGCGCCGTCATCGACTTGCCTTGCCAGCGCGGTGTGGTCACCGTCCGCTGAGCGACGTCTTCAAAGTCCGCTTCACTGAAGTCATCGAGGTACGTCTGAACGAGCCGGATGCGCGCGCGCAGCTCAGCCACGGTCGTCTCCGTATCCGGGTGGCTCGGGATGTCCCGACCCGTCGTGCGTCCAGCCGCATACTTGGCTTGGTCACAGACGGCTTGAATCTGGCGAACGAGCGGGAACATGTCCGGCGCCAGGCGGGACTGCAGCAGTACCTCCACTTCGTACTTTCTGGAGGTGGCGTCGGCGACCGCCTTTTCCAGGCAGGAGTCCAGGCTGCTCAGCAGCTTTTTCATTTCGAGAATGTACAGGTAGATCGACATGGGGCGGGGTGTAGCATCAACTTGTCGCATCGCACCCGACCAAAAAGCACTCTTCGAACAGCGCTTGGCGGCTTGCGACGACTCCCAAAATCCAGTTCCTGGGTTGATGAGGTCCCCAAATTTCTGGGCTCGTCCGAGGGGTCTTGCTCAAAACCTCACCGAGCCACATAACCCACGCTCCGTGGCTTTAGTCACGGCCTACCGGAATGAACGAAGCAAAGACGTCATGAGATCGATGTTACGACTTCTCGCCCCCATGAAGTTTGAGCGAAACCACTTGCGAGGGGATCTTTTTGGGGGGCTGACGACCGGTATCGTCGCGCTGCCGCTTGCCCTCGCCTTTGGAGTCGCGTCGGGTTTGCCGGGAGGAGCCCAAGCGGGGCTCTATACGGCGATCATCATGGGTTACCTGGCGGCGATCTTCGGAGGAACCAAACCTCAGGTGAGCGGCCCCACGGGTCCGATGACGGTTGTCGCCGCTGGCTTCGTCGCCACCGTCAGCGAGCCGCGGTTCTTCTTTGCGGCGGTCATGCTGGGAGGCTTCACTCAGATCGCCTTTGGTTTGGCGAAACTGGGGCATTACATCCGTTATGTCCCGAGATCGGTCATCTCCGGATTCATGACGGGGATTGGCGTCATCATCGTGTTGATTCAAATCCAACCGATGTTGGGGCACCCGAATCAACCCGGTCCCGTCGTGGCACTGGCCAAAGCGTCCGAGGCTTTTTCCGACATCAACGGCGAAGCATTTTTCCTCGGGCTCGGAACGATCCTCGCCATCTACATCATCCCGCGCATCAGTAAGGTGCTGCCGGCACCCCTCGTCGCGCTGCTCCTCGCTACAACCGTCTCGGAGTTCATGCACCTAGAGGTGTTGAAAATTGGCGCGCTTCCGAGCGGTCTTCCACAATTTTCGCTCATCATCCCTTCCGCGGACAGCCTCCCTCATGTGCTGCTGGCCGGACTCACTCTCGCTATCCTCGGTTCACTCGACACCCTGCTCGGCTCGGTGGTGGTTGACCAGATCACGAACACCCGACACGACAGCGACAAAGAACTCGTCGGGCAGGGGCTTGGCAATGCGTTCGCCGGAGTTTTCGGTGGCCTGCCTGGGGCGGGCGCAACGATGCGCACCCTGCTCAACATTCGAAGCGGTGGTAGGACCGGCCTCTCCGGCGTGGTCCATTCGACGCTCTTGGTTGCGATCTTACTTGGGCTCGGCACCTACGCCTCGCTGATCCCCCTTTCGGTCTTGGCCGGGATCCTCGTCACCGTGGGTTTCGGGATCATGGATTATGAAGGGCTGCGCCTTCTTCGAAAATCACCGACGGCGGATCGGATCGTGCTTTTGACGGTGCTCGGGCTGACGGTCTTCGTGGATTTGATTGCGGCAGTACAAATGGGGTTTCTTGTCGCGACCCTGCTCTTTTTCAAGAATCTCAGTAGCCGTGAACTCACCCGTAGCGGGACTCTCGTGCCGATGGTTCTGTCAGAACCACCGGAGGCTCTCGCGCTCGCAGAGCACATTCAGGTGATTCAAGCGGAAGGACCCATCGTTTTCGGCACGAGCGAAGCGTTTTTGGACGCCTTGGAAGAGCAAGGTCCAGAAATGCGGGCGATCATCCTGCGCATGACGCGGGTCCCACTGATCGATCAGACGGGCGCCTACGCGCTCCAGGAGTTTGTGGGCCGGATGGCAAAGCGCGGCACGCTCGTCGTGCTCTCCGGTTTGCCGGAGACGGCCGCTCAGGTCCTGCGCGACTTAGGGATGATCCCTCGCACCATCCCTGAGACATCTCTGTTTGACACCGTCGTGGCCGCTGTCGAAGGACTCAACATCCAACTGAACACGACCCCCGAAGAACGCCTTCAGCCGCGATCGTTTCTGCCCAAGATCGGCGGCTAGCGACGAGGGCGACATCGTTGTCGAGCAAGTCGAGCTGCCCGATTCGTGCCAAGACCAAAGGAGGGCTGGCATCAGGACAGAGCCACACCCCTCAGAGCTCCATGCCAGCAAAGGCAAGGTCTTGACAGGAAAACGTACAATTGTACAATTGTATGGCAATGTCTGTCGTCATCGATACTTCAGCGCTCATCGCGGTGCTTGTGAGCGAGCCGCAACGTGCCGCTCTCATCCGGGTAACGGACGGCGTGGAGCTGGTTGCTCCAGGATCGGTGCATTGGGAAATTGGAAATGCGCTGAGTGCATTCTTGAAAAGGAAGAAGGCAACCCTCACCGAGGTTCAGCGCTGTCTGGTTGCATACACGGCAATCCCACTGCGACTGGTCGAAGTGGATCTGGCTCTCGCGCTCGAGGTTGCCGCCGAGCACAGGTTGTACGCCTACGATGCGTATCTCATTACGTGTGCGCTTGCTCACCGATCACCTTTGCTCACGTTGGATCAAGGGTTGATTTTGGCAGCAGCCAAGTCGGGTGTTCAAATTTTGGAGGTTTTGGTGTGAAGGAATTTACCTATTCAGAGGCACGGCAACAGTTTGCGGCAGTCTTGAATCGCGCACGGCGCGACGGCGCAGTGAGAATCCGTCGTCGCGATGGCCAGGCATTCATCCTGAGCCCAGACGTGCGTTCTGGCTCGCCTCTCGACGTTCCCGGGCTCAACCTCGATCTCAGCAATGAAGAACTAGTGGCACTCGTGCACGAAGGTCGCAGGCAGAGCTGACTGACTTCCGGCTTGGATCTCGCACGACCCTCGAATTTGTTTTGAGGTCGGAGGCTACTGAGATCCGCGAGTGTGACCGTCGCGTATCACCGGTGAGACATAGATCAAGAAAGCTGAAAATAATCGCGTAAAAGAGCAGAAGTCGGGTAGGAGCTTGAATAAGAAGCCGTGAGAGAGCACCCAAACATGAAGAGCCGCGACCACGCTGGCTGAGCGGGCGGATGGCAGAACTTTCTTCAAACTATGGAGCAGTCCGATGATCGAGGGCAACTTCTAGCAGGGCCTTCAAATCGGGGAGTCTGAACGGCTTGCCTAGAAAATGCGTCCGGCGATCCCGGATGCTTGCCGCTTCGCTGCTCGCAAAGCCGCTCATGAGCACGATGGGCAGATCTGGACGACGCAACCTGAGGGCTTTCACCACCTCCAGGCCACCCATGGTAGGCATGTTCAGGTCGAGCACGGCCAGACGAAGATCGTCGAGGAGCTTGTCGGCGTGTTTGCAGGCCTCGAGGCCGTCTCGGGCGGAGACCACGTCGAAGCCGAGCTCCTCGAGCAATTGGCGCGTCGTGGCGAGCACGGTGGCCTCGTCGTCGGCGAGAAGGACGAGGCCAGAGAGCTCCACGTCACTCGCTTTTGGAAGGGGCGTTTCGGCGACGACCGGCGCCGGGCTTTCCGGAACGAGCACCCGAAAACGCGCTCCCCTTCCGACCTCGGAGGAAACCTCGATGCTCGCCCGATGGTTGCGAAGGATGCCTAGCATGGCTGAGAGCCCGAGGCCCCGCCCACCGGCCTTTGTACTGAAGAAGGGGTCGAACATGAGCGAACGAACTTGCTCTTCGATCCCGCTGCCGTCGTCTTCCACGGTCAAGGCGACATAGTGTCCAGGCTCGACGCTCAGACCGCCCTCGCCCTTGTGGCGGTTACGGATGAGCTGCCGCGTCACGCTGACTCGCACGAGCCCCGAACGCTGCCTGACGGCGTCAGAGCCGTTCGTCACCAGGTTCATGACGACCTGCTGGAGCTGGGCGACGTCGCCGTGCACCCAGGCGGGATCGCCGTCGAACTCGACGGCGATCTCGACGTTTCTCGGTATGCTCGCGCGGAGGAGCTTTACCATTTGCTGCACCAACTCGGCCAGCTCGACCGGCTGCATCGCGGCGGGAGCCCGACCTGCGTAGGCGAGCATCTGGCGCGTCAGCTCGGCTGCGCGAAGGACCGCCTCCTCGGCGCCACTCAAGTAGGACGCGGCGGGGGCTGTGGCGGGGAGGCTTCGTTGAGCCAGACCTATATTGCTCAACACGGCAGCCAGCAAGTTGTTGAAGTCGTGCGCTATGCCTCCGGCCAGGACGCCAACGCTCTCGAGCTTGTGCTTCTCGCGCAGCGCCGCTTCATGAGCGCGCGCCGCGGTGACGTCGCGCGCGAACGTAGTGAACCCGACGATTTCGCCTCCCTGACGAGTCGGGTGGTAGTCGATCTCGTAGGTGTGTGGGATGCCGCTTTTATCCGGGAGCATGCACTCCTCGGTGAAGGCTTCGCCGCCCAGCACGCGCGCGTTGATCACGTCCCAGTAGGCGCGAGACTCGGGCGCGAAAAGCTCGTACGTGCAGAGCCCGAGCCGGAGGTCCACGCCGAGCAGCTCACGGTAGATGCGTACGGCTGCGCTGTTGAAAAACAGGATGCGAATGTCACGGTCGTAGCGGATGATCAGATCACGCGAACACTCCAGGATACTCGCCAGGTCCGATTCTGTAGGAACGGTAGCTGACTCGCCGATGCTCATCATCCGCGACTATAAGCTCAAACTGCGTTCTACGTTAGGACGCCCCTGAAGCAACGTTTTCATGGCTCGTCCGAGGTAGGGAGCAGTGGATTGACAGGGCTCACCAGCGGTACGGCTTCTCGAGTGTAAGCGCCGCCTCCAGATTCATCGCCCCCTGCTCAAACCAAATCCGTGAGCGCGCCTGTCGTCCCCGACGGATCTCCAAACTGCTCCATGTCTTCAGCGCCCATGAGTTTGGCGAGGGAAACGAGCAGCTGGTTGTTGTCTTTGGGAGCGCTCTTGTAGTCGATGAGGCGGCCACCCCCGAGGCCACGATGGGTGCCTCCGGCCAGCACGTAGGGCATGCGGGTGAGATCGTGCTGAGTCGATTCTCCGATTTCTGACCCCCAAAAGACAATCGTGTTGTCGAGGAGCGTGCCTTCCCCTTCTGTGTACGAGGCGAGCTTCGACAAGAAATACGCGAGCTGCTGCGCGTACCAGACGTGGATCATGCCGTATTCCAAGAAGCCTTGGCTGCCCTGCCAGTCGTGCGAGATCGCGTGGTGATTGCGCGAAAGACCGAGGAAGGGGAACAGATGCTCGCTTTCGGCGTAGTTCCATTGAAGAGTGATGATGCGCGTTTGATCACAGGCGAGGGCGGCGGCCGCCAAATCCATCTGTAGCTTTCCCGTGACCTCCAAATTGTTGTCGTTTTGGCGGTCGACTGCAAAATCTCCCGTCGGGACGGTGCAGTTTGTGAGATCCGGCGTGCCATTGGCCTCCGTGAGGCGCCCTTCGATGTCTCGGATCGAGTGCAAATGTGCCTGTAATTTGCTCCGATCTTCTGCGCCGAGGCGCCCCTCTAGGCGCGTAATTTCCCTCGTCGTCAGATCGAACACGCTCTTTCGCTCTGCCTGAAGGCGCGACAGCTCGTCACCGGTCACGCCGCCGTTTGATGAAAACAGCGCGTTGAACACATCTTGGGGATCCTCGCGCGGAGGCACGGGTTGATCCGCACCGCGGTAGCAGATCCGCCCTCGCACCTGAGTGTCACGCACATGGACACCGAGTTCGAGAGTCTTGAAGCGAGTCGGCAGATCAAGAACCTGACCCAGGTGTTGATCGAGGGAAATCCCCGAGCCCCAACCGGACGTCGCCATGAAGCTTTGAAAGCTGCCCATTCCGAGAGGCCTTCCTGTCAACAAGCCGCCCATGCCGCGCGCATGCTCAGAGCCATTGAGCCCACCGGCAAAACCGTTGTCACCCACCACAGCAGGGCAGTGGCGAATGCCATCTAGAAACACGAGATGTTCGGCGAGGGACGAAAGCGGCGCCGTGAGCTCTGGAAAGCTGAGGCCTCCCCCACCTGCCGTGGGCCAAAAGAGCTGATTGCGCGTGCCGTTCGGCGTGGCGAAGACAACGAAGCGGGTAGGGAACTGCTCTTGTTGACCCCGGGCGCGGTCGGCGTTCAAAAAGGGTACCGCCGCAGTGCCGGCGAGAGCTCCTGCCAGCAAGTGACGTCGGCTGAACTTGGGTTGAGCGATGCGCATGATTACTGATCCCCCGCGCTGCCACGACGGTACAAGAAAGATTCCGTCTGCGTCGTCTGGACCATGAGTTCGATGAGATTGCCGCCGCTCTCTCCAAAGGCATCTTGGAGTGGAGAGAGGGAACAGGTGTCGCCCTCTTCCTCTGTGCGTCCCATCGCAAATTTGAACCATTGTCGGGTGACACAATCGTTCACCTCGTCAGCCTGAGCAAGAGTCAGTAGCATTTCTCGCACGTCTGCAAACGCCCCGTCGATGCCGCGTGTCTGCACGAACTCACCAGAAAGATTGAGCGCTTGCCCTGCGTCTGTCGTACGGAAAGCACCCATCGCGTCATAGCTCTCGAAAGGAAACCCAAGCGGGTCCATCAACTCATGACAGCCACGGCAGCCTGCTTCATCTGAGTGAGCCGAAAACCGCTCACGCGCGGTGGCCCCTTCATGGATCTCCGGGGGTGAGAGATTCACGTCATCGGGCGGTGGGGGGACATCGGTACAGAGGAGCTTCTTGCGGATGAATTTGCCACGTAAAACCGGGGCTGTTTGATCCGGGTGAGCTTGAACAGAAAGAAACGCAGGCAGCGTCAGGATGCCTGTCCGCTCGTCCGGCGAGAGCTCGATGAGAGTCGTGCTTTCCGGTACACCATAGAGTTCTGCGAGCGGCCCTACGGGCAATCCGAGGGGTAACGTGAGGAGTTCAGCAAGCGATCCGGTGCGCTCGAACAAGACAGACTCGATGTACGCTCGGCTCTCGGCCTCCATCGAGGCACGAAGCAGATTGCTCCAAAGCGGGAAAGCGCCGGCATCTTTCGTCACGGTGTCGAGGCGATTGAGTTCCAACCACTGGCGATAAAACTCCACCGCTGCGCGCCGTGCTCGTGGATCTTCCAGCATGGCTCGCGCCATCACACCCACTTGTTCTGCCGTATCGAGCTGCCCATTTTTCGCGGCATCGAGGAGCGCGTCGTCGGGCCCCGAGGACCAGATGAGATAAGAGAGCCGGGTCGCGGTTTCGTACGGGTTCAAACGCACCATCGCCGGGGGCGCTTGTTCTGCTCCCGTAAACTCCACACGAAAGAGAAAGTGCGGCGACTGCAAAATCGCCCGCAACATGATCTCGATGCCGTTTGCAAATGACAGGCCCACTCCGTAGGCCTCCATCAAGGTATCTACGTCTTGTTGTTCGAGGGCACGTCGAAAGGCCCTTCGTCCAAACGTTTCAGCAAACGTACGCGCGCAGGTTTCTTCACCCGTGACGCTCGGATCGCAGGGCAAGAGCGCCGACAAGTTCAAAGCGGCCTCGCTTGCGAGCAGCTCCGCGGCTTCCATGTACTTTTCAGCATGGAGAGAGGAGACCGTGAGGAGGACAGCGTTGTTGGTAAAGCCATCAGCCACCTCGTCGGCGGGAAACGCGCTCGCGGGTGTGAGCGCCGTACCCAAGAGATCTTGAACGGTGTTGTTGTATTCAAACTGAGTCAGCCGACGCAGGGGTGTCGGCGGCCGCGTGAGAGTGGTGCAATCCACCACGGAGCCGTCTTCCGTCGTGACTTTGCCTGGGTCACTGGTTTCTGGGTCCGCCGAATCTTCGTCGGATCCTGTCGGCACAAGACCACATCCCCCCAGCACCACTCCCGGTACGAGCAGGCTCAGCCAGCCAAGGCGCGAAAACCCGGCGAAGCGTCGCCCCGCGCGTCCTTCGTGCGCGCTCCTTCTATACAAAATGGTCCCCACGCAGGGAGCAGAGTCCCAACACGTTCAAGCAGGCTCGCCGAATTCACTCAATGCCTTCACATGAGGCTCATCGTTCCAGTCTTGCGCAAAGAATCAATCCAAACTAGATCTTCAGGCGGAGTGACCCCGGACTCTTGGACCTCATTTTCTCGGAAGGTCAAGCATCAACGGACAATGATTTGGTCGATGTAGACTTCCGCATCAGTGGGGTTAAACAGGTAGATCTGCCGCGCTTCTTTGGTCGTGCTGATGATGCTTGCAGGAGTTCCCCCGTCAACGCTGATGTCAGCGGTGTATTGAGCGGAGCTTGTGGTATAGTCGAAGTTGTTGATCAGGATCGATGCCCAATTGTTCGCTGAGTAGCTGCCGGCGGCAACGCCACCACCACCACAAGAGGCGTTCCCCCCGACGCACACTGATCCATTGTTTGCAAGGGCCAACTGGAGAAAGGTCCCCTCAAAGCCAGCAGCGTTGTCGCCGAGAAAAAACGCCCCTTGACGCCGATTAGTCACGGCAGCTCGAACCTGCAAACTGACTTCTGTCGGCGCAATGGGGGTCAGGGCGCCCGCGTGATTGCGAAACTGCCTGCGGAATCCGTCACCGGTATCCCCGCCTCCCGACAGCTTCAGAGAGAAATTTCCCACTGTCCCCGTAACCTGCTCGAAGGTGATGTCATGAGATGCTCCGCTTTCCACGAAATCTTCGAGGCGAGCATCCTCAAAAGTGTCGACGAAATACGCGTCGATGTAGTCCGATACGAAGAAATCTGGAAACGAACCTTCGTGAGCGACCCTGAAGTAACTGCGCGTTTCCTCTCCGAGCAATCTGGGAAGCGCCCCGTCGAAGTTCACCTGAGGAAGGGGGGTACTTGAAGGCGGACCATCGATCCCTTGAAAACGAACAGCATCGATGACGTTGTTCCCGTTCGACGCGCAGGCGCCGCGACAAACGTAGTAAGCACCGCCCGTCGAGGTAT
>CAYMQT010000019.1:10891-40888 GCA_964392575.1 uncultured Polyangiaceae bacterium
CGCTGGTGAGGATGATTTTGCGACGGGCGGCGAGCATCGTTTCTTCGAGTGTGTTCGGCGTATTCGACGCCTGGGGTTGGGTACGGACGCCCACCCGGGAGAGATCGACCTCACACGAGCCGTTTTGATTGAACAACACGGTGCGACGGGCGGAAGAGGAGAGCACCAGCTGCTCGATCTTGACCCCACTCAGCGGACAGCGAGCGCTGACGTTCACCGTCACACTGCCTCCTTGGGCTTCGTCGGCACCATCTACCACGACAAAATACGTGCCTGCATCGGCGTCAGAGATGCGGACCCGCTCTTCCTCAGAAACACCCCCAGTGTTCGCGCAGGCCAGCTCTGTAGAAACGTCACACGCCTCAGTCATCACGCGAACGACGGTATCGAGGTTTGATGTGACCCTCACATCGAGGTCGAGCCGTGCGTTGGTCGTGAAAGAAAAAATACGTTCGGCGCCGCCTCCTACGTCAGAACCCCCACCACACGGCGTGGCAGGGATGGCGCCCTCACCGGCGGCCAAGTTTGCACTTGCTTCCCCGGCTACACCATCTCCCGCAGTACTCAGCGTGACCCTGGTGGTATCACCGCACTGTGTTTCTGTTTCTAGTGTGCATTCGTCGTTGCAACCGTCGCCATTGTCAAGGTTGCCGTCATCGCACTCCTCATCGCCCTCCCGCTCATCGTTTCCGCAAATCCCTTCGCTTTCTGGAGCACAGACAGTCGGCTCTGAGTCGTCGCACACGAATCCGTCCTCAAATGCGCATTGTGCGTCACAACCGTCGCCCCTCTCGGTTCCCCCGTCGTCGCAGTCTTCACCTTCGTCTAACTTCCCATTGCCGCACAGGGGGCCGCCGCTCCCGACGAAATCAATGTCGACCTTTCCGCTGCAAGCAACCGCGAAAGCGCCAGCCCATCCCAAGGCGAGAGGCAAGATGAATGGAAGGAGGGGGGCATTTTTTCTCATGAGGGGGATCCGATTGAGGCGCGGGCCGCGCCAGAGAATCAGTCAAGTGGGGGCAACGATACCCTACGGGTTTCAGGGGGGGAAGGCTGGCCTTGGACCTAAAAGAAAGGACCGGTCGCGATAGCAACCGGTCCTTTTCAGGTGCAGAGCCAAGGGCGCTCCTTTCGGGGCGCCCTTCTAGCGCCCTTTCAGGCAAGGCGGCGACGGCGGCGCGCCATCAAAGCGCCACCGAGGCCCAACATCATCAGAGCCCCCCCCGTCGTACCGCCTGCGGGAGAGAGTGCATACCCGCAGATAAACAACACGAAGCTCCGATTCTGGCCGAGCAGAGCCTCCGAACCGGCACGACTCTCGGACGTATTCTCCTCCCAGATGACAGTCGCCTCAGTGCCATCGCTGTTAGCGCGGTGGAGGCGCGTCAGCGCCGGGTTGTTGAAGGTCGCGACTGTACCGCCCGTTCCTGCTGGTGGCTCTACAGGCAAGGTTTCGTAGGAGGTGCTCGTCCAGATGAGCTGCCGTCCAGCCAAGGCCCAGTGGGCACTCGTGTGGGTAGCACCATCCGCCGGAGAGACTTGCACCGGGTCTTCTGTCTCGTTTTCAGGAGCAATGAATATCGCCACTTGAAGATCCGCAGAATCCAGCTCAAACCCGGAAAAGGCCACCGTCTCACCGAACGGATCGATTTGAAACTCTCGAACGTTGTAGTCGAAAAAGAGCTGAGTGTTTCTGCCGTCGGCGCGATCACAGCTGTACTGACCTGCCCCATTGGGTCGCATACGCCAGAGTTGCGAATTATTCGCCACGACGTAAATATTGCCACCCACGACTTCCACCTGACGCACCGAATTGAGCACGGGGCTAGCGACTCCGGAACAGTTGACGATGACAGTAGACGATGCTGCGTTCGCGTCTGGGATCGTACGGAGCACTTGATACACCGGATCGGAGCCTTCCTCGTTCAGGTAGAGCACTACGCCGGGCTCAAACCAGGTAGCCTGAACGACAGGGTACGCCGACGAAGCCCACGCCACAAGCTGGCGAGTAGCTCCCGACTCGACGTCGATCGTCAGCAGGCTCGCTGCGCTTGTTGTATTCGTGTGGACGAACACCAGCTTGTTCCCATCTGGCGAAAACCGAGCCGGTTGGGCGAACGGCATCTGTGAGAGATCGTCGATCTGAGTAGGCTGGTTGCTGCCTTCGCAGCGAGTCTCGGACGTCGCGATCAGCAGGGTTCCGAGATTCGCATCCGCCCCAGTGAATGCGTTCGTCGCGATCCTTGCCGACTCAGAAGGAGTGTCGGGGAGATCGATGCGCTGAAAGATAGGCCCATAGAAGAACGACATTTCATCGTTCGTCCAATCTTCCGGGGTTGTCTCTTCATCCGTGAAAGCACAAGCGATTTCAAAAGTGGCTTCACCGCCTGATTTGACCACCGTGGTGACTTCGCGTGTCCCGTCATCGTCATTCACCGAAAGATGTACGAAAGGGATGTCGTAAGTCGGAGGTGTGAGCGTCACTGTCTCCGTTTCGCTGAAGTCTCCTGCGGTCACGGTCACCTCGAGCACGTAATCGCCACCTAGATCCGGGATGAAGGTCACTGTCGCAGACGAAGCGCCTTGTAGGTCCCCATTCTCCAGCTGACTGCCCTCAGGGACAGACGTGAAGGCCCATGCGAAAGTGGCGCCGGATGCTGATGTCTCTACTGTGGCGGAACTTGGATAGCCCGGAACGTCCAGACTGGTGCTCGTCTCAATGGTAGGGGCGTCGCCATCACCGTCGCCATCGCCATCGCCGTCGCCGTCGCCATCGCCGTCACCGTCGCCATCACCGTCGCCGTCGCCATCACCGCCGTCACCGTCACCGCCGCCTGAGCCGTCGTCGTTTCCGCCACACGCTCCGCCAACTGCTGCCAACGCTATTAATAGGGTCAAATGTGAGATTCGCATGATCGACTCCGAGTATTCGAGAAGGTCTGGTTCAAAAGAGGGGCCGGAACAAAGGGCTCCGGCACAGCTGGCAAGGATCTGCCATCTCGGGTGAAATGAAAACAGTGGATCGCAATCGATGCTCAAGAAGTTCTTGCATTCAGGTTCGCTAAGACTGAAGTCGACCCTGATGAATTACCTATCAATGGCTGTATTCCGGTTATGGTGTAAACCCCAGGTCCTGCGATCGAGGCGCCTTAGACGATCCGAAGTCACCTGCTGGTGCACAGCCAAAAGGGCATGGTAGCGTTTCGGGCTCCTACCAGCGGATCTAGACAAGATGCAGACCCAACAGCTGATTTTTCCACTTACTTTGCGTCTCCGACGAGTCGGTTGCCTGGTAACCGCATGCGTCTTTCTCACGTTTGCCCCGGTGGCAAGTGCTCAAGACGAGGAAGCGCGAGCGAACGCACGGGCCGCCGCTCATGCAGGGGCAGATGCTTTTGACGCCGGGGATTATGTGAAGGCGATCGCGTTCTTTGAGCGCGCAGAATCTCAGTTCCATAGCCCTGTACACCTTTGGTACGTCGCGAGAGCCGCCCACAAAGCTGGTCACCTCGTCAAGGCGCGCGAAGCCTGCCTCAAAGTAACGCGAGAAGGCGCGGGCAGCGACGCGAGTAGCTCCGTGGTTCAGGCGAACGAGGAATGCGCTGAGATTCTCGAAGAACTCGAAGGAGCCATTGCTTCATTGACTATCACCGTGGAAGGCGTACCGAGCGGAGCCACGTTCAAAGTTTTCCGCAATGGCGAAGAAGTCCCTCAAGCAGTGATCGGCATCCCTGCTCCGATGGATCCAGGGGACCATGCTTTTACCGCGTCTTTAGACGGTTACTCTGTCCCGGAGCAGAAAATTTCCCTCAAAGAAGGCGACAAGCAAGCCATCACCCTGACCTTTGTGCAAGACAAATCAAACCACTCTGACTCCTCGGGCGAGGGCTCAGCAGCGCTGAGTGGAAACACGTCCGACGGTGGTTTGCCTAGGCCCTACTGGCCTGCTTTTACGGCTTGGGGTGTGGGACTTGGCGGAATCGGCATGGGTGTGTTCTTTGGCCTGAGCTCACAGAGCAAGGCCAAAGAGGCCGACGATCTTTGCGGAGGAAGTCGCACGGAGTGTTTCCTCGATGAGGGCTCTTCCGACGCCGGTCGCGTCAATGACCTCAATGATCAGGCTGGAGCCAACCAGACCATCGCGTTGATCAGCTATGGGGTAGGAGGCGCCATGGTTGCCACAGGTGTCGTGTTCTGGCTTCTGGAGGTGGGCGGTCCCAAAAAGACGACTGCCGCAAATCGGCAGCTCCAGCCCATTGTGGGGCCCTCCCACCTGGGTCTACGGGGCACATTTTGATCTTTTGCCGGCTGACGTCACGCTGAGCCCATAGTCAATTGCATAGTCAATTGCATAGTCAGTTGCACGGTCAGTCGCACGGAATCTCACATCCGCACACCTTTTTCGTGGACCATCCCCCTTTTGGCTGGGATGATGGCGTTGGCGGACTGACCTTTCCGGTCACATCGGGAGAAGGAAGCGCTCGCTCAGGATTCAGATGGGACTACAACCCGGACAAACTCTCGACGGCAAATATCGCATCGTCAAACTGATCGGCGAAGGCGGAATGGGTGCTGTGTTTGAAGGACTCAACTCCTTCATCAATCGAAAGGTGGCCATCAAGGTCCTGCATGCGGCTGCCGCCGGGAACGAGCAGGTCTTGCGGCGCTTTGAGCGTGAGGCTCAAGCCGCAGGGACTATCGGCAGTGATCACATTCTTGAGGTGATTGACCTCGGTACTCTGCCAGACGGCGATCGCTACATGGTGATGGAGTTCCTCGAAGGCGAAGAGCTTTCATCGAGGATCAAGCGCAAAGGCAACCTCACCCCAGAAGAACTTGGCCCTCTTGTTCGTCAGACCTTGGTAGGACTCAAAGCGGCCCACGCGGCCCAAATCATTCATCGCGATCTGAAGCCGGACAACATCTTTGTCTTGCGCGAAAAAGCTGGCAGGCCAGATTTTGTCAAAATCATCGATTTTGGCATTTCTAAATTCAACGCTTTGGCAGGCGATATGAGTATGACCAGCACAGGCGCAGTCATGGGAACGCCTTACTACATGTCGCCGGAGCAGGCGAAGGGTTCTGCCCATGTAGATGCGCGCACGGACCTCTACGCCGTGGGCGTGATCATGTATCAGGCGCTCACAGGAAATGTGCCGTTCGACGGCACATCCTTCAATGATCTCATGTTCAAGATCGTGCTGGCGGAGCCTCCACAGCTTTCGGACAGCGTGCCGGCTGCGTTCCGAGCCATGGTCATGAAGGCGATGGCCCGCGACGCCGATGATCGCTATCAAACGGCGGATGAGTTCATTTCTGCTATCGATCAGTACTTGTCAGGCGGAACCGCGGTAGCCAAGTCTGAATCATCGGCTGAGCTTTCCAGCATCGCTACGCTCTCGAACACCGCCCCTGCTGGTCGCGCCAGCGATGGTCAGGTCGGCTCTCATGGTGTGGCACAAGGAGTCCACACTGAAGGAAACTTTGCCAACACTCAGGCAGGGCCCCCAACTCCGGGCGATTCAACGAAGAAACCTCCTCTGCCGCTCATCTTGGGCGCAGCCGCTGTCGTCCTGATCGGAGGCCTGGCCTTCGCGTTCAGTGGTAGTGACAGCGCTGAGAGTGAACCAGCTGACGACACCTCCGCCGCAGCGACGGAAGGTGTAGGCGAAAAGCCCGACAAGCAAGTCGAAGCCGACACTCCGGAGAAGCAGGAAGTGAAACCGGCCGATAAGCAAGAACAGCACTCAACTCAGTCTGGTGAAGACAAGGCTACCGCAGACGATACGACCAAAGAGGCTCCCAAGCTTGTAGCAGCACCCAAGCCAGTAGCTGCACCCAAGCCTGTAGCTGCAAAGCCCACGACTACGACAGCACCGTCACCCCGACCGGCCGTAGCCCCGCAGCCGAAACCCAAGCCTGCTCCGGGTGGGCGCGATTTTGGATACTGACAGCTGTTTCTGTTCGCTGGTGCGCTCGAAGTCGAGGTGCTCGGCGTAAGTCTTTCCGCCCATCAGTTTCCTTGGAAGCTTGCCACGTATTGGTCGAGCGCCGGCTTGTGCTTCTGCATCAGCTCCTCTGTTCCGCCGGCTTCGAGCACGAAAATGTGCGAGTCCGTGACGAAGAGCGTGACGACGTACTCATGAGGTTTTTGGCCTTCGTCGTGACCGAAGCGCAGCTCTTTGCCGGAAAGTCCAGAGGTCGTGTTGACGTCCCGCTTTTCGAGCAGGGCGTAGCCGCCGCGCTGACGGAGTGTATTTTCAATGGCTCGTTCCCAGAAGCTCATCTCTCCCTTGGGCTTGTGCTTGATTTCACGCACCGCAATGACCAAGCCGTCGGCGGTCGTGGCGCGGTAGGCGTGCGAGCGATCCTTTTCGAGCTCGACGAAGCCCCCTGGGGTCTTGACCTCGAAGGAGTGCCCACAGGCGCTCAGGATGACGAGCAGCGTGAGCGATGCGAGAGCGCAAAGAAAGCGACGAAGGCGAGGGAGATTTTGTGTGTGGAAGTTCTGCATGAAAATGCTCCGCGGGACGATCACAGACTGAGCAGACTAGGGAGGCCCAGCTGATGGATCCATGGGAAGGGGAGGTACACCCGGTTGCCGACCTGGTCGACCGGGCGTGCCTGAAAGCGCACTGTGATGGTTGAAAAAGACAGGAGCTCGCTGAGCAGCTTGAGGCGGCCCAGGATCCGCTCGATGTCCCCGGCCACGCGCTCGAGTTCCTTCTCCACGGCGAGTGCGTCCTCCACGTTCTCGGCTTTGTGTAGAAGCTCTTCGAGGCGGGTGCGCACTGCGCGAGCACTCTGGAGACGGATCTCGAGATCCGAGAATTCCTCGGTGACGTCGCGTACGTTCACCTCGCGATGCAGTTCATCGCCGAGCTCGGTCACCTTCTGGAGGGACGCGTCGAACACGGCGGCGGGGACGCGCACTTTGATTTCGCTGTCGGTACGCTGCACGAGATACCCGCCGCTCCCGACGGCAAGCTTCTCTACGGCGTCGATGCCTTCCGCTGCCTTGAAGACGGCCAACGTCACGATGGCGTCGTAGATGAGGAGCGGGGCAACTTTGGACCTACTCGTAGGTAAGGGGGCCTGCCCCGCACCGTCCGGCGTGGGCTCAGAGGGTGGCGTCGGTCCGGGCGCCGGTGCTCCCATCAGGTTACCACGGGGTTCGAAGGCGGTGCTCTTCTGGCGCGATGATGGAGCGCTTGCCGAGCTGGCCGCGGAGATCTGTCCGGAGAGGATGAGGCCCGCATTCACGTCTTGGTAGGAGTAGCCCTCGTCCGAGCCTGACTCGGTCATGGGTGCGCTTGGGTAGTCTGCCCTCGAGGCTTCCCCGGCCTTACCGGCGCCGCAGCCGAAAAGCGAAAAACTGACCAGAGCGAGCGTGGCAAGTGTTTGGCGCAGGGCGCCACTGAAAGTCGGGGGGTGCATCAATGGATTCAACGCGGACATACGACCCCAGCTTACAGTCAAATGCGGCAATTTCTTCCGTCGCGAGCAATCATCGAGCCTCGGTCCCGAATATGTCCTGCGATTGAGCAGATATCGGGACGATTTTGTGGCTCGAAACCCGGAAGGCCCTCGCCCTTGTGATGGCTGAGCGTGTCGGGGAGCGTGGTTGCGCTTGCATAGCTGCCCGCTAGGTTGTCAGCTCTCCCGGAGACGACACGGTGAAAGCCCCTTTCTTTTCGATTTCAGCCCTACTCTTTCTATCGGTCGCAGGTGCGTGCAGCGCCGGCGCCCCAGCGAACTCCCGTGACACTATGGGAGGGGAATCGACGGGTGGCGCCTCGGGTGACGGCGACGGCATGGGTGATGGTGACGGCGATAGCATGGGTGACGGCGACGGCGACGGTGATGGGGATGGGGATGGCAGCGGGGGCACGACAACCATCGATAAGACACCGGGAAGCTACGCGCTTCCTCCCCCGGATCAGTGCCTCAATCAATTTTACGTCCAAGGCTGTGAAGCAGGCAACGCCGCGAGCACTTGCGGTGGTGTTTGTACTTCGGTCAATGCATGCATGAGCGAAGGCAAGCAGGGTGAGCCGGGCTTCTTGTGTCCACGTTTCATGCTTTTCTCTGACGAGATGGGCATGGCTACCACTGATGATGCAGATCGCTACTCTTGGCCAGGTTCGGGCGAGTCACCTTTCGAATACGCTGTCGTCGGGCACGACACCGATCATGACGCAGACAGCGTGGACGATCCAGGGAAATCTCCGTGCTGCCAATGCTACCAGCTCATCCCCTATGAGCCAGAAAATCAGGTCAAAAACCAAGAGACACAGCAGCCGACCGTCCCGCTCCCCCGGCCGCTCATCGTGCAAGCCTTCAACACCGGTGCAACGACGAAGACCTTCGACATCTTTATGGGCGCAGGAGGGCTCGGAGCGTTCGATGCGTGCCGCCCCACAGCGAGCGGGCCTGGTCAGCAATACACGAGCTATCCCGACGGCGGCCAACCGAACGGAGGCGGCATCAAGGCTGTGGGTGAGTTTGGCAATGGCACCGCCTGCAAGACACAAGAAAACTTAGTCACCCAGGCGACTCTCGCATCCGGCGGGTGTCAAAGTCTCATTCAAAACAACTGTGAGCAGATCGTGTCTACCGTTCCCGCTATCACAGAGGCGAGCCAACGCTCGTGCATCGAGTCGAACCAGCCCGGGAGCTTGTATCATATGAACTGGCTCGTCTACGCCAAGCGCGTCCAGTGCCCCCGCGCGCTCACGGAGGTGACCGGTTGTAAACTGATGGAACCGGATCTCCCTCTGCCTGATACAAACGTGCTCACCCCCCAGGCGGCGGCAGCTGATCCTAGCTTCAAGACAGGTTACTCAACTACGACGATGCAGGATTGCTGCAAGCCGTCGTGCGGCTGGCAAGATCAAGTCACGGGCACCTCAGGCGGTCACCAAGCGGACGGCCTCTACAATTCGTTTTACACCTGCGGACAAGATGGCGTACCGTGGACGGAGTAGGATGACGATCAAAGCTGCGGGGCGCGCAGCAGGTTTTTGAACGTGTTCTTAGCGGCAACGAGTCGCTGGCGCTGTGTCATGGATCAGGTTCTCGAGCACGCGGGACTCTGAGGGATGCTCGCGCTCGTAGCTGGAGAGCGCATCATGCAGCACGGAGAGATCCTGGTTTCCTTTGTCGCGGCACAGTAGGTGGATCACCTCCTGGACCCCCTTGCGGGGAAAGCCATTGTCCTTTGCCTCAGCCCTGAGGGCGGAGACGAGAGGAGCTGCGCGTGAGTAGCCGGGACCGAGGGCTGGCCACACCATGGGGAGAGTGGCGAGGGCGTTTTTTCCGTGGTGGAGAAACTGTGTGTACGCCTCTGGACTCACGCTGGATCCGTAGGCGGCGGCGAATTTTTCCCAGGGGACTCGCTTGTGATTGTAGAAGTCGGCTTGGGACAGGAGGTACAACGTGGTGCCTTGGCGTTCTGGGAAGTTGCGCCACCATCTGCGCCCCTCATCAATGAAGCTGGGTTCGAGCGAACTCTGAAATTCATCCGCCGCCGTCACCAGCGCCCAGGTCCAAATCTGCTTGTTCGATTCGGCTGCGGCCAGGAACTCTAGCAAGGCGTCCGGTTTGCCGCGGGACGCCAGATTGATCACAGCACTCTCCGTAAAAAGCCGATCATGGAAGCTGATCAGGGTCTGAAATAGCTTCTTTTTCCCAGCAGGAGTGCTCAGGGCATCGTCCCAGAAATCGTAGTCACAGCGTGGGCCGCGACTGCGGTGGCCAGTCTCGTCCGCCGGGTGAGGGCAGACGACTTCCTGATAGAGCAGAGCGCGCTCAGGTTCGTCCGGCAGATCCATGGGATGCCCCGCGTCGATCCAGTCCCTGATGACAGAGCGCGAAAAGGCAAAACGATCGAAAGAAGGGAAGGCGACACGTGAGTAGCGGCCATAGGTGTCGATGTCGCTGTTGAAGTGTCTGACATACACGGTCTTGAACGCCGTGTGTTTTTGTTTGGAAGTCAGGTTGTTGACATCGGCGTCCAGCCAAGCCGTCCAGGCTGCTTCGGCCTCTTTGAAGGTGCCGCTCGAAGGGGCCTTCTCAGCTAGTCCCGGATGATGCAGGTACGCCTGGGTGAAATAGCTGCCCTCGGAGATCAGGTGGTTCCTCAGTCGGGTGCGCAGTTTTTTCTCGTCCTTGCCCGCAGCTCTTACACGACTCTCTAGGGTCAAAAGGGAGAGAAGCGTGTGCGCGCGAGGATCGCTCACGTAGCTCTCGGGTTTCGCGAGATCGGCGCGTCGCGGTGCATAGGGTCGTGATCCCACGAGAAATGCAAAATATGCGGACCATTGTGCTTGTTTGATCTCCTCCGGGTCTGCTTGCCCGTAGCGATCCTCCAGCATGCGCTCATACGCGCGTTCGAGTGCTCCGTAGATCATGCCTCGGCTCACTAGAGTGTAGGAATCTGCGCTGTCGAAAACATCGAGCTGCTTTTTGTGGTGTGAGAACTCGGAGTGCCCTTGCTTTTCCGCTGCGTCGTAGTGGCAAGCGATGAGCTCAAGGCTTGACGCTGCCCAGTCGAAAGCCTCAGGCTCGTTGTTCTTCAACGCGACCAGATCCTGAGCCGTTTGCTCCAGGGAGCGGATCAACTGCTCTTGAAACGCAGAGGTATACTGAGGGAGGAGCGCTACATCGACGCGGAAGCTGAGAGGATGTCCCACGACCTCGGAAAGCTGGCGGCTCGCCTGTTTTAGACGCTCCTCTCGCGGGTCAAAGGGCAGTCGCTCCAGCTCTTTCGAGAAGAAAACATAGATCTCAGCGACGTTCGCTCCGCCTTTCCCGTCAGGGCGAGTCTTTGCTGAGGTGTCCGGGCTCTCGGTCTTTGGGGAAGAAGATTTTGCGGTGCAGGAACTGAGTCCGAGCGCGAGGAGTAGCGGGAGGGCATTGCGGTAAGGAGGCATACTAGAAAGTAGAAATACGCCTCCAGCCCCGGCTCCAGAAACCGACCCGAGAAAAACAGGTATTTTAACCTGGTTTCCTCTGTCGCGGGTCCGACCTCCTAGGTCCGCTCTTCGCCTCCGAATTGTGACTCGGTCGTTGGAGCCCTATAGTTGAGCGCTCTACCGTGTGGCTGCGGGACTGAAGAAAGGTGCTCGAATGAAGAAAATAGATGGTGGCGCCCTGGTCGTAATGACGCTGTCCTTAGCCATTTGTGGCTGTGGCAAGGAGAACGCGGCGGGGAACGAACAAGCAGGAAAAGAAGAAGCAACGAAGCGCGGCTCCGTGCAAGAGGTCATCGAGAAGAAGGTCGAAGGCGCGATGAATCAGGCGGAAGCGAAAGCTGGGGGCGCTCTCTTCGACAAGAAGCTCATCAAACAGGCTTGTGAGATCCTCAGCCCCGCGCTGATAGAAAAGACGTTTGGCGTACCTGGGGCAGAACTCAAGCAGTTCAAGATCATGGGATGCACTTACAGCTGGAACAGCAAAGGGGCTGACAAGCCGCAAATACTGGAAGCCGGATTTACGACGATCATGGCTCACAAGACAGAAGAGGCTGCTAAGAGATGGTTTGAAATCGCGACCAAGGGCATGACCGAAGAAGAACAGAAGAAGGTGATGGGGCAGGTTGCTCAAAAAACCAAAGAGCGCGTAGAGGTAGACACCAAGGCCAAAGAAAAGGTCGTCGATAACTTGCTGGGCGCCATGGGAGGTATGTCAAAGGGAGGCATTCAGTTTGAGGCCGTGAGCGGCGTGGGTGATGAAGCCAAGTTCCAGATTTCAGACGGAGGGCTTTGGATCCGTCTCGGGAACCTGACTTTCGTGATTGCGGCCTATCACGGAGAGGGTGCCCCCACGCCCGACTTCAAGGGAGTGAGCCTCCAGGAGATGTCCAAGCTGGCGCTGGAGAACAACCAAGCATGGAAGGAAGCGTCCATGCCGAAGCGGAAGAAAGACACGGAAGTGCTCGCCAAGGCTGTCCTCGCAGCGCTCCCGGGGCTTTAGGGTTTGAGCTTCTGCTGCCGGCTTGCGTAGAGGACCATGGCTTCGCCGCGGACGGCCCTCAGTTCGAGGACAGCGCTTACGTGCTCAGCGTCCGAGCAGGTGCGAACGAGTACCGAGCGTGCTCCTTCGCTCGAGTCGAGTTCGAGACCAGACTCTTTTTCGAGCATACGCGCGGAGATGCCGTAGCCACCGCTACCGCGGCCGACCGTAAAAGTGACACAATGAGCGGCCGGGACTTCAAAGGGGATGCGCAGAAGCTTCTCCGCAGAAAGCAGCGCCTGGTGGACCTTCCCGATCTCCGAAGGCATTTCAATGAGACCGGCTTCCGAGGCTCGACCGAGCAGGCGACTGGCCGCGAGCGGCTCCGCGAGGAGGTCCCGGGGAGCTTCCGGATCGGATCGCACATCGATTCTGAGGGGACCTCCACGTCGTGTGGCCTGGGCGTCGAGGCGCAGGTCTTCTCCGCACAGAAACAAGGGCGCGACGAGGGCGGCCTCCGTACCGCCTACGCTGAATCCTGAGGGCGCCCAAGCGCTGACGAGATAACCGAGGAGCGGTGGAGCTGGCGTGAAATCCAGGCGCAGGCAGCCCTTTTCCTTCAGGGTGAGGGAGGAGATTTCCCCGACAGTGAGCGTTTCGGTAGAGGTCGAGGTTTTCTTGGGTAGTGTGTCTGAAGGGGGCAGGGCCTCGCTTGGACTCAGGTGAACCAAGGGCACGCCCGCTTTGAGGTCGAGGGCGTCTGCTCGGGCACGGGTCGTGGAAAGCGCGGCGATGGCGAGTCCTCGGCCGGCGCGCGGACGGACGCTCAACGACACGGTCCTTTCGTCCTTGCCCGTACAGAGCAGGAGGGTTCGGTTTCTGCCCCAGTCGCCGGCGCGGGCGAAGATACGTCCGTCGGGCTCTGCGGCCGACACTTCGAGCTGAGAAATGTCGTCGCCGGGCATGAACAGCGCATCGAGGCAACGGTCGGGTGGGATGGTCACGCTGAGGCCCGTTGGGACCCGAGCATCGACGGGTAGGGCCACCCTGCGCTGATCGATCCAAGTCCCGCCCAGTTCTTCTCGATGGGACTCCAGTGCTTCGACCAGCCCCGGCCAGGCTTCCTCTCGCTCTGAGGCGTGCCCCAGGTAATTGCGTGCCCCGACGGCACGGGCCACCTGCTCCGCCTTCTCCTTGGGTAGATCTTGAAGGCCGAGGGCGACCAGTCCGTGCCCTTGCGCGACCCGACTCGTGACAAAGAGGCGCAGGGACGTCTCCGGGCAGAGTAGGAGAGTCGGTAGATCGTCCGGTGCTTCATCCACACCAAGAGGTGAGCCGTCGTCGCCGTAGGCCGTGAGGTCGAGATCTTCGATACCCGAAGTGCCGCGCGCGAAAACGAGAGCACAGCGACCCTCAGGGACGTAGAGGAGGCCGTCTATCGCATCGCCTGGTCCACCGCTTCCAAAGGCAAGGAGCGAGAGCGGTCCGGCGCCAGCACTGCTTGCCGAGCGCTCGGCATCCTTCAAAAGTTCGAGGCCGAGTTCAGACGACCGAAGTACTTTGCTTTCGCCTGCCTCGCGGCGCTCATGGATGGACCGTGGCGCTGGATGGCACGCGCTCAAGGCGAGAGTCAAAACGAAAAAATACCGCCCTAAGTTCACAGCACGCCTTTTTGCGAGCTCATCCGAAACAGTCCCAGGATCCATGCCACTCCGCTCCCTGTGGCCTGGACTTGCAGGAGGACCTTCTCCTTGCCCTCCGCGCAAAACGTCAGGGAGGTGCCCAGTCTGGGTTCGAGACTGCTCGCCGTGCGGGGAACCCCTCCCGCTTCTGCGCCGAGCGAGAGTCGAGACACGTCTCCGCGCAGGGGCGCCACGGCGAGCAGGAAGCAGGCGTCGGGATCCGTTTCCACGGAAAGCTCGGTGGCGCCGCGGATCCCTAAGCTCGAAAAGAGGGGGGGCTCTTCGACATGGGGCAGGGTGTCGAGCCACATGGCGCGGGCCAAGGAAGCTCTGGCCATGGGGCCCCACGCGAGAGGGATTCCGCCCGGGAGTGCATAGCGAGCTTCAAGCAGCGTGATCTCGCTCCCAGGACGAGCGCCCGTGAAATCAATCCGGAAACGCTCTTGGCGCCCGACGCAATACCTCAGAGACGCTTGGTCGCTGTGCTCCTGGTCGACGGCGAGTTCTTCACCGCTCGACAGAGTATACAGCCGCGCATCGAGATCAGGAGGCGCTAGCCGGTCAGCCTCAGCCAAGAAATCCAGCTGATGACAGCCCGGACTCAGGTGTATGATCGCTGTTCCGTTTCCATCGGCTCCCCCCGTCAGGCCGCTTTCCCTGAGGGCTTCTGCCCCCCGGTTTCTGTGAAGGAGGTGAAGAGCTGCGAGTCGTTCCTTGCGCGGCGCGAGGAAGGGACGCCCGCCGACCTGAGGGGAGGGGAGACTGGGGCCGGCATTGCGGCCGGCAAGCAATTCACTCGCGGGGGGTGGTGGGTCCGCGGAGCGCAGGATCACGTAGTCCGCGACCCCGCGCCGAGAGCGCATCTCCGTTGCGAGCCCGAGGAGGATTTCCTTCTGCGCGCCGCAGCGCGTGACTTCTGCGAGGCCGGCAGCACTCGGGATGGGCCATGCACGGGCGCTGTGCCCCACGGTTTCGAGATCAAAGGTCAAGAGGAAGGAGAGGTTCTGAGTTCCCAGAACCGCGACGGTCACGCAATCATTCACGGCCGGATCGAGCCAGGTCGGAGGGACAAGCACCGGGCGGCTCTCGCCCTGATCGAGAAGCCTGGATCGGGGCCGCAGTACTTCCCCCCAACTCCCCCATTTTTCTGCGAGCAGGGCGCTCTGCTCGCCCAGGGCGCCCCGGCTTTCTGCGCGCGAGGTCGCCCGCGGCGCATCTGCGCGTGCCCCCCCACTGAAGGTGAGCATCGCTGACAGGAGCAAGGCAGCGAGTCGCATGCGGCTGGTCTTAGCTCAGGATCTCAAACGGAGATTCGACGAAGGTCTTGCCGGCCGGATCCCAGATGAAAAGTCGATGTGCGCTGATTTGACCCTTGTCCACCGCAGTGACGAAGTAAGCGAGATCGTAGGTGGGATCTGCATCTCCGCCCATCGTCATGCTGGCGGCGTCCTCTTCGGAGAAGTACGATCCACAATCGAGATGTGAGTGAAAAAAGACCTTCACCGCTCGTCCGTCGGCACGCGCCCCTGAGATGGCCTTGTCAAACTTGAGGCCGTTGATCTTGAAGTAGTCATGTCCTGTGCGCGGGTGACCTTCGGGGTCGGCTTTGTGGTACTTGTTGGCCAGGTTTTCCAGTTCCACGGCTTCGTCGCACAGGCTCGCGTCCGCAAGCGGCCCGGTGAGGTAGCCGCAGGCTTCTTCGTCCCGTGCGTAGGCGGCGCGCCCGGCTGCTTCGATGGCAAGCAGGGCGGCTTTGGTGATCTTGAGGTTGCCGTGAACCCACGGATTTTCAGTATTTACCATTTGTAGTTTTTCTCCCAGCGGACCGGATCAAAGTAGCGGTCCCCGCGGTCACAAGCGACAGTAACGATGCAGCCCCCGCCATTTTCCTTCTGTGCGCGTTCGGCAAGCTTGAGCGCTGCTGCGATGTTCGCTCCGCCTGAATGTCCGACAAAAAGACCCTCCTCCTCTGCGACTCGCTCGGACATGTCCCATCCGTCCTCCGTGCCGATGGGCATGATCTCATCCGGAAGGTCCGGGTCGTAGATACCGGGGACGATGCTCGAAGCCATGTGCTTCAACCCTTCGAGTCCGTGCATAGCTTCGGCGGGCTCAGCGGCGACGCAGTAGATCTTGTTCTTTCGAGTCGGGTCGAGGTTTGCTTCGTGGAGGCGCCGGGTGGTTCCCATCGCGGTGCCGCTGGTGCCGAGAGCGGCGACGAAGTGAGTGAGCTTGTCCCCCAAGGCGTCGAGAATTTCCCCTCCGGTCGTATGATAGTGAGCGAGCGGATTGTTGGGGTTTGAGTATTGATCCGCGTAGAAATACGTGTCAGGATTTTCTTCTACGAGCTTGCGGACCAGACGGATCGCGCCGTCCGAGCCTTCCATGGGTGAGCTATAGATGAGCTCCGTCCCGTAGGCTTGGGTGATGTCCTTGCGGGCTTGTGAGGCGTTTTTTGGTAAAACGAGCTGCACCCGGTAACCCATCGCAGCGCCGATCATGGAGTAGGCGACGCCGGTGTTGCCGCTGGTCGCGTCGATGAGGATCTTGTCTCGGGTGAGTTGGCCTTTTTCGATAGCGTCTTTGACCATGAAGAGGGCGGGGCGATCCTTGACCGAGCCGCCAGGGTTCATGAACTCGAGTTTGACGTAAACCTCTACATCCGGAAACTTTGCCGTCACCTTCTTCAGTTTGAGGAGGGGCGTGTTTCCGATTTGATCGAGGATGTTTGCGAGGCGGCGGCTTCTGTGCAGGCGGAGAGTCACGAGAGCGGATTTTCTGAAGGTGATGTGCGGTAAAAAGCTACACGTCGATTTCAAGCGCCGAAAGGGCACTCAAGAGAGCCACCCCGGCACCCAACCCAACATTCGCTGCCGCCGCGTGCCGGAAAGCTGACACGAAGGAGGGAGGAAGCGTTACGGAGCGAGGAGGCGTTACAGAGCGAGGTGAGGCCGTGTTCGTCTGAATGGGCGTGTGGAAGCTCGCGTCTGTGACGCGCATCCCGGCTCCTAGAGCATACCTCTCGGCCACCTTCTGGCCCGCTTCGGACAAGGAGTCCGAAGCAAGGAGGGTCGCTCGACACAGGCGCGCCTGCCCAGACTCTCCGATGAAGGAGAGCTTTTCTTGGCGGAGGTAACGGTTGCGATGCACAGGAAACCGAGTGTAAAAAGAGGATTTTCGCCAGGTCTAGACGCCGCCCGCGATGGCGGGAACGACGCTGACTTCATCGCCGTCCTTGAGTTCAGTCGAAACGCCGTCGAGAAAGCGGATGTCTTCTTCGCCGACATACAGATTGACGAAGCGGCGAACCCCTTTGTCGTCCATCAAGCGCTCCTTGATTCCTGGGTGAGCCGATTCGAGCTTCTCGACCATCTCGAGGATGTTTTTTGCGTCAACGCTCACGCTCTCGGCGCCGCCAGTGAGGGTTCGAAGGGGGGTAGGGATGCGAACGGTGATTGCCATTTTGTTGGGTTCCTTGTTTTTCTTGATTTGTAAGGCTCGGTTTGAGCCGAAAAGTGAAACGAAGCTACTCAGCTGAGAAGTCTAGTTGAGATGCACTCTAGGCGCTGATGGTGGTCGTGGGTTCATAGGGAGGTTGTGGGGATTCATGCGGTTGTGAGGGGGCATAGAGAGCGCGAGACAGGGTTTGGATACGCTCGATGGCCGCGGGGCCGCACAGGGGGCAGTCTTTGCGAGGGGTGATGAGTGTGCTCCTGAGGCTTACTTTTTTGCCGTCAAAACTGAAGATGCTTCCGCTTCTGGACGGATCCGAGAGCAACAGATCGAGAGCGAGATCTGCCATCAACGCGCCGATGACCCCGACCACCGGTCCGAGAACACCGTCTGAGGAACAGTTCGGGGCGGTCCCGTCTGGGAGCAGGTCTTCAAAGAGGCAGCGGTAACAGGGCGCGCCGTTGGCCGAGACCGAAAAGACAGTTCCATGGGTGCGAACCCCGGCTCCATGAACCACCGGACGCCCTTCCAGATAGCAGGCATCCGCGGTCAAAAACTTGGTCGCGAAATTGTCCGCGCCTTCGACGACGACGTCCGCTTCTCGCACGAGTTCGCGCGCGACTTTGGGAAGAAGGCGCGTACGGAGCAACGTCACCTTGCGCGCTCCCTCCTTTTCGAGGGCGTCCTGGGCGGCATCGAGTTTGTCTCGACCTACGTCAGCATCAGAGAACAAGATCTGTCGGTGGAGGTTGGTGAGCTCGACGCGGTCATCGTCGCAAAGGAGGAGTTCGCCTACCCCAGCATGGGCAAGGGCTAGCGCTGCCGGGCATCCGAGACCACCCATCCCCACGATGAGGACTCGTTTTTCGGCCAAGAGGGTCTGGGGCGTGGAGGCAGTCATGCCTCTGCCTCCGCTGCCGTTCGGAAGTGACTGTCGAGGCTGAAATAGCGTTCACCGGTGTCACAGAGCACCGTGACTACGGTTTTGTCCGGACCGAGCTCCCGCGCGACGGCAAGGGCCACGGCCACGTTGGCTCCGGCGGAGATCCCGACGAGCGCCCCTTCCTTCGTACATAGCTCCCGCGTCGTCTCGTAGGCGAGCCTGTCGGTGACGGTACGGACTTCGTCGACGACCGAGGGATCATAGTTCTTCGGAATGAAACCGGCGGCGATACCCTGAATCTTTGAAGGTCCTATCTCTCCGCGCGAAATCGTCGCAGAAGAGGCGGGCTCCACGGCGATCACGCGACAGTCGGGGTAGACTTCCTTGAGGCGCTTGCCGACCCCACTGACGGTTCCACCCGTGCCGACGGCTGCGACGAAGGCGTGGATCTCTTCCCCCGGGAGAGCCGCCAGGATTTCTTCCGCGGTCGTCGTGTAGTGGACATGCGGGTTTTGCTCGTTGTCGAACTGGCGCGGCAAGAAGGCTCCAGGGGTTTCTTTCGAAAGCTCTTCGGCGCGTGCGAGCGCGCCCTCCATCTGCCGTTCGGCCTCCGTGAGAATCACCTCCGCGCCATAGGACTTAAGGAGCTGACGGCGTTCGAGGCTCATGCTTTCGGGCATGGTGAGGATGCAGCGGTAACCTCGGCGCCGGCACACGAGGGCGAGTCCCACGCCTGTATTTCCGCTCGTCGGCTCGATCACGGTGCCACCAGGCTTGAGCAACCCGCTCGATTCGGCGGCTTCGATCATCGCCAGGGCGATCCGATCTTTCACGGAACCCCCGGGGTTCAGCGACTCCATTTTTCCAAGGACGCGCGCGCGCGGGGGGTCTTCCGCCAGACGCCGCAGGGTCAAAAGGGGCGTGTCATGGATGAGCTCTGTCAGATCCGTATAGATGAGATCGCGCGGGTGGGGCGAGTTGCTGCTACGTTCTTGATGGTTCATGGTGGGGATCCAGACGATCTTGGGAGCAGACACCTAAATGGAGTAGACATAGCCCAGTGCGCCCGGGCGTCGGATGCCGAGATCGTCGGCCTTCTGGCAAACGTCAGCGATGGTCACGGCGTTGAGACAGTCGGTGATCTTGGAGGAAACTTCTGCGAAGACGGCATCGGCCACCCTCTGGCCATCGGCTGAGATGTTCTCTCCCTTCTTCATCTTTGTTCCGGCGCCATCGCCGAGAGCGACGGGACCTTCGATGATCCGAACCACCTCTCCCAGCCGAATTTCTCCAGCGGGGCGCGCAAGCAAGTAGCCGCCCTGGGGTCCCCGCTTGCTGCCGACGATTCCCGAGCGCTTCAGATCCTGAAAGATCTGCTCCAGAAATCTCTGGGGAATGGCCTGGCGGTCGGCGATGTCCCGCACCTGAGTGGGCTGCCCATCATTGTAAAACGCGATGTCGAACAACGCACGCACGGCGTAACGGCCTTTGCTGGACAGCTTCACGCACCGAAAATAATTCTTGCATCGGAAATGTCAAGAATAGCCAAGCGCCCAGAAAAAACCTTCTATTTACAGCATGTTACAGCGCAAAGCACACCAGCCCAAAGGGCGAAGTGTGCAGCAGTCACCTCGGAGCAAGAACGCCCGGCACAGCAGCCCAAAGGCGAGGTGTGCAGCAGTCACCTCGGAGCAAGAACGCCCGGCACACCAGCCCAAAGGGCGAGGTGTGCAGCAGTCACCTCGGAGCAAGAACGCCCGGCACAGCAGCCCAAAGGGCGAGGAGTGACGCGGCGCGCTCAGGACCGCCGCCGAGCAAGTCCCTTTGCGAGTCGCCGGACCGCACGCGGACCGTGGGGTGAGCTTTTTTGGATTCACTCCAAAAAGCGAGGGGTGCGGCGTCCGCACCCCTACAAGAACAACCCTTCGAGCCTATCTCCATACACCGCAAGAACGTTGCGGCGCTTCACCTTGAGGGAGGGAGTGAGCATGCCGTTTTCTGTGCTGAAGTCTTCCTTGGCAACCACGAGGTCTTTGGGCATTTCATAGCTCTTGCAACTGGTCCCGAATTCTTTGAACTCTGAAAGCAGGAGAGCTTTCACCTGCTGATTGTTTTCGAGATCATCGAGGCTGATGCCCTCGGCCTGAGCGCGTTTCGTGAGGGCGGGGATGTCGGGGACGACGAGGGCCACGTTGTGCGGATGATTGGCCCCGTGGAGCATCACGTTCAGGATGAGAGGCGAGAGCTTGAATTCTTCTTCGAGCGGTGAGGGGACGACGTACTTCCCGTTTTCCAGCTTGTACTGCTCTTTGATGCGTCCCGTGATGTAAAGGAAACCGTCTTCGTCGAGGCATCCCATGTCACCCGTGCGAAACGCTCCGTCCTCGCAGAAGACCTTCTCGTCCTCTTCTGGGTGGTTGTGATACCCTTGCATGACATTGGGCCCGGAAACGATGATTTCTCCGTTTTTGGGGTCCCCTGTCACCTGGGTATCGATGCGTACTTCGACGCCGGGGATCGGTTTGCCGATACTTCCGATCTTGCGGTTCCCGGCAAAGTTCACTGAAACCACCGGGCTCGTTTCCGTGAGTCCGTAGCCCTCATACACATCGATGCCGAGCGCATCGATGAACTCTGCCACCTTGGGGCTGAGCGCGGCGCTGCCGGAGACGACGAAGCGCAGCTTGCCGCCGAACTTCAGGCGCACTTTGGCGAAGATGAGTTTGTCCGCAAGCGTCAGCCCGAGGGACGAAAGGAAGCCCAAAGACTCACCCGCGGCCTTCTTTTTTGAACTTGCGATGCCGGCTGAGAAGAGCTTGCGGATGATGCCTGGTTTTTCCGCCATCTGCTTGTTCACGCCGTCATAGATCCGATTGAAGATGCGCGGGACCGCCACCAAGATCGTGGGGCGAACGACGGGGAGATTGTTGATGAGCTCAGGCACTTGATCGTTGATGGCGATCGAAGCGCCCAGATAGGTAAACGTCCCGAGCTCTGCCACCAGACCAAATGCATGCGCCCAGGGGAGAAAAGCGAGCGAGCGATCTTCGGAGGTGATGTCGAAGCGAGTGGCGGAGGACTGAATGTTGGTGCTGATGTTTCTGTGAGTGAGTTTGACCCCTTTGGGGTTTCCCGTCGTGCCGGACGTGTAGATGAAACCCGCCATGTCATCAGGGGTGACGGGTGCAAGGGGCACAGGAGCCGCTGCGCCACGTGTCAAAAGGGCTTGATAGCTGCGGTCCTCACTCGCGGTGAGCGCTAGACCCACCACGTGCTTCAGGGATTCGATGGTGTCCGTGAGGGGACTGAGCTTGTCGAAGATGAGTCCTGTGGCAGCGACGACTACCTTGGCGCCGCTGTCCCTTAAAATGAATTCCCATTCCTCCGCCTTCTGGGCCTCGTACATGGGCACGTAGCAGGCTCCCAGGCCGTACGTAGCGAAGGCAAACACGGCCCACTCCACCCGATTGTCGGAGACAATCGCTACGCGATCCCCTTTCTCAATCCCGAGACCAGCCAGGCCGGCCCGCGCTTGGTCCACCATTTTTCCGAAATCGCGGTAGTGGATCCAGGTCCACGAGCCGTCGGATTGCTTGGTCCCGAAGATTTCGCGCTCGGCGAAGTCTTGTTTGGAGTTCTCCAGGAGTTCTACGAGGGTTTCAAACTTGCGCGCCATCGGTCTGGACGATAGGGAGGCCAAATCCCGCGGTCAACGTCGCTAACAGGGCCGGGAGGTTCGTGCTAGGTTTTCGCGCCCGCCCGGGGACTCTCAAGCCCCAGTGTCTATGAAAGCCCAGTGTCCACGAAATCTCCCCGATGCCTTCTTTCAGTGTAGTTACTTTCGGTTGTCAGATGAACGCCCACGACTCCTCACGCATGGAGGAGGTGCTCAAGCGGGCCGGTTATCGTGATGCGTCTGGTCCCGAAGAAGCCGATGTGGTGCTCCTCAATACGTGCAGCATTCGTGAGAAGGCCGAGCAGAAACTCAGGAGTGAAGTCGGGCGTCTGGGCCTGCTCAAGAAGAAGCGTCCGGATCTCGTGATCGGGGTGGCGGGCTGCGTAGCTCAGCAGGAAGGGGAAAAACTCCTGAAGGGTCTGCCGCAGATCGATTTGATCATCGGCCCGGACAATATTCCGGAGCTTCCAGCGCTCCTCGCTTCGCTGCAAACCGGGGGCCTCCCTCAGGTGCGTACGGTGTTCGACCTCGACGCACCTTCGTTTCTCGGAGCCGCGCCAGAGCCGGGGAGGGCGGGGGCGAGTGCGTTTGTGACCGTGATGAAGGGCTGCAATGAAAGGTGTTCGTACTGCATCGTTCCCCATACTCGTGGCCCCGAGCGGTATCGTGCTTCCTCTGAGATCATCGAAGAGGTGAAACGCTTCGTAGCCGCGGGCGTGCGGGAGATCACTCTTCTGGGTCAAACCGTGAACAGCTACCAGGACCCCTCTCATCAGCTGCCAGAGGTGAAAGAGGACGAACAATGCCGGTGGAAGCACACGCGCGGGGCCTTGGCCCAGAAGGATGAAACGCAATTTCCGGCCCTTCTGAGGGCAATTGCTCGCGAAGTCCCGGAGCTGTTCCGTCTGCGCTACGTGAGCCCGCACCCGCGTCATCTGACGACTTCCTTGATCCGCGCGCACCAGGATCTGAAGGTTCTCGCTCAGCATGTGCATATGCCGGTTCAATCAGGCAGCGACAGTCAGCTGAAGCGTATGTTGCGGCGCTACTCGGCGGCAGAATTCATCGAAAGAACGGACGCGCTGAAGGAGGCGGTCCCTGGCCTTACCCTCAGTACGGACATGATCGTTGGTTTTCCGGGTGAGTCCGAGCAGGATTTCGAACAAACGTTGGATCTAGTGCGTCGGGTGAGATTTGTAGGACTGTATGGATTCATCTATTCACAAAGGCCGTTCACCCCTGCGCTCAAACTCAAGGAGGACGTGAGTGAGGAAGAAAAGAGTCGGCGTCTCGCGCGTCTGTTTGACGTCGTCGATGAGATCAAGCATGCGCATTTGAACTCACTGGTAGGGAGCGAGCACGAGGTCTTGGTCGACGGTCGGGGCAAGGAGGGCAACCCAAGCGGCCGTACCGAACACAACGAGATCGTTCATCTGAAAGCGGGTGCGGAAGGTGCGGTGACCGGCGCGGTCGTGAAGGTGAAGGTCGTCGAAGCCTTCAAAAATAGCGTCCGCGCCGACGTCCTTGAGGTCGTGTCCAAGGCGCCGGCCGTGTTTAAGGAGCCACCGCTTCGCCCGCTCGCTTCTCCAAAGAAGGACGGACGTCTGTCCCTCCCGGTCCTCGGTTGATCGTCATGGCTATCATTCGGACTTTTGAAGGGACTGCACCCAAGCTCGAACGAGGTGTGTTTTTAGCTGACAACGTTTCCGTGATCGGCGACGTACACATCGGAGAAGATTCCAACCTCTGGTACGGGACCGTGGTCAGAGGAGATGTCGGCCGGGTGCGCATCGGTCGACGTGTGAACATCCAGGATCTGACCATGGTGCACATGACGGAATCGCTCTCCGAAGCATTGATCGATGACGACGTTTCCATCGGGCACACGGCCATCATTCATGGAGCGATCCTCGAGCGCGGAGTGCTTGTGGGGATGGGGGCCATCGTGATGGACAATGCCCGCATCGGAGAGAATTCGGTGGTTGGGGCCGGTAGTCTGGTCACGGGCGGGAAAGAAATACCCCCCGGTGTGCTCGCGATGGGACGCCCGGCGAAGGTGATTCGAGATCTTCGGCCCGAAGAGCTGCTCTACGGGCGAAACACTGCTGAGAAGTACGTCAAGCTCGCACGCAAACACATCGCTGGCGCGCGCATCGATTGAACGCAGGTTTGATTTGAACCGTAGGCTCGGTGGACTCAGCCAACGCCGCCGCTCAACCGCCCCCACGCTCAACCGCCCCCGCCGCTCAACCGCCCCCAACGCTCAACCGCCCCCGCCGCTCAACCGCCCCCAACGCTCAACCGCCCCCAACAAAATGGACGATCTCAATCACGTCGTCTGCTTCGAGAGTTTCGCTCGCATGCGAACCCCGCGGGACGACGAGGGCATTTCGTTCGACGGCGACAGGCCCGTCGAGGGACAGCTCCGTGAGCAATCCGGAAACGGTGATTCCGTCTGGAACTTCGCGGATTTCGCCGTTGATCGTCAACCGCATGAGCAGCCCTTCGTCTGACGGGCACCATAGAGACAGGCCGCCACCGGTCAAGTCCGGTGATGTGCGACGGAGGAAAAAGCTCATCAAAATTAGACCCTTAGTGCTCCTTTGGGGGCGGTCCCCGAGCACTTTGGTCCGCGGAAGCGGAGACGTCTGTCGGTACTCGTTGCTGCAATTTCGGCTTCGGGACCAGGGTCGACTACACTAGTCCCGTGCACCGGATCTTACAGATGCTGACAGGGCTTTCCGCGGGGGCGATCCTCGCCGCGGCGGGTTGGGTCGCCTTTGCTTCAGGGGGACCGGTCCTGGTGCTCAATGAGCGCGAGTTTCCCATCGACTTAGGGCATCAGCCGGAAGCTCAGATCAGTGAAGCTGTGCTCATCCGGAGTCGTCAACTTCTGGCCGAGGACGCTTATCTCAGCGTCGAAGGAGAGGTCTTTGCGTCCACGTTCTTCGACCTTGGTTTTCGTGTCGACGAACGAGCGGCTGCTGAACAAAGCGCCCAGGGGCTCGAGGAAGTTCATGTTTCCCTGAGGGAGAATCCGCTCACCTGGTTCGCCCGTCGTTTTTCCTCGACCAAGGAAACCTACAGCCTGGATCTGAAGCCGCGATCGGACGTGACGCGACTCTCGCCGGTGTTGCTTGGACTCAAGAAGACGGTGGATCGTCCGCCGACGGACGCTCGGTTGCTGATTTCGGAGCACACGATCGTACCGAGCGAAGAGGGCCGGGATCTTTCTGTCGCGGCCTCGCTCGTCCGTTTGGCGGCGGCACCGTTTGAAAGTTCGCTCGTGGTGGAGCTGGTGGTGGAGCGCGTGAAACCCAAGGTGACCGAGGAAGATCTCGCTCCGGTGGACATCACCCGCATCCTCGCCGCGTATGAAACCAGTTTTCGCGGCAAAGCCGGCTCCCGGGCGGTCAACATTCACGCTGCGGCCAGTTACCTCAACGGCGCGATAATCCTACCGGGTGAGGTTTTGAGCTTCAATGATCAGGTAGGCCAGCGGATTCATGGGCGAGGATTCGTGGACGCGCCGGTGATCGTCAACGATGAGCTCGAGCAGGATGTGGGCGGAGGGGTCTGTCAGGTCGCCACGACTCTTCATGCCGCTGCTGTCTACGGCAATTTGGAGGTCGTGAATCGTCGCAGTCATAGCCGGCCCAGCGGATACGCGCCCCTTGGACTGGACGCTACGGTCATCGACGGCAAAGTCGATCTCAAGCTGCGAAACAATTTCGACGAGCCGGTCCTCGTTTATGTCAGCTTTCCCAGCACCTATGTCATCCGCGTCGAGCTGCTCGGTCGTGATCCTGACGTCCACGTCGAGCATGCGTATACGGTCACTCATCGAGAGCCTTTTGCGCGTCGCGTTTGGTATCGAGAAGAGATGCCCGCGGGCGGTATGGAACAGAAGCAGAAGGGGAGCGAGGGAATGGACGTCGTGAGTGTCGTGCGGATCAAGAGCCGCGACGGCGAGGTGACCAGGCGCACCTACAACTCCAAGTACTATCCGGTTCCCGAGGTCTTTTGGCTCGGTGAAGGCGCGTCGCTCGGCGGGCTCCCGGCGCTCCCGGAGGGCGCAACAGGGGTCGAAGTCGACGGTGAGAGTCGCGCCTCCACGTCGGATGGCGCAAGGCCCGAGCAAGAGGTGCCTCCCATGGAAGAAGCGGACTCCTTGAAGAGACGGAAGCCCTCCTCCGCAAACGTGAAACACGACCGCGAGAGCTGATGAGGCCCTAAAGCCCGCCCCTTGACCGAGAGCCATGGCGCGGTATCTCCCGGCCGCGGTATCTCCGGGCCGACGACTCGTCCAGGCTCTTCGTTTTCGTCATGCCCTTTTCTGTGTCTTCCTCGCTCTTGCTCGGCACTCTCGTCGCTTTCTTGGTTTTCGGCTGCGACAAGGAAGAGCAAAAGACCGAAGGGGCCCCGGATCCCAAAGGCTCGGAAAGTGAAAAAGGCGGGGATGACAGCGGCCAGAAAGCGCCGAGCGCCCCTCCCTTGTCGAGTCTGTCTCAGGATCACGGAGAGCTTTCCACGGCTCCTCCGGAGGGCGCTCCTCGACTCGCGAGTCTCGTGATCGCTGCCACCATCTACAAGCTACCCAATGTGGAGTCGCGGCGTCTCGGCTACATCCGCCTCGGCGGCGCCGTGCCCAGGGATGCAGCTCCCGTGGAGGGGAAGGGGTGCAAGAAGGGCGAGTGGTACCGGGTTTATCCGATGGGGTTTGTCTGCACAGAGGAAGCGACGACCGATCTCAATCATCCTCTCGTGCGCGCTTCCGAGGTGCGCCCCGACCTTTCGAAACCCCTCCCGTACCGATACGGGTTCGTGCGCGCTACGGCGCCTCAGTATCTTCGCATTCCGAGCAAGAGCGAACAGATCAAAAGTGAGTTTGGGCTCGAAGAGCATCTCAAGTGGTTCGAGGAGCACAAGAGCGAAGTGCAGGTCGCGGAGCTCGGGGCCAACGACGTGCCGCTCGACGCGCGCGGCGTTGCGGTGCCCCTTCTCAAGCATTCAGAAGGGTTCAAAGACTCCCTCCATCAATCGCGCGCAGAGCTGTTTGGAGCTTCTTCGGAGCAAGACCAGGTGCCTTTCTGGCTCATGGATGGGCGCCGGCACATTCCCAATGTGTCCGGGTTTGAAGTACCCGAATACGCAATTTTTGCTGATCGCGTCCGTCGTCATACGGGACTTTCCTTTGTGGGCTCCTTCGACACCAAAAGCGAAGATCTCGAACGAAGATTCGCAGTTACTGTCGACCTGCGCCTGATCCCCACCACCAAGGTAAAACCCGATGCGGGCTCGATGTTCCATGGAATCGAGATCCCAGAGCAGATGCAGTTTCCTTTTGCCTTCGTGATCAAGAAGGAGAGTTCTACTTACAAGTTGATCGCAGATCAGGACGCCACGCGCCCCGCAGAGCCGGCGCCCCATCGAGCCTTGGTTCCCTTGTCCGGCCAGGCTCGCATCAAGGAGGGGCAGCGTTTTTATCAGACCCTTGGCAACATGCATCGCTGGCTCAAGGCTTCGGACATCGGGATCGTTCATCACCCGCAGACTTGGCCCGAGCCGGCTCTCAAAAACCAAAAATGGATCGACATCTCGGTAGGTCAGCAGATCCTGACCTTGTACGACGGCAAGCGAGCTCGCTACGCGACGCTCATTTCGAGCGGGCGGGATAGGTTTGGCGATCCCAAAACGGACTTGACGACTCCTCTCGGAGACTTTCGCCTGCAATCCAAGCACATCGCGGCGGCGATGGACTCGGAAGAAAACTCGACGGTCGCCGGAGGTCAGAAGTCTCGCGCGGCTGGGATGGACGCGGAAGGCATGGCTACGACCGCGCGCCTGAAGAAGATGGCAGAAGCGGGTCAGAAGATGGACGAGGCGGACGCTCGGCGCTGGGCCAATGTGCAGAAGGGCCGTCATCCAGAGTACGGAGTGACCAGGCGCCGCGGAAGCACGGCGTTCGAGCTCCGGGACGTGCCTTGGATTCAGTACTTCTCGGCGGGGTTCGCGCTCCACGGAGCGTACTGGCATGATGTGTTCGGGATCCCGCGCAGCCACGGGTGCGTCAATCTCGCTCCCATCGATGCTCGGATCGTTTTTGATTGGACCGATCCGCCGGTTCCGGAAGGTTGGCACGGCATCAACATCGGCGAGGACATGGGCGGCGGCACCTGGGTCCACATCAGAAAGTAAAGTTTGAACCCTGGTCAGTTCATCGTACGGAGCTGAGCCGCCTCGCGCACACGCGCATCCAGAGCCGATTTTTTTCCATGTGCTCGAGGACGGGTACGACCCCGGGTCCTTCGGGCGCACTTCTCGTCGCCGTCCTATTTCGCTGGATTTTAGTGACTTAGTCTAGACTAAGTTTACTTTTGGTCTATTCTGAGGAAGATGAAGTCCGTCACCACGCATGAGGCAAAAACACACCTTTCCAGGCTCCTTGTGGAAGTCGAGGCCGGTGCGGAAATTGTGATCTGTCGCGGCTCGGTCCCTGCTGCGCGACTTCTGAAAGTTGAGACGGCGAAAGACGCCGTTCGGCGTCGCCCCCAGGTGGGCACCGTCACGTCCACGGGCGTGTGCTTCAGTGAGGAGACCTTTGCACCTTTGAGTGACAGTGAGCTTTCTGTCTGGGGGATTTGAGCCTTGCTCCTTCTTGATACCTGCACCTTCATCTGGCTCACTGGCGCCCCCGGTCAATTGAGCCCGACGGCGCAGCGGGCGATTGATGAAGCGAGTGAACTCTATGTGAGCGATGTGAGCATTTGGGAAATTTGTCTCAAATGGCAAGCGCGAAAGCTGCGATTGCCCACTCCGCCTCGTCGCTGGATCACTGAGCAGCTGGGCGTGTGGGCCCTCGGACGGCTCCGCATCGAGTCTGAAGATCTCTTTCGCAGCGCAGAGCTGCCCGATTTGCACAAGGATCCGTTTGATCGCTTGCTGGTGGCTCAAGCCTTGGTGCATAACGCGCGATTAGTGACCCCCGATCCCGCCATTCATAGCTATCCGGTGGCTGTTCTTTGGTAGTTCTCGGTTCTAAGGTGCTCGCCATGCTCTCGTCCTTGACGCTTCCAAGCCGCTCTTCGCTGCTCGTTCTTCTTTTGGTGCTCAGCGCATCGACCGCCTGTGAGGAGCGCGTCTCCGGGAATGCGCAGACCGAAAAGACGCAGGCGAAGGCGCCCCCCGAGAAGAAGCCTGCTGCCCCTTTTCCAGAAAAAGGCCTCAGTTCCGCGCCGCCCGTCGCCACGGGCTTGAGCCCCTTGGAGATCGAGGGTCACTGCAAGACGGTGTGTGAAAAGACGGCGAGCATGCCCTGCGTCGAGGTGTCGACTTGTGTCGTTGGCTGCCAGGAAACGTACAACCTGCCGGCTTGTCGCGACGAACTAGGCGCCATGTTGGTGTGCACGGCCGATGCACCAAAAGAAGGTTTCGTTTGTGACGCAGAAGGAGCGCCCTCTCTCAAGGACGATCGCTGCGTTCCTGAGCAGGAGCGCGCGGCCTCGTGCATCGAAAAGCTCATGCGCGCAGGCTCGTCGGCGGAGAACCGTTAGCGCGACAAAGGTAAGAGCCCGAACCGCAGGTCGGGACACGTCTCCTGGCCGATTGGCCGATTAGCCAGTGGGCGAGATCGTCTCGATTCAGATCGCTGCTCCGGGTTCAGCGCTCGAAACGGCGACGGTGGATCTACAGGTTCCGCAAACCCTCGGGTGGGGAGACGTGCGCCTCATCGTTCAGATCCCGTCCGCCGGGCAGTACTGGCGCGACCTCGGCGGCAATCAAATCGGCGGTCTTGCGCCGGGCAGCTTCCACACCCTCTCTTTTTCTGTCCCCTCGGACGTGCGCGAAGCCCTGAACGGCAGCGCTACGGACGTGAATTTCCGCGTGGTGCTCAACGTGCCTTGGGGTTCGGGGACCTATTTGCTCGACAACCTCGTCGTCAGCGATGACAGCGGGACGACGCCCTCTGTTCCCGCCACGGAAGAGGTTTCTTTCAGTCTTTCCGTGCCGCGCGGAAGCACCCTTCCGCAGGTCATCATCTCCGCGACGAACAAGATCACGATCGATGATCGCTCGACGATTGCCGAAGCGGGACAGCTGCCCAAAATGGCAAACCTCGGCCCGAACCTTCTCGAACTCGGTGCTGGCGTCAACGTCTACACGGACGTGTTCAGTAGCGGTGACGTCAGCTTCTTGCGTTCTCAGTCCCACGTCTACGGATCCGTGACCACAGCCGGGACCGTGATTCACCAGGACAACGTTGTGGTGGACGGCGGGGTGACCACCGGTGCGGACGTCCAGGCAGTGACCACGACCTGGACGGTGAATTGGCCGACCAACGTGACCCG
>CAYMQT010000020.1:0-948 GCA_964392575.1 uncultured Polyangiaceae bacterium
TTTCCTTCTCGACGAGGAACTGAGCGCTCAGATGCGCCTTCGTCACTTCATGGACAAAGCCGCCGCGCTCCTTGTCCGGAGACACTTGAGGATCGTCGCCCGCGTAGCCCTGACCGGATTCGTCCACAAAATAGCGATAAACCATGCCCAGAATCATCCCTTGATGAACGAGTCTGGTGAACGGCTCCGGATGCTTCACCACCCCGCAATCAAAGAGCACTTTGTGCCAAAATCGCGCATAGAGCAGGTGCAGGACCGCGTGTTCGGCGCCGCCGACGTAAAGGTCGACCGGCATCCACGCATCATACGCCTCCTCACTAAAGAGAGCGCCGTCATTGTGCGGATCGAGATACCGGAGATAGTACCAACAACTTCCGGCCCACTGGGGCATGGTGTTGGTCTCGCGCGCGTACCATTTGCCGTCCTTCTGGAAGAATCTCCATTCGAGCGCCTTCACCAGCGCGCCGGCCGGATCTCCGGGCTTGTAGTCCAAAAGCTCAGGCAACTTCAGGGGAAGCTCCTCCTCATTCATCGCGATCGGGCTCTCGTAGTCGATCGTATAAGCGTCCCCATTCAAAGGGTTACCAGAGGTTTCTACAGGGAAATAGACGGGGATCGGCTCTCCCCAGTAGCGCTGACGCGAAAAGACCCAGTCACGCAATTTGTACGTCACCTTGGAGGAACCGAGCCCGTGCTCCGAAAGATACGCAAGCATCTTCTTTTTTGCCTCAGAGGTCCGCAGACCGTCCAGAAACCCGGAGTTCTGAGCGATACCCTCAGCGGTATAGGCTTGCGTGAGTTCTGAAGGATCCTGACCGTCTTCGCTCACCACACGCACGACCGGGATCGAAAACTTTTGCGCAAATTCAAAGTCTCGCTGATCGTGGCCAGGCACGGCCATGATGGCCCCGGTCCCGTACGCCCCGAGGACGTAGTCTGCCGCATAGA
>CAYMQT010000020.1:958-29929 GCA_964392575.1 uncultured Polyangiaceae bacterium
CGCATAGACCGGGATCGCCCTGCCGCTAAGCGGGTTCTTGGCCATTGTGCCCGTGAAAACCCCTGTTTTTTCCTTGCCCGCCTGGCGCTCGCGATCACTCTTTTTTGCCGCTTTCGCAGCGTACGCAAAGACCTCCTCACGTTTTTCAGCAGTGGTGATTCGTGAAATCAAAGGATGATCCGGCGCGACGACCATATACGTGGCGCCGAACAGGGTGTCGGGACGAGTGGTGAACACCGTGAGCTTCAAGGGATTTCCGTCTTCGGAAACAACGTCCAAGAGCGGAAAATGCACCAGGGCGCCTTCACTGCGTCCGATCCAGTCTCGTTGCTTTTGGGCGGTTTCCGGCCAATCGAGGCCTTCGAGTTCTTCCGCCAAACGATCCGCATACTGAGTGATCCGAAGCTGCCACTGCCGAAGAGGGCGGCGATCCACGGGGTAACCTCCGCGCTCAGAGAGCCCATCGATGACCTCCTCATTGGCCAGCACCGTGCCTAGATCTTGGCACCAATTGACGGGTATTTCGCTCTGAAACGCCAGGCCACGCTTGAAGAGCTGAAGGAAGATCCATTGCGTAAAACGCACGTATCCTTCGTCCGTCGTATTGATCTCGCGCTCCCAATCGTAAGAAAATCCCAGGCTTTTGAGCTGACGCTTGAACACTTGAATATTCTTTTGCGTCGTAGCAGCAGGATGCGTTCCTGTCTGAATCGCATACTGCTCAGCGGGGAGGCCGAAGGCGTCCCAACCCATGGGATGCAGCACATCAAAGCCGCACATGCGTTTGTAGCGAGCGACGATGTCTGTCGCCGTGTATCCTTCGGGGTGTCCGACGTGAAGGCCACTGCCCGACGGATAGGGGAACATCTCGAGCACATAGTACTTCGGGCGGCCCGCCCGTCGTTCCGAACGAAACGTGCGGTTTTCCGCCCAGTATTTTTGCCAACGAGCCTCCATCGCCCTGGGTGCTTCACTCATGAGGCCCCCCGCATAGCAGGAACCCGCCTCGCGGTCAGTGGGGAGTGAACGGCATCTTCAGTGGGCGTTTTCAGCCGGGATCGTCTGAGCAGACGCAGACCGAATGCACCGAGCACTGAAAACAGACCGTGGCCCCCGGGATCGGGCGCTCAAACGCTTCCCCGCACAGCTCACACGGCGCGCTCGAAGACCTCAGAAGGGCTTCCTCGTCGCTTTTTGTCAAAGCCAACCCCTCCTGTTCGTCGCGCTCCACACCATCGCGGTTTTCCACACCATCGCGGTTTTCCACACCATCGCGGTTTTCCACGGCCAAGTGTGTCAGGGGAACGCAGGTCAGGCAAAGCTCCCATCGCAGCCCCAAGAACCTACGTGTATGTCACGTCCAGGCGAGGTTCTTCCTGGTCGCGCCTTGATCAGGTATCAGAAAGCCGAGAAGCGTGTATGGTTCGGTGGTGTCTCCCGCCACAAAAGATGCTCTCGTCGTAACCGTGGTGGTTCTGGCGTTGATTGGAATGCTTATCATACTGGCCCTCGCTGGCGCGCCGTACGAGGCCTGAACTCATGAGTGCACTGAACGAGAGCGGACGGCTCTCCAAGCTGCTCGTGAGAATCACCAAGACCTATTATAATTTATAATTGTCGAAGAGATCGCGCCAACTCCTCGCAGATCGTTCGATGGATGGCTTTGCAGCGCAAAGTGGTCAAATCCCATTTGGCCTCCCCCACGAAGGTCCAATCCCAACTCCCCGGTTCGCGCTGAGAGACACACAAGGCCGTTCCCTGCATCCCTGAATCCAGCCGATACTCCATGCCCTCAACGAGGGCCTCCATCACGGGTTCACAGTCGTAGTTCACAGCATCCTCAGAAGAACTGCTCATATGTACAGTATACCTAAGGTCACGGGTCCAGAGAAGAGCCTTTTCCGACCTCCATGACGATTTTATCGGCGCGACGGCCTGCCGAGCTCGTTTGTCTCGTTCGTCTCGTTTCGTTTCGTTGGCAAATCGAGTCACAGATCCGAGTCAAGGCCGCACGCCTTCGAGCGAAACCGCGCAGAACTCTCCCCCTACGGTCGGCACGAGACCCCAACTCCCGCTCTTTCCGAGCACCGGGGTCGAAAGCGGCCCTTTGCCTAAGTCGACTCGCACGACCCCCTCCGCTCCCCGCTCCTTTACCACAAGGACCCCCTCCGAGGTCGGGTACCATACCCGAGAGGGTGAAAGGGCCGGTGACGCGCTGAGTTCGAGGGACACCGACGCTTTCTCAGAGGTGGGGAGCAGGCTCGAATCGAAGAAGGTGGTGACTCCTCCTTCCGACGTCAAAGCGATCTCGTCGACTCCACCGCTCAAGAAGCGGGCTTCTCCTAGAAGTCGGGGTGCCTCGACGCCTTGGAGCGCAAACGCCTTTCCCCCGGCGCGCGACACGGCGCGATTGCTGAGAGCCACCACTTCCTCCACCGGCGAAGAATGCGGGATTTTATCCAGTTTTCTTGCAGATTCAAAGCGCGCGACCCCGTCGGAAAGAGGGAGCCAAACGAGGTCATTTTCTGCCACCACGGGGCCGCCCATGGGCTCTCCGGGCGCGCGCACCCGATAGCGGGCAGCTCCGGTCGTGCCCAGAGCATAAAGCCTCCGGTCGTGCCCGAGATACACGACGGTATCGTCGTTGAGCGCGAACAAGCCCGACCATACGGGCGCGAGGGTTCCGAAAGAGAAATAGAGAGAACCCTGCTGAGTGATGGCGTAGACCATGCTTGCGGTCGTCCCGAGCAAGACCGCGCCGTCGCTCGGTCTGAGGCTGACGCTCCCCAAGGGAGTCCCCCGGACCGTGTAACTCCAGCGATAGCGTCCATCGCGTTCGAAGGCGTGCAGGTAACCGTCCGACGTCACCAGGTAAGCCCGTTCCTGATCATCGAGCACCGGCGCGCCCACCAATGGAGCGCCCGCGGCAGAACACCATTGAACCACCCCCTTGCCCTCTGAGGGCACTGTACCTTGAGAAGGCACTGTGTCCTCAAAGGGCGCTGTGAGTTGCGAGGACGCGCTAGGTTCCTCGGACGTGTCAGTCATCTGGGGAGGCTGCGCGCTCCGGGGCGGCTCGTTTCCCGCACCCGCATTGCCACAGGCAACCAGAACGAATCCCCAAAGCCCCCCACGAACCAGCCGCCAAAAAACGCTGGAACGAAACCGGGTCATGCGGAGCCCCGAATCTGCCTCAGCACCTGTTCGGTCCGCGTCCTGAGCTCCGCGAGTGACCCCCTATTTTCAATCACGAAGTCTGCCTGCGCGCGCTTTTCGGAAAGGGGGATCTGGGCCGCGATCCGGCGCGCGGCGTCCTCTTCAGAAATGCCGTCCCGAGCAACGATGCGGCGGAGGCACACTTGCTCCTCTGCCCACACGACCACCACAGGACGAAAAGCATCCGCCTGCTTCGTCTCGAACAAAAGAGGGATGTCGTAACAACACAGATCCCCTCCCTCGTCCCTCACCTTCTCGAAGGCTTCACGTGAAGCTCTGCGCACCAAAGGATGAACGATGGCATCGAGGCGATTTCTCTGGGTTTGTGACCCGAACACCAGCTGTCCCAGCTTCTTTCGGTCGAGTTCCCCCTTTTCGTTGAAATACGCTGCCCCAAACTCGGCCAGGAGCGCGAGCTGACCCGGGCTCCCCGGCAAAACGACCCGTCGCGCAAGCTCATCCGCGTCGACGACCGGCACCCCAAATTCTCGAAACAGAGCGGCCACGACGCTCTTGCCAGAGCCGATGCCCCCCGTGAGACCGAACACGCGGAACCCACCCAAACCGTGAGGTGTCGTCGCGCGCTCAGTCATCGACAAACCGTCATCAAAAAAACCGTCCGCCCTCTCACGCCATCCGCGCGAAAGCTCCGTCTACGGTATTCTTGAGAAGCATCGCGATGGTCATCGGGCCCACGCCGCCCGGGACCGGGGTGATGACTCCGGCCACGGCCTCTGCACTCTCGTAGTCGACATCCCCGCAAAGTTTTCCGTTTTCGTCCCGATTGATTCCTACATCAATCACAGCCGCCCCGGGCTTGATGAAGTCACCTGAGATCATCTTCGCTCGGCCGACGGCCGCAATGAGAATATCCGCCTCACGGCAGCGCTCGCGCAGATCCGAAGTCCGGGAGTGCGCCAGAGTCACCGTGCAATTTCGCTCTAAGAGGAGCGCCGCAATGGGTTTTCCGACCAGATTGCTTCGACCCACGATGACAGCGCGCGCTCCCGAAAGCTGTACCTTGGCCTCTTCCAAAAGACGGACACAACCCGCCGGTGTACACGAGACCATTCCTTTTTGACCGGACCACAAGCGGCCGACATTCACGACATGAAGGCCATCGACATCCTTTTCTGGAGCGATCGTCTCAAGCACTCGAGCCTGACTCACCTGCTCTGGAACGGGAAACTGAACCAAAATCCCGTCCACATCCCGGTCCTCATTGAGCCGCCTCACCAAGGAGAGAACTTCTGCTTCGCTGGTATCGCCAGGCAGGCGATGCACTTCGCCTCCGAGGGATGTTTCAAGAGCCGCCGTCTCCTTGTTCCTGACGTAAACCTGAGACGCTGGATCGTCCCCGACGAGGACTACGTGTAACTGGGGCTTGCGACCAAAGGTCGCAAAGAACCGTTCTGCGTCGGCTTTCACCTCTTCGCGCACCTTGGCGGCCACCGCCTTACCGTCGATTCTCACTGCCATTTTTGCTCTCCGAAGAACGGCCCGCAACACTGGGCGGGCGTTTTCAGATAGACCGACACTCGATCTGGTTCAAGGTAAAGGCTACGGCGCGACGATCTTGAGAACCGTGATCGCACCAGCGATGACTCTCACCCGGTATTGTTCCGTAATCGCCCCTGTCAGAATCACTGTGATGTCCTGACCGGGAAGCGCACTCGCGGGTAGATTGGGCGCAAAAATAAGGCCTTCGGAATCCGTGTTGTCCCGTAAATCATTCCAGGAATCCCCTATCGCATAAGTGATGAAAGTCGCTCCTTCGATCACCTGAGCCTGGACTCCTGAGATCCCGTTTTCATTATCGTCGACGATGTGAATGAGAAGTTGCGCCGCCGACGGGTTGATGGAGGTACTCTGACTCATGGTGAGCATGATCTCGTCGATCACGGTTTCAGCGACGAGCTCCACCTGAACATCCCCACCGGTGCTGTCCACCCGTACCACCGTCGGATACGCCCGTTCATCCAGGACAGGTTCCGCATAGATCCATTGATTCGCCGCAGGCACGGCATCGGAGACTTCAAACTCCCCCGCATCCGAGCGCTCTGCCTCGTAGTCCCGCCTCCCAGAGAACACATAGATCGCCGCCGCGTCGAGGTACGCTTCCCGGGTCACGAAACGATCATCGATCAAAAGGTATGTGCTGCCGTTCACTCCATCCCCCGGGACGTTGGCCCCGCCACCTTTATCCCCGTCCCCGCCGCTCGCAGGAGGCGCAGGGAGCAGGTGATTCGAACCTGCAGAACTGACGGGAGGCGGTCTGTCGTCCTCACTTCCGTCGCAGGAGGCGCCAGAGACGAGGAGCAGTAGAGGGAGGCAAAGCACTAAGAGCGCGTCGGAAAACCTTCGCGAAACAGGTTTGCGGACCTGCTCTAAGAATCGGGGCATCATGGGTGTCCATATTAGTCGATGAAGGGCCCCGGCGCATGTTTTCCGCCTTTACCCAGAACAAACTGCCGTTTTTTTCGCGATCAGGCGTCTGTGAAGAAAGAACGCGGCCAAAAGAAGGAGCAGACCGACCCATTGGCTCGTGCTCAGCAGCCACACACCGCCCCGATCATCGGCCCTGAAGAATTCGAGTGCGAACCGGAGGGCCGCGTAACCCGCCACAAAACCCAAAAAAACCTGTCCATCGTACTGCTTTTTTGGATGCACGAGGTACGTGAGCAGAAGCGCCAGGGCAAAACTCCCCCAGGCCTCATAAAGCTGAGTCGGATGGACGGAAAGCGAGGAAAGATGAGGTCCCGCCAAAAGTCCATCGCGCGCTTGAGCGGTACTCGCTGCGCTATAGGAGGGGAAAACCAGCCCAAGAGGGCCCGTGAGCGGGAGACCGAAACAGCAGCCGCCTAAAAGGCACCCCATTCTCCCGAAGGTGAGGCCCACAGGAACGACCATCCCGGCCATGTCTGCCGCTTTGAGGAAAGGAAACTTGTCGGCCTTGAGGAGAAACCAGGCAGCGATCGAGGCGCCGATGAACCCACCGTAGTACGTGAGCCCTCCGGCCCAAAATCGCGCCCAGGCAAAGCAATCCGTCTCGGTCGGTCGGCAAACTCCCGCGGCGGCGTCCCATCGCCCCAGCGGATCCGCTGATGCTCCGAGTAGCTCGGAAAGAGCCGAAGTCTCAGGAGGACGAAGACACTCGGCACGGCTGATCTTCCACGCTACCTGGGAAGGATCGGTGCAGAGATGCACGTAGTCCCAGAAATATCCGTCGGCGAAAACATGCAGGAGTCGCCCCCCGAGCACGCCGAAGATCACCATCGAAAGCCCCAGATCGACGATGACATCCGGGTTCTCCCCCACCCGCCTTGCCCAAGCACAACCGAGGACCGTCGCGAACAGAAAGCCCGTGACCAGCATCAGGAAATAGCTCGGAAATCCGACGCCAAAGAGTTCAAACAGTTGCGGCTGCACCGGGCAGTCCCCTCCCTTACGGCGACACAGGGCCGGGAGCGGACGCCGGCCCCGCGCCGGCCTCACCCTCCGACACCGAACCCAAGGACGTCTCGTCCACTCTTTCGTCCGGTCGGGACAGCGCGCGTGGACGGTGAGTGAACATGTCCACACCCATCAGGACGACACCGACGCAAATGGCGACGTCGGCGATATTGAACGTGGGCCAATGATCGGTGACCGTCCAGGAGGAAACTCGGTCGTTGATGAAGCGATTGAGGCTCAGAACCCAGTCCGCTCGATAGTCGATGAAGTCGATGACCTGAGAGCGCGTGATGCGATCGTTGAGGTTGCCTAATGCACCCCCCAAAACGAGCGGGAGACCCCATTTGAGCGCCTTCTGGGACGCCGAGAGGCGGGCATAGAGTGAGATGATGAAGAAGAGGGCAAAGCCGCTCACTCCCAGAAAGAACGGCTTTCGAATCATCTCATCGGCCGTCGCAAAAAGCCCCCAGGCGCCGCCTTGGTTATAAGCGAGGGTGACGCTCAGGTTCTCCCCGATGACCTTGATGGGCTCAAAGCCTCGCTCGTTGATGACGATCTCCGCCCAGACCTTCGTCGAGATGTCGGCAAACAGGGAAATGGCGGTCACGCACCCGAAGAACAGGTAGCTGGGCCGCGCAATGGGTTCCATGGAGGCGTGCTGCGCTGCATCGAGAGACTGCGTTGAATCGAGTGACGGCTCTGCATCGAGCACTGCCTCGAGAGACTGCGCAGATTCAAAAGACTGCACAGTTTCCAAAGACTGTACTGAGTCGAGAGACTGCGTTGAATCCGCAGCTGCATCCGCCGCGGGACTCTCGTCGCTCTCGTTCGTTTTCGCCTGCTGCGATGGGTCCGTGAGATCCATGGGTCCGTTGCTTTAGGACAAGTTGAGCCCACGAGCCAGCAGAGTGAGCCCACGGGCCAGATGAGAGACTTTGGGGAGATTCAGGGGTCTTGAGGCGCATCATACGCTTTTTGCCCTGGAGTTGGGCTACAAGCTCCTAGCTTCACGGTAAATTGCTGCTGATCCCCTTCCACTCGGAGCACGCGCGCGCCGCTCTGAACAGGCACCGGAGAGCCAAGCTTGAGCTTCTGAGGATGGACTCCGGAAAGACGCGCCACGGTTTCTTCCCAGGCAATGCCCATGGCCGCCACCACAGACACGCAGGACGCGGCCTTGGGGTCATTCTCCTTCTCGAAATGAAAATCATAACTCTCGGCTCCCTTCTCGAAGCGAAGGAGCGGCGGAGCCGAACGAAGCGTGAAACCGCGGCGTTCCAAATACTCGGTCGCCTCTGCTGCATTCATCTCGACGATTTGTTTGCCCGTACAGGAAATCAGTTTGTTGTTCTGGTGGTGCTCGTATTGCTGCCCCTTGGGGCAGCTTGGATCCCCCTTCTTTTCGAGTGCCGCGAGCTCTGCCTCCGAAAGTTTGGGTCGCTTCTTGCGCCCTGCCCTCTCTTCCAAAGCGCGCACCTGCGCCTCCAACTTGCGCTTGGCGTCAGCCACCTTCGACACCTCGTCGGAACGTCCCGCCGCGACACAAGCCTCATGGGTCCGAACCACCGCGGCCAGGGCAGACTTCACCTGCTCGATCTCCTCCGAGTCCATCTCGAGCATCGCCTTCTGCGAGCCTTCCATCTCCGAGTGACACTGCTTGATGGCAGCGAAGTCACAGCTGACGTAAAGCGGCCCCCCGAGCACGATCGCGCCCCACAAACCCCAGCAAACTCCCCCCGATTTCACCCCTGCCATGGGGGTCAACCTAACCTCCACGGGAAAAACAACCAAGGGCAATTCTACTATACGGACGATTAGTGATCGCTAGCTCTTCACTGATCTGGTTCCACCCGCCTATAGGGTCCTCATGGCAAGCACTTCTAAGACAGAGCATCGGTTTCGGTTTTACAGGGTCGGTGGGGTCGATCAAGTACAGATCAAAAGCGGGCGGGATCTGGTGGCGCTCGAGAAGCTCGATCAAAAGTTATGGGTGGCTTTGTCTTGTCCGGTCAAGGGACTTCACTTCGACGAACGTACCTTGAGCTTGATCGATGCGGACGGCGACGGTCGAGTTCGAGCGCGAGAACTTTTGGAAGCCATCGAGTTTTCCGCCCAGAGACTGTCCGACGTCGAGCAGCTGGCGAAAGGTGGCTCGGCGCTACCCTTGTCTGTCATCGCTTCCTCCACGGAAGAAGGAAAGCGGCTGCGAAAGACGGCCAAAGCTCTACTCAAGGGTCTGGACAAGGCCGACGCCAAGGAGATCAGCGTGGAGGACACGGTTCTGTGTCTCGACGCCTTCAACCAAAAACCGGAAAATGGCGATGGGATCGTGCCCCCCTCCAAGATCACCGATCCCGAGGTTCAAGCGGTGGCAGAGACTATTTTGTCAGGGATCGCAGAGCCGAAGCTCGACCGTTCCGGTGAACCAGGCCTGGATCGCGCCGACGTCCTGGCCTTCTTCGACTCCGCGCGAGCTCATCAGGAGTGGTCGCAAAAGGCCCGCGCCCCTGAGATCCGTATCTTGGGTGACGCCACGGACACGGCCTTTTCCGCTTACGCCGCCGTGCGTGAAAAGATCGACGATTTTTTTACGCGGGTGCGCGTGGTTGCTTTCGATGAGCGGGCGCTTCCTGCTTTGAACCGCAACGAAGCCGCCTTTGACGAGATCGGTGCTCAGAGGCTCGACGCCGTTGCCAGCAGTTTTGCCGATTTCCCGCTGGCCCATGTTGAAAAGGGCGCGACCCTCCCGCTCGTCATGGGCATCAATCCCGCCTGGACAGACAGAATCGCAGATTTTCGAGCCAACGTCGTCACTCCCTTGCTCGGCGAAAAGGACAGACTGACCGATGAGGAGTATCGCACCATCAAGAATCGCTGGGAGGCGCATCGACAATGGTACGAGAGTAAACCCACCTCCTTGTGGCAGGAGGTTCCTGGGTTCGAGGCTCTCTTGGAGAGTGACGCCGAGAAGGCGCTGCTGTCGCTCATCGAAAAGGACGAGGCCGCTGCCGATCTGGCCAGCGCCATCGAGGACGTGGAGAGGCTCGTTCGTTACCGGCGCGATCTGCTCACCCTGGCCAACAACTTCGTTTCCTTTCGTGATTTTTATCGTCCCGGGAGCAGAGCCAGCTTTCAGTCAGGTAGCCTGTACATCGATCAACGAGCCCTCGATCTGTGCATGTTCGTCGACGATGTTACGGCCCACGCCGCCCTGGCGGCCACTTCCGCCACTTATCTTTTATATTGTAGCGTGAAGAACTCTTCCGGAGTCACTCGGTCCATCGTTGCCGCAGTCACGGGCGGTGAGGTCGACAATCTCACGGTGGGTCGCAATGGCGTATTCTATGATCGCGAGGGCAAGGATTGGGACGCCACGGTGACGCGCATCATCGAGAGCCCCGTCGGTGTGGGACAAGCGTTCTGGTCGCCCTACAAGAAGCTGATCCGATTGATCGAAGAGCAGGTGAACAAGCGCGCCGCCACGGCTCAGGAAGAAGCCGACGCCAAGCTCACCACCAAGGCTGTGTCCATCGATGGCGTGACTCAGGGCAAGCTGCCGCCTGCTGCGCCCAAGAAGCTCGACATCGGTGTCGTGGCGGCGTTGGGCGTCGCCGTAGGAGGCATCACGGCGGCTTTGGGGGTCTTCCTTCAGGCGTTTCTGGGGCTGGGCATTTGGATGCCGCTGGGCATTTTGGGCATACTTTTGGCCATCAGCGGGCCTTCTATGGGCGTGGCCTGGCTCAAGCTGCGCCGCCGCAACATCGGCCCCCTGCTCGACGCCAACGGCTGGGCTGTCAACGTGCTCCCTCGCGTGAATCTACCTCTGGGGCACTCCTTGACCAGCCTGGCCGTCTTGCCCAAGGGGGCCTCACGCAATCTGACCGATCCCTTTGCCGAGAAGAAAAAGCCCTGGTGGTTGTATTTCTTCTTGCTCCTCCTCTTGCTGGCGCTGGTATTCTGGACGCTCGGTAAATTCAACCACCACTTGCCGACGCACTTGCAGAGCACGACGGTGCTTAGTCCGTAACTGTAATGCCGTGAAATATCCGGAAATATCCGGACCAGGGTTGATTTTTACGCAACGAAACCTGCATGCCGAAACACGCGGCCCGGTTCTGGGAAGACCAAGGTGGCTGCAACGGCTTGCTTACAGCTACCCCCTGTAAATCCAGAAGCGATGAGCGAGCAGCCCCAGCAGGCCCAGACCGATGGCGTATTTGTAAGCCACGGCCACGGCCTTTCCGAGCATTGCCCCCATGCCGGCCCGAGCGCTTTCTTCTGTCGTCCGTCCCGCAAAGAAGAGTTCAAACGAGAAAGTGGCCAGGAAGCATCCGGCAAAAACTCCCGCCACAGTGCCCAAGATCGGCAGGATGGACGTGCCCACCAATGCCCCGAACAGGCCACCAATGAAAGCTCCTAGCATGCCGTATTTGGTGGCTCCGTATTTCTTGGCGCCGTAAAGACCACTGACGGCTTCTACCACCTCACCGCTGACGGCTAGGCCAAGAAACAGAGCAAACAAGCTCCCGGTAAAACGAGCATCACCAGTCAACCAATAGAGCAGCACGACAAAGACGGGCGCAAAAGTCCCCGGCACCCCGAAGATGGTGAGCAGTACCCCAAACAGGGAAACCACAAAAAACAGAATCTCGATTGCCAGGTTATCCATGCCTACTCTCCTTGGTGCAGGGGATACTCGAAAATCAGCGGAACTGGAGCGCCGGAGCCGCTTTGTCGCAGCATGCGTTGACAATCGTCCAAACCAAGCCTCCTTGGGCCAAAGATGGTCGGATCTGCCGCATCGGCGTCCATCAGTGAGGACGGCGTATCGACGCCAAAATCATCCGGGTGCCCCGGCAGATCGAGCAAGATATGACCCAGCTCATGAGCCAGGGTGAATGACCGCGATCCGGCGCGAATCCCCGTCCGATCTAAGATCAGGGCATTCTGGATGCTGGAGCCGTAGTCGAAGATGAAGGACTCTCCGATCCGTCCTACTCCGCCAAACACCGGCACCACGATCAAATCGATGCTGCTTGGGTCGTCGTCCATGAGAGCGCGAAGCACGAGGCGTTCCTGCAAAGTGCCCGCAGCTGCGTCATCATCGTGGAAGTGTTCAAGTCCCCCGGCGAGATCGAGCGGTTCACTACACACGGTCAAGTGCGGATCTGATGAAACTCGCTGCCCTGACAAGGGTCCGAGAAGAACGCGCTTGCCGGACGCATGTCCCACCATCACGTCGAAGCTCGACAGAGCGGCGCCCCCGGTGATCGCATTCTTGAAGACGCGGGTTTGGTATCCTCGCGAGCGCAGGATGGCAGCCAAAGCACCAGCAGCGCTCTCCGGCGTTTGCCCAGCAGCGAGCCGCACCCGCACGGTCTTCCCGTCCACGTTCAGAGTCATCTCACCGCCTGAAGCGGGTAGCGCCCTGCCGCAACCCACCGTTAGGTGCGAAGGAAGAGGCGGATCGACGACAGCAACGTCCAGCTCCTCCTGTGGCCCTACGGTCAAACCGCATTTTCCCCACATGCGAGCCGCCGCCATGATTTCTTGCCGCACCAACGACACCGCTTCCGCGTCACTCCCTCCGAGGGGAGCAGGTCCGCCCGCAAAAGTGCGTACGAGGCGAGCGCGGAGCTTCATTCGATACCGGCCTGGACCTTGAGGTTGAAGGCCGGACGGGCCCCCCACTCTTACGCGGACGCCGGCGTATGAGTCGATGCTGACGAAAGCCTCCCCACCCACCACGGCCCGAAGTGAGCGGGCCACAACCGCCGGGTGGCTTCTCTCCACGACGTCCGCACCGAGACGGAGCATTCCGGTCGAGCCACAACCAAAGCCTATTTCAGCTTTGATCCATGAGGGGCACGCGCTCGAAACCAGGCCGAGCGCCCTGAGCGAATCAACGAACTCTCCCGACTCATCCTGGGTCGTCACGTCGAGGCTAGAGGGAAGCGCATCAACGGGACCGAAGACGACGACTTCAAAGGCTTCTTTGTCTGCCGGCCGAAGATCACCCGACGAGAGTTCCTGAGGCAGCTCGCGGCTCAGTCCGACCCAGCCCTGATGCGGATCCACCTTCTGTCCGGACCGTTGGACCCAGAGTTCAACGACGTTCACCGATCTTTCGCCCGACTGAAGGGGAAGGCGATACGTCCCGACCCGAGCGGGACTGAGACGAAGGCCACCTGCCGGGGGCCGACTACCCTCTAAAATAGGCGCCCCACTCACCGTGAGCCACCTCACCGCCTCCCCGCTCGGCGCTCGAGCGTCCTTGTGCAGCTCCGACGAACGAATGAAAGGGAGCTCGGAAACGGACGCCTTTTCTGTCGCCGCCGGCAGCGAATCCTCGAGCACCAGGAGAAGGGGCGAAAGCGGCCCGTCGGCGTGTGCCGGGACGGCAAAGGTCAAGACGCCTACGGAAAGCGCAAGACCAAAAGAGCAAAGTCGGCGAAGCCCGAGCACGGGAGGAGCCTATCACCCAACGACGCTGCCGGTCACCATGTAAGAGAGCCCCAATTCATTGAGCGGTCGGAGAAAGAGAAGGAGAAGATCAGTCTCGAACATTCATGAACGCTCGCTTTACGGCTTCGTCAATTTCATCGTCTGACCACTCCGGGTGCTGCGCGCGGACGTGCGAGGCTTTCAATTTTCGCATGGACCAATACAGCCGCATAGCCGCCTGCCAGCGCTCCTCTGGCGTCATTTCCCGGAAGCGCTCGCTCTGCTCAGTCACAACCTCATTCACACTTGCCAGCATAGTCTCGGTGTCGACTCACTGCCAGATGCGGCGCGGCTCCTTCTTTCTCCCCTGGCGCTTCCTGCTGTGCCCCACTGTCTGACTTTTAAACAGAGCAAGATGTGCTATGAATTGCGACTCATGCTCAGTGAAGACGACTATGTTCTCTTAGCGCAGAAAGAACTCGCCCGCCTCGTTTCGGCCCTAGATGCCTTGGAAGCGGATGAGCTCGATTGTGAACTCGAAAACGACATCCTCACGCTCGAACTTCCGGACGACAGCGTTTACGTCATCAATTCTCACCGCGCCGCGCGTCAAATTTGGATGGCGGCAGAGCGAACTGCCTGGCACTTCGATTGGCAGCCCGCCACCGAGACCTGGGTTGCTCAAAAGTCCGGGGACGAACTGTGGTCGACCGTCCGCCGCGTGCTTTCTGCCAAACTTCCACCCACCGTCGGCGTCCAGAACCTTACGCCCTAAGGACTGGAAATCCCTCGATTTCGTGGACACAGATTTTGGGCTGATTCAGGCAGCGAGCATCGCGGCCTGAAATTCCTTGGTGTTGGGTGATTGATAATCATTGGCTGAGTGCCGTCGGCGCGCGTTGTAATAGTTGTCGATGTACTCGCTGATGCTGTCGTAGGCCTCGGTTCGCGTCACGAAGAGCAGCCCGTGCACAAGTTCCTTCTTCAGCGTCGCGAAGAAGCTCTCGGAAACCGCACTGAATGGTGCGCCTTCTCCGTCTCGATGGTCTCGTAGGGACTCATCACAGCTCCTTGACGAAGAAGACGATTGATTTTTTAGAACATCGCGGTCCGTCTTCAGAGACTGCACCTCGCGGCGCAGCCGTATCACTTCATCTTCGAGCGTCTCGCCACCGCGCGCTTCGCGCTGCGCGACTGCTGCGCCGCCAAACTCACGCCGCCACGAATGCAGCATGTTCGTCGAAATGCCCAGTCCTTCGGCTACGTCCGCTACCGTGGAGTTGATCCAGATTTCTTCTACGGCAACTTACATCCGAGCACAGAATCGTTCCTCAATAGTTACTTCCAGAACGAAATACAGTGGATCGGAGTCGACATACGGGGCACCTCGGGCGACACTGAAGTTGAGATTTGCGTTCCCAAGCGACGGCCCTTTGTGGATGTCATGCGACTTGATTACTCGCGGATCCGCCTGAACTGGTCTGAGGGCACCTCTGCGACCGTCGGGTCAGAGTATGCCTCCGGCCCGATCGCACAGTTGTTTGATATGTCTCAGAATACCTCAGCGAAAGACAGCGAATGTATCCGCTGGGATTTAGAGTCGGATGGCTACAATCGGATAGTCGTCGCGCGTGCACGCGGATACGCCTACTCGTCCGAACGCGTGGGATTCGTCTTCATTCTGGGCCCTGGGCAGGAAGATGACGAAGAAGAGGAGCCGGACGACGACGGCAACGGCACGCCTGACCCGATATGTAACGGCACGCTTCCTAAGCCTATTACGACCGCCCATACCCAAGTTGTCTCATGCATCTCGGGGGATGCCGTCGGAACAGTACAGGCTCAGGACGGTCCAGTAACCATCTATGAGAGTCAGTGTCCCGGAAGAGAATCCTTACCTTCGGTCAATTCGATAATCTGGGGGTTTACTATGCCGGACGGTCGTGACAACGAGGTTGACTACTATGTCTATGGAATGTGCGGCGACCCAGGAACCTGTACTCTGATCGAGAATGTAAAGCCAGGCACAGGGCTCAATGTCGGCTCGCCTCAAGGGTTTGACCGGAATCTGACTTCGTCCGACGATACGTACCGCCTTACAGTGTTCGCTGTGGACAAATGCGGAAAACGCAGTGAGTTTTTCGATTCTGCATTCTACTACACGGGTCCGGGAAGCAACGCATCCATCTGCGACACCCAATGCAATTTGTGTTCAACCTACGCAGCGTGCAACAACTGCAATCACTGTCCACCATGAACGACCGGCGAAGACTCGTGATCAGGAGAAGGTCCTTTTCTCGGGTGGTGTGGTCTCTACTTCTTCTGGGCCTTGCCGCGGGGTGTGAAAGCCGGAAACCGAAGCAGGAGCCTGCGCTCAGGCCGTTTAGCGAGGAAGCACAGCTGCTCCTCGCGGCCAAGGAAACACCTGAAGGTTGTCTCCAGCTAGACATCGAGACGAACTTACCTAAAGGGACGCTCGTAAATGTGCGAGTCTACAGTTCTTCGGGCAGCTCAGGAAGTCCCCTCGACTTCGCAAGTTTTAGAACACGTCTCCAAATGAAGATTCAAGGTCCAACTCAGCAAGAACCGCAGGCCTTTTGTCGAGGCACAAAGAACGCACTTGGGGTCGCTGACGCAGTGGACGTCCGGGTTGTGGCAGGAGTAGGTCCGCCGTTTGTATACTACGCAAATGAAAAGGAACGCGCCGAGCAATTCTCAAGACTGGGCGAAAAAGCAGAAAAGCTCGTCGGGAACCGCGTGGTGCACTTCGGCTCACAACGAGGCATCTCATCGAATACGATCCAGTTGGTCGTAGGGTTGTAGACTACTTTCTATAGGTTGCGACTCATGCTCAGTGAAGACGACTATGTTCTCTTGGCGCAGAAAGAACTCGCCCGCCTCGTTTCGGCCCTGGATGCCTTGGAAGCGGATGAACTCGATTGTGAACTCGAAAACGACATCCTCACGCTCGAACTTCCGGACGACAGCGTTTACGTCATCAATTCTCACCGCGCCGCGCGTCAAATTTGGATGGCGGCAGAGCGAACTGCCTGGCACTTCGATTGGCAGCCCGCCACCGAGACCTGGGTTGCTCAAAAGTCCGGGGACGAACTGTGGTCGACCGTCCGCCGCGTGCTTTCTGCCAAACTTCCACCCACCGTCGGCGTCCAGAACCTTACGCCCTAAGGACACCGTTGTCCTGATGTGCCAATTCGTGTCAGCCGACCTTAGGTTTGATTTCTCGAAGAACGTGAAGAAGCTAGCAAGCAGATATTTAGCGACTTCCGTGCGTTCTTAAAAATCAGTGCGCACCTAAAAGCTCGTACGGATGGGGCGACCCGACGGGCCGGGAGCGGGTGCGGGGGCCGGAGCGGGAGCAGGTGTGGGCACGGGTGCCGCTGCCTTCGGCTTTGCTTGAGGTGCGGGTGTGGGCCGAGCAGAAGCTGCCGCTTTCGCGGTCGCTTTCTTGTCCGCCTCCTCCTTTGCATTGGCTTCCAGAGCTTTCTGCTCCTCTTCGGCCTTCGCCTTGGCCGCAAGTGCCTCTTCACGTCCCTTTTCCGCGGCAACCTTCTCTTCGACCAGCGCCTTCATCTCGGCATCACGTTCGCTTTTCGCCTTCTGATCAGCGGCCACTGCGTTCACTTCGGCGGTCTCCGCAGCAGGTACGACTTCCTGCTCAGCGGGCGACAGGATCAGAAAGGCAGCGACTCCTACGGCTGCGACGGCCGCGGCGCCGACCCAGACGACCGGGAATGCCTTTTTGACAGGCACGCTCACTTGATCCTCTTCAGCACTCCAGGCGCCTGGCGTCTGCATGGGCAGTTCACCCGCGCTCGTGGGGCCGGTCTGCCTAGGTGTGCCAGCGATCATGGTCGCGGCGGGGATCCTGCCGCCGTTCAGCCAAGTGCGAAGGGCCTGCTGAAATTCTTCGGCCGTCTGGTACCGATCTTCGGGCTCCCGGGCCATGCCACGATTGACCAGGTTTACGAAATCCGGATCGATCCCCTCCACCTGGTCTTCCAGGGGCGGTGGGGTTTCCAGCACGATCTTGAACAAAAGCTCATTGAAGGTTTCCGCCTGGAAAGGCACGTTTCCAACGACAGCCTGATACAGAATGATGCCGACGGCGTAGAGATCGACCCGATGATCAACGGTTTTTCCGCCTTTGGCCTGCTCGGGGGCCATATAATACGGAGTTCCCATCACCGCGCCGGTTCTCGTCATGGAGAACTCTCCGCCCAGAGAGTTGAACTTCGAGATCCCGAAATCCACGATCTTGACGAAATCGTCCTTGCCCGAACGATGAGTCAAAAAGACGTTGTCTGGCTTCAAGTCCCGGTGAACGATGTTGGCGGCGTGAGCAGCCTTCAGACCCTCGAGCATGTCCACCATGAGCTGCGCGATTTTGCGCGGGTCCATTCTTCCACGCGAAATCCGGTCACTCAGCGCTTCTCCATCGAGAAACTCCATGACCATGTAACGCTCGCCTCCGGGCAGATCGCCCAGATCGAGGACTTCCACGATGTGTTCCGAACCAATGCGGCCCGCCGCCTGAGCCTCTCGTTCGAAGCGCATCATCGCTTCTTCGTTCGAAGCGACGTCACCGTGTAGGACTTTGATCGCGACCTTACGATGAATGCGAGTATTCTCTCCTTCATACACGGCGCCCATGCCGCCTTCGCCCAGAAGTCGGGTGATGGAATATTTTCCATCGATCACGTCACCGATTACAAGCGCCATCGCGACCTCGCTGAGTCATGTCTCGTCGTCACTACCATTTTATCCGCCCCTCGCGTACGACGGACTCCCTAGTCGTCATGTCCCACACGCTCGCACGCCTTTCAACCTGAGAGAGGGAAAAACGCGCCCCCTTTTGAGCAGGGCTGTTTGTGGACGGGGCTGGTTCTAGTCACAGCAAACAACTAGGCTTTGCCTACCCCCGGGGTCGATTTGCTCCCGACGAGGCTGTTTTCTATAGGGAAGCGGCTTTCTCTCAAGGCACGAGCGCTCCATGCCCTCTCGTGCCTTGCCACGCAAAGTACGATTGCCCCCCTCGGGGCGCAGGCGCAAAGACGCCCCTTCCCTCGACAACCATGTCTAGTCCTTTCGAAAAACTCTCCGCCCAGGTCAACTTCGCGGAACTCGAACACGATGTCCTCGCTCTCTGGGAGAGACTTTCCGCTTTCCACGAGTCCAATCGACGCCGAGAAGGCTCTGAGCCGTTTGTCTTTTACGACGGCCCCCCCTTCGCGACGGGGACGCCGCACTATGGGCACCTCCTCGCTGGTACCATCAAGGACATCGTTCCCCGCTACTGGAACATGCGAGGCAAGTACGTGGTGCGCCGCTTCGGCTGGGATTGTCACGGCCTACCCATTGAAGCCCTCGCCCAGGAAGCGCTCGGTCTGTCGGGGACCGCGCAAATCCTGGAAAGTGGCGTCGACGTCTTCAACGAACAGTGCCGCAGCATGGTTCAAACTTACGTGGGCGAGTGGCAGAAGACGGTCACTCGCATGGGTCGTTGGGTCGATTTCGACGACGACTACAAAACGATGGACGCAAACTTCATGGAGAGCGTCTGGTGGGTGTTCAAGAAGCTGTGGGACCAGGGGCGCGTCTACAAGAGCTATCGCATCATGCCGTACAGCTACAAGCTGACGACCCCGCTTTCCAATTTTGAAGCCAATTCCAACTACAAGGACGTCCAAGATCCGGCCATCACCGTCCGCTTCCGCGTGACCTCGCTCCCCGATTCTCATTCAAGCGCATCTCATTCAAGCGCATCTCATTCAGGCGAAGCAGCGCACGGACTCGCTGTGCTCAGCGCTCCCCTCCAAAGCAAAAATCTCTTTCTCCTCGCATGGACCACGACGCCCTGGACGCTCCCTTCCAACCTCGCCCTCTGCGCCGGACCGGACATCGACTACGTAGCCGTCCGTCCCGAAGGCGAGGACGCCGTCTATGTTCTAGCGGAAGCGCGTGTTTCGTCCGTTTTCCCCAAACAGTCGCTGGAAACCCTCGGCCGCTTCAAAGGCTCAGAGCTTTCCGGATCCATATACGAGCCCCTTTTTTCCTACTTCGCGGGCCGCGCGAACTGCTTTCAGGTCCTCACGGGCCCCTTCGTGACCACCGACGACGGGACAGGGATCGTACACCTGGCGCCCGCATACGGAGAGGACGACTTCGCTGCTTGTCGCGACGCCGACATCGAACTCGTTGATCCGCTGAACGCAGAAGCGGAGTTCACCTCCCTGGTCCCCGACTATGCAGGCAAGTTCTGCAAAGACGCCGACAAGCAAATCATAGCTGATTTGAAGGCCGACGGTCGCTTGCTCCGGCAAGAAACCATCGTACACAGCTATCCCTTTGACGAGCGAACGGACACGCCTCTCATCTACAGAGCCATCGAGGCATGGTACGTGAAAGTTGCCGACATGCGAGCGGATCTCGTGGCTCAGAACGACTCTGTCGGCTGGGTTCCTGAAGCAATCGGTCAGAATCGATTCGGCAATTGGCTCAAAGATGCCAACGACTGGAACATCAGCCGCAATCGCTTTTGGGGGAGCTGCATTCCCGTCTGGATCAACGAAGCCGATCCGGAAGACACCCTCTGCGTCGGTTCAGTCGCAGAACTAGAAGCTCTGAGCGGTGTTCGTCTGACCGATCTTCACAAGCACTTCGTCGATGAGGTCGTCATTTCGCGTGATGGAAAGACGTACCGTCGCACACCGGAGGTACTCGATTGCTGGTTTGAGTCTGGCGCGATGCCCTACGCCCAGCAGCACTATCCCTTCCGCGAAGGCGACGACGGGAGCGGCACCGAAGCGCGTTTTCAGGCGTTCTTCCCTGCGCATTTCATCGCTGAAGGGCTCGATCAAACCCGCGGCTGGTTTTACACGCTCTTGATCCTGGGCACGGCCCTCTTCGGCAAGTCCCCCTACAAGAACGTGATCGTCAATGGACTGATCCTGGCTGAAGACGGTCAGAAGATGTCCAAACGCAAAAAGAACTACCCCGATCCCAACGAAACTCTTGAACGGTACGGCGCCGACGCTCTGCGCGCCTATATGATCAACTCTCCGGTGGTTCGCGGGGAGCCCCTCAAGTTCAGCGAGCGAGGCCTCAAGGAAATTGTCCGCACAGTGGTCCTTCCCTACTGGAATGCGCTGAGCTTCTTTTTGACCTACGCCCAGATCGATGGCTATGACCCACGGACGCAGAAGTGGCAGGCGCCTGAAGTGAGCGCCAGACCAGCGCTCGATCGCTGGATCCTGAGCGTCCTGCAAAGTCTCGTCCGCGACGTCAACCAGGAGATGGAAGGCTACCGGCTCTATACGGTCGTCCCACGCCTGGTGCGCTTCATCGACGATCTGACGAACTGGTACATCCGCCGGGCCCGACCGCGCTTTTGGGCCTCTTCCGAGGGACGAGGCCTCGGGTCGAGTGAACTTTCTCCGCAAGCGGACAAAGCTTCCGCCTACGCAACTCTCAATGAAGTCCTGGTGACCTTTTCTCGGGTTTTGGCGCCGTTCATGCCGTTTCTCACCGAGCAGGTGCACCAAAGGCTGGTGCGGCCCGTCGATGACGATGCGCCGGCGAGCGTGCACTTTTGCGATTATCCGAGCGCGCGGCACGAACTCATCGACCTTCCTTTGGAAGATCTCAACGACCTCGCACGACAGGTCGTTTCCTTGGGTCGAAAGATCCGGGAAGAGGAGAACATCAAGGTAAGGCAACCGCTCCTTTCTCTGACCCTGATTCATCGCGACGAGGCGGTACGAAAGCGCGCGGAGCAAGCGGCTCAGCTGATCTGCGAAGAGATCAATGTAAAAACGGTGCTCACCTCGGCGGATGAAAAGCAGTTCACCGATCTCAAAATCCTCCCCAACTTCAAAACCCTCGGCAAACGCTGTGGAAAGAAGCTCGGCGTCATCAAGCAGGGCCTTTTGACCTGGGGTTTTGCTGAAGTGTCGCGCCTCGAAGCAGGCGAATCCATCTCGCTTGAAGGGGAACTCTTGACCCTAGAGGACGTGGTCCTTCAGCGCACCACCAAGGGAAAAAGTGCCGTGGTGACGGACGGGCAGATCACGGTGGCGCTCGACACCACCATCACGGATGACCTGCGCGCGGAAGGGCATGCCCGAGAATTCATCAGTCAAATCCAAGGCGCCCGCAAGGCGGCAGGGTTCGAGGTCACAGACCGCATCTCCCTTTCCTTTTCCACGGACAACAGTGAGGTGTCCGACGCTCTTCGTAAGCACCAAGGTTCTATTCTTCGGGAGGTTCTGGCGGACGCCCTTAGGGAGGGCACGGAGGGCGACGAGATCAACGTGAACGGAGCGACGGTGAAGATCACCCTCGCGCGCGTCAGCTAGATCGAACGCAGAATCCCTACGAGCGCAGGATCCCCAGCGCCCGAAGGAGAGCCCGACGACGCTCAGGATCTGGCAACGGACTCATGACCGCCACCCCGTCCGCCCCCGCTAAAAGGCAAGCGCTCGCCGTCGTCTCAGTGACCCCGCCGAGAGCGTAAACTCGCAAGTTTGGCTGCTCTTTCTTGAGATCCCGGGTGATCCGCGAGAGGCCTTCCAAGCCCAGGGGTTCTCTGCCTTTTCTTCGAGCGAAGACGGGACTGACGACCAGAGCCGTGAGAGCCTGACGATCGTTCGCGCTCAAGGTGTCCAACCCGTGAATAGACCTCGAAAGCCAGCCCGAGATCCGAGGGCGCGCGTCCCCTGGTAAAATTCCGTCCGCAGGTAGATGGACTCCGTCCGCCTCAAGGGCCAAAGCAAGGTCCAGTCGATCACTCACCAACAGAAATTGGTCGCGGGCCCGAGGGCTTAATCGCTGAGCCAGCGCCGCGCGACTCCGGTAGTCGAAAGAGCGATCCCGAACAACGACGCCCACGCTGCGGGAAGAGGCCTCCTCGATGCAGTCTTTCACAAAAGGCTCACTTTGTGGATCGCGAGCTACGTTGGTCAAGAGCAGCAGACGCGGAGTCATCGTGATCCGCGCCAAAAGAGTCCGACGGCCAAAAGAACTCCCAAGGAGTCAGCCACAAAATCCCCCACCTCCGCCGTCCGGTAGGGCAAACTCGCCTGAACGACTTCAAGCGCGCCGCCCCAAAACGCACTGAGAGCCCCGGCACTGATCAGAATCGTCCCTCGCGCCGCCTTGGGAAAAAGAAAGAAACCGGCGCGAACGTGGGTGTAAGCGACAAAGGCAAAGGCAACCAGATGCCCCACTTTGTCGGACCAAGCGAAGTCAGGTGTGTAGGCGCTGCTTCCACTCGTCGTGCCCAAAAGGAAAACACAAGCCACCGAGAGCGCAGCCGGAGCAACGTGCAGGAAGGCCCCACTCCGGGCGGATTCTCCGTCGGACGTCACTCAATCAGCCCGACAGCAGGGCTAGAGGCGTTGGCATAAGGCTGTTTCGGCATCCGTCCTGCTAAAAAGGCCTTGCGGCCGGAGATGACCGCATCCCGCATCGCACTCGCCATCAGGACCGGATCCTTCGCGTGAGCAATGGCCGTGTTCATCAAGACCCCGTCACACCCCAGTTCGAGGGCCACGGCAGCGTCGCTCGCGGTGCCCACACCGGCGTCCACGATGACCGGCACCTGGCTCTGTTCGAGAATGATTTGCAGGTTGTGGGGATTTCTTATGCCGAGCCCAGAGCCGATGGGGGCCGCGAGAGGCATCACGGCCGCGCAGCCGAGATCCTGTAATTTCCGACAAACGATCGGATCATCGAGGCAGTAAGGGAGGACAGTGAAGCCCTCATCGACGAGGATCTTGGCCGCAACCAAGGTCTGTTCGTTGTCGGGATAGAGGGTTTTCGCATCCCCGATGACCTCCAGCTTCACGAGATCCGCGATCCCAAGTTCACGGGCCAACCTCAGGGTGCGCACGGCCTCCTCCGCGGTGTAGCAACCCGCCGTGTTGGGAAGAACGGTCCAGCGGCCCGAGGAAAGGAGACTCATCAAAGAGCCGCTGCTCTTGTCGGCGAGATCCACCCGGCGCAGAGCAACCGTGACCACCTCCGCGCCAGACGCAGACAGGGCTGCCTCCGTTTCCTCCGTGCTCTTGTACTTGCCCGTGCCGACGATCAGGCGCGAACGGTACGTGAACTTGCCGAGCTTGAGCTCATCCGGGAGCAGGTTCGTCTCTGACATGGATGGTTTGATAGCGGCCTTCCCCGGACAGTCGCAAGGGAAACACGCCTCTGCGAGCCGGCAGTTTTACCGAAAGCCGGCTTTTCGGTTCTTCTTGCTCCCAGGATCCACGGCCCCTGCAAAGACGGAGGCCGCACTCAACACAGAAACATCCCCGTGTACGTTTTCCACCACGAGCAGGTTCCCCTCCACTTTCAGTTTGGCAATCTTGGCCACGTTGAGGCCCACTCCTTCGTGGGAAGCGTGGAGGGTGAGAGTGCGGTCATCCTTCAGTACGGACCAGCCGTCCTTCTGATCCGTGCCACAGATTTCCAGTAGAGCCTTCAAGTGTTCAGAATCCATGGCTCTTGTTTCGTCATGTCTGCCCGCGACGTCAAGGGTCGACTCACGTAGCCCCCGGAACCCGGGCGATTGTCAGCCTCGCCGCGCACCGCTTGTCCTCGGCGCGGGGCCCGCTAAGGAGTTTTCGGAAGATGGCTCGAAGGACGATCCTGCTCACGGGAGCTGCGGGCTTCATCGGAAGTCATGTGGCAGAGCGCCTGCTCGCCCGCGGTGATACCGTGGTGGGGCTCGACAATTTCAATGCCTACTACGACCCCACCCAGAAGCGCGACAACGCAGCGCTTCTTTTGCGGCTCCCCGGATTTTCTCTGTGTGAGGGCGACATTCGTGATGAATCTCTCCTGCGTCGATTGTTTAGCCAACACCGATTTTCCGCCGTCGTGCATCTGGCCGCGATGGCGGGTGTACGAGCCTCGGTAGAAGCCCCAGACCACTACTTTGACGTCAACCTGGGCGGGACCTTACGGCTGCTCGAGGCCGGACGACGAAACGGCAAACCCAACTTCGTCTTTGCTTCGACCTCCTCGGCCTACGGTCGCACGGAGAAGATACCCTTTCGCGAGACGGATTCGACAGCGCGACCCTTGGCACCCTACCCGGCAAGTAAAATCGCGTGTGAACTTTTGGGACACGCCTACCACCACGGGCATGGCATGGATTTTACGGCGCTTCGCTTTTTCACGGTGTACGGTCCCCGCAACCGTCCTGACATGCTTCCCTTTCTAGCGCTGGAGAGCATTCGCACCGGGCGCGAGCTCACCCTTTACCAAGGAGGCGCCATGTGGAGGGATTGGACCTACGTGGACGACATCGTGGACGGTGTCGTTCGCGCTTGTGACGTGCGACTCGGCTACGAAGTGATCAACCTCGGACGGGGTGAACCGGTCCTGCTTTCAGACTACGTTGATGAACTCAGTCGCCTGGCCGGAAAGCGCCCAAACTGGGTTTCTGCCCCCATGCCCGCAGCGGATGTTCCTATGACCTTCGCGAACATCGACAAAGCGCGAAGACTCCTCGGCTACGCTCCCAAAACGAGCATGCGGGACGGCGTGGCCGAGTTTTACAAGTGGTACATGAGCCGGAGCTGACCGGCTTTGGGGCTCGTCAGTTGCTCGCCATCTTGGCGACTTCGGCAGCAAAGTCGTCGGCCTGGGTCTCGATGCCCTCGCCTCGCTCCAGGCGCAGGAAAGGAACCAGAGTGACCTCACCCCCGGCAGCCTTGGCAGCCTCGGCGCGTATCTCGTCGATCGACTTCTTCGTCTCGATGACGCTGGGTTGCTCAAGCAGACACACTTCCTTGGCCCACTTGACGACCTTCCCTTCGATCACTTGAGGCCAACGATCCTCAGGGATCTTGCCTTCTTCTTTGAGTTGACCGGCAAAAATATCTGCCTGCACGGCCTTGTCGGCCTCGGGAATTTCCGAGGCGTTCAAGTAGAGCGGCGCCATCGCAGCGACCTGCATGGCCGTATCCTGGAGGAAGGACTCCACCGCCTCACCCGTTTTGTCAGAGTCACATTCCGCGCCCAAGACAACGGCAATCTTGCCGCCCATGTGCACGTAAGAGGTCACACGACCGGACTTCACCTGGACGCGACCCCAGCGCCGAACCGTGATGTTTTCTCCCAGCTTTCCGACCAATGCCGCCCGGACTTCCTCCACGGTCCCTCCCCCGCCGGGGAAAGGCTCGGCGCCCAGATCGGCGCCGTCTTTGGCGCCCTCAGCAGCTTCCGCGCATTTCTCGACGAACGCCAAAAAGTCAGGGTTTCTCGCGGCAAAATCCGTCTGAATGTTCACTTCCACGGCCACGGCACTCTTGTGATCTGCCGAGACGCGGGTGGTGACGACTCCTTCCGCCGTCACCTTTCCAGCGCGCTTGGCACTCTTGGCGAGACCCTTCTTCAGAATGATCTCGACCGCTTTGTCCATGTCGCCTTCGGCCTCAATGATTGCGCCTCGACAATCGTTCAGTCCTGCCTGGGTGCGGTCGCGGAGTTCCTTGACCTGCTTCATATCTACTGCAGCCATTTGCTTCTTTCGTGTGCGTATTTTTCGTGTGCGTATTTCGTTCGAGCTTCAGGATGCTGAGGCCTTCTGGCGTCCCGAGTAGACCACGTCTGGACCGCCCCCTTGAGACTTCTGAGATTCCTTGCCCCCGTCGCGGCGGCGAGAAACCCCGTAGATGCAAGCATCCGCAAGAGCTGAGGTGATCAGACGGATGGAACGAATCGCGTCATCGTTGCCCGGAATCACGAAGTCGATGAGATCGGGGTCACAGTTGGTGTCGGTGATGGCGACAATCTTGATTCCAAGCTTGCGCGCTTCCTTGACCGCAATCGTCTCCTGAGCCGGATCGACGATGAACATGACCTGAGGAATACCGCTCATTCCTTTCATGCCGCCGATGTGCTTCTCGAGACGCGCCTTTTCCTTATCGAGCTGAACCGTTTCCTTCTTCAGGAGCTGATCGTAGGTCCCGTCGTCGCTCATGCGCTCGAGGGTGCGCAGGCGATCGAGACCGGTCTTCATGGTGCGGAAGTTCGTGAGGGTTCCACCGAGCCAACGATTGGTCACGTAGAACATTCCTGAGCGCTCTGCCTCAGACTTGACGATGTCCTGAGCCTGACGCTTGGTCCCTACGAAGAGCACATTGCCCCCGCGCGCAACCGTATCGGCGATGAACTTGCAAGCCTTCTGAGCCAGCGTCGCGGTTTGATCCAGATCGATGATGTGGATCCCCTGACGAGCACCGTAGATGTAGCTCTTCATCTTCGGGTTCCAGCGTCGCGTCTGGTGACCGAAGTGAACACCGGCATCAAACAGCTCGCGCACGGTCACTGGGCTGTCGGGATCTCGGGTCGGGACGTTGAAGTCCCCAGAAGCCTCAGCCTTGGCGCGCTCGCCAGCCAGCACAGCGGTGTCCGCTACGGGTGAGGCGGCACCTTGCTCAGGAACCTCAAAATCGGCGCGCTTGGCGTCCGGGTTGTCAACAGCGGGAGTGAGTTCGTTGGATGGCGTAAGCTCGCCTTGTTCGTTTGACATCTGCGCTTCTCCTTTGATTCGGTTGATCCTCCGCCCCTAGCCGTCCCAACTTCACGTTCCATTATCGAACAGAACAGAAGCACCGGAGAACGACATCGCGCTGGGGCGTGCGGCCTATGGTTATCCCTCCGGCCGATTTGCCGAGGGGGCGCGAAAGCTAGAGGACCGGAAACAGGCGAGCAAGGAAAAACTACCAGAGGCCGCTCCCCGGAAGGGAGTTCTTGGGGCCCGAGGTCGATTTGGGCGGCGACGCGGACTTGGGCGCAGGAGCAGCGGCCGGTGGTACCGCGGCCGGTGATACGACGGGCGGCGGCGAAGTGCCCTCATTGATCGCTTTTGTAGGGAGAGCGATCGCCTGTTCCATTCTCGGCGTCCCTCGTTCTTCTGCGATTTCTTGCGGTTTTTCAGTCTCCGCCGGGGGTTCTGGGGGCGCCTCGTACTCGACGAGCACGGCTTGAGTCGAAGAACCCTCAGCTGCTGGATCCAGATCGGCGCCGGCTTCAATTCCAGTAGGTTCGGAATTTCGCGCGAAGGTTCGCGCCCCCAACCAAGCGAGCCCGAAAGAGATCAGCAACACCCCGAAGGCAAGGCCGCCGGAAAATCGCCGCCCACGGAGTCCCTCCGACGGAGGCGGATGCCAAGAGAGAGGCGGCGGCGTGCCGGAGATCCGTCTCGATCGGAACGAGTCGTGGGAATCGGCCGCCGAAGGATCTGCATCCGCTGCGACTCTCGCCTCGGCCACCTCTGCTCCGCCCTGGGTCGACTCAAAGTCAAACGGCGCACTCCCAAGGCTCAAGGTTTTCTTTGGATCTGCGAGGGGTCCTTCCTCAATAGATGCGGCGGCCGTCTTCGTGGCCTCGACGGGCAGCTCCTCAGCCTCAGCCTGAGTCGGAGCAAGCGCAACGGACACCATTTGCCTGGCCTGCGGGGTCTTCCGCGGCGTACGTACCTCGCTCTCCTTCGCCAGAGTGGGCGCCGTCGTCGAGCCCGCTTCTGCCCCAAGGGTGCGTGCGTCGTAACCGCGTTCGAGGGTGAGATCCGAATCATCCTCCTCTCCTGAAAAGAACGCTGCTGAGACGGCTTCGAGTTCACGCTCGGCCAAGTGAGCCGTTCGCGGTCGAGAGCTCGGGCTCTTGGAGAGCCAGCGCTGAAGCAGATCCCCGATTTCGGGCGGCACGGAAGCGTCGATGTGATCCGCGCGCTCTGGCTCGATGCCGATGTGCGCCATGACGAGTTCATTCGGATCTCGGATGTGGGCGAAAGGGCCGCGACCCACGAGGAGTTCATATAAAACGAGGCCAGCAGCGTAGATGTCAGCGCGGCCGTCCACGTCCGTGCCTTGAGCCTGCTCCGGCGCCATATAACGGGGAGTTCCGATGGAAACACCTCCGGCCGTCACCACCTTGGCGACCCGATCCCGCAACTTGGCAATCCCAAAATCGAGGAGCTTCACCGGACCTTCATCGGGAACGAAGATGTTGGGCGGCTTGATGTCGCGATGAATCGCGCCCGTCGCATGCGCGGCGGAAAGTCCACGCAACACCTCCACGATGATCTGACAGCTGCGCCCTCGCGACGGACGTTGAGGCGCCGTCATCCGGTGCGCGAGCGTGTGTCCCTTGAGGCTCTCCATCACATAATACGGGAGGCCGGACGTGGTCTGACCCGCGTCGGTCACCTGCACGATGTTGGGGTGATTGAGCTTACCAAGCGCGCGCCATTCATTGCGCAGCCGCCCGACGAGATCCGTGCGCGAGGCCAGGTGAAGATGAAGTGCTTTGAGCACGAACTCCTTGCCCAGCTCTTGGTGCTCCACCAGGTAAACCCGACCCATCCCTCCTGACCCGATGACATCGAGCACGCGGTAGACAGTACCCGGCACGGTCTGACCCGGCTTGAAATGTTCTGAGTCCAAGGGATGCATGGCTACCGCTTTTTCCGTGTTTAGACTGATTTCGCCGAAACGAAACCCGCTCAGGAGCTTTCCTTGGTTCACGTATCGTCCGGCCGCCGGGCCAGTTGCGAAAAATACCTGCGTGGGGCTCCGCAGGGGGGATTGTCTCCGTTTCAGGCTGATCCAGGCAAAATCAGGCGATAGACCGGATAGGGAGCGAAATCATGGACGCGGACGAATCCTGCTTCCTCATACAGGGCCATGGGTCCCGTCCATTGTTCCTCGTCGCTCACGTCGACTACGCCCCGAGGGAACGCCTCCAGCGACTCGAGCCCGAGGGCACGCCCCATCTCGACGAGGCCCCCCAGAAGTCGACGGGCAACCCCCTCCCGTCGGTGAGCGGGAT
>CAYMQT010000020.1:29939-40670 GCA_964392575.1 uncultured Polyangiaceae bacterium
GGGATGGACCAGAAAGCACATCACGGTACCCACCGCTCCTCGGTCCTCCCGGAGACACGGGAGATTTCGATAAAGGCGACCCTCGTAGAGCTTGGCCATGTGCTCAGGACTCGAAAGCCGCGCCCAGCCCACCACTCTGCCTTCCAAGGTGGCCACCGCTGCGGTGACAAGACCAGCGTCAATCTCCGCTTCCAATGTCTCCCGGCTTCGGGCGCGATGATTCGCGCAGCGATCTTGCCACTCTCGGTGATCCCCCGAAAAGGAATAATACTGACAAAAGCAGGGGGTTGTCGCCTGTTCAAACAGAGCGATCACTCCTCCGACGTGAGTCGGCCGCACCGTTTCGACTTCTACATTCAACGGCATCAAACGGGTGCAAGAAGAGCGGAGGAAGTCCGAACCAAGCTTTCTATCCCAGCTGCCGCTCGAAACATCGTCGTCTCATCGAGCGCGGGGGCGAGGATCTGAAGGCCCACGGGGAGCGGAGTCCCGCTCACAGGTACGACTCCCACCGGAACGGACACCCCAGCGATGCCTGCCAAGCTTGCAGGCAAGGTGTAGACGTCCGCCATGTACATCGACAGCGGGTCATCCGACCGCGCGCCGAGTTCAAAAGCCGGAGTCGGACTCGTGGGACCGACAATGACATCCACTCCTTGAAACGCCGTGTCGAAGTCTCTGCGCATGAGCGTACGCACCTTCTGAGCCTTCTGGTAGTAGGCGTCATAATAGCCTGCAGAAAGCACATAAGTGCCGAGGAGGATCCGTCGTTTCACCTCTTCTCCAAACCCTTCTCCCCGGGTTCGCTCGTAGAGAGCCTTGAGATCGTCACCGCTTTCTTCGCTCCTCAGTCCAAAGCGGATCCCATCGAAGCGGGAAAGATTGCTCGACGCCTCTGCAGTGGCAAGAATGTAGTAGGTCGCGACTCCGTAGTGAGTGTGAGGCAAACTCACTCGCTTGATTTCGCACCCGACCTGCCGCATACCCTCGATCACTTCGCGCACTTTTGCTTCGACGGATGCGTCGAGACCTTCAGCAAAATACTCGTCGGGAACTCCCACTTTCAAACCGACCAAGGACTGTTCACACGCTGCTTCATAAGCCCCCACCGGAACGGCCGCTGTGGTGCTATCCTTCTGATCGTCACCAGCCATCACCTCGAGGAGGCGCGCAGAACTCCGGACATCAGGGCAAAGCGGACCAATTTGATCGAGCGAGGACGCGAAAGCGATGAGTCCATAGCGGGAAACCCGGCCATACGAAGGCTTGACGCCCACCACCCCGCACAAGGCGGCAGGCTGCCGAATGGACCCGCCCGTGTCGCTCCCGAGCGCAGCCGCCGCCAGCCCGGCCGCCACCGCGACCGCACTTCCGCCGCTCGAACCGCCAGGAACGCGGTTTTCTGCCCAAGGGTTCTTCACGGCACCATAAGCGCTCGTCTCGTTGGATGAACCCATAGCAAACTCGTCCATGTTCGCTTTTGAAAGGACGATAGCGCCCGCATCCTCGAGACGCTGGACGGCGGTTGCCGTGTAGGGAGCGCGCCAAGGACGCCCATCTTTGTCCTTGAGGATCCTACTGCCTGCCGTGGTGGGCAATCCCTCGGTGCAAATGGCGTCTTTGACTGCAATCGGCACACCTGCCAAGGAACCCAAGGTTTCACCTCGCTGGCGCGCCCAATCGATTTTCTCAGCGGCTCTGATCGCCTCCTCCTTGGCGACATAGGTGAGGGCATTCAAATGTGCCTTCGCCTCCGACTCGGTCAAAAATGCCTCCACCACTTGCCGGGCGCTGAGTTCACCCGAAGTGACCAGGCTTGCGATCTCGATGGGGGTTTTCCGTGTGAGAGCGGTCATGATTCATCCACAAAGCCCGGAACCAAAAAGCCCACATCGTCCGCGCGCGGCGCGGCGAGGAGCGCTTTCGACTTGGAGAGGCCCGCTACTACGACATCGGGTCTAAGAGGAGCTTGCTCTACGGTGATCTGGAGCGTGGGCTCGACCCCCTCCGTATCGAGCTCATTGAGCTTTTCGACGTAGCCGAGGATCTTGCTCAGATCAGCGGTCAGCCTTTCGGCGTCTTCGTCGCTCACGCGGAGGCGTGCCAACGACGCCACTTGTAGGACTTTTTCTCGGGTGATGGACATGAAAGTTCGTGCCCGAGCCGTTAACAGCCGCGCGCCTCATGGGCAAGGCAGCCTCGTGGACAAGGCGGTTTCGTGGACAAGGCGGACCAACCCGCTAGCGCCCAAAACCGGGTGCGTGGATCACGCCTGCGGAAAGTCCGACGAGCATCGCGAACGTGGCCTCCGTCCGCCGAGCGATGCGTTCACGCTCAACCCCTTCGATCACGGTGCGGACCGAAAGACCCTCGTAGGATCCGCCTTCGAACGTCGTCAGAAGCGAGCGCGCTTCGGGATCCGTCAGACCGAAAGGATCGACCGAAGCGCCTCGCGCGGGAAGTACGACGGAATCCATGACACCGCTCAAGTATCCGCCCAGATCCTCAGATCCAATCCCCCTGCGCATCGCGGCAACGATGTCCGCCAGGCTGGCCGGCTCCACGTCTTCGTCCATCACCCGTGGCAGCTCCGGATCCAAAAACACCGCAAGCTTTCCAAACGGCTGCTTGAACCACGCCGCAAGGCGAGTCGTCGCTTGCTCAGTGAGAAGACGGCTCACGATCGATTCTCTGACCTTGCCTGCGACGACGAGGTATTCGCCCAAGCGAAGATCCAGTCTGCGGCTCTCCCCGATCGCTTTCGTCAAACTCGCGGAGTCGAGCAAACCCGCTTCCCGCAGCAGTTTTCCGAGCGGACTCTGACCCGAGGAATCATGCACCGCCATCACTCGCCCGGCGCGCAGCTCGATGAGCAACGAATCCGTCTCATGCGTGAGCTCAACCACTCCGTGAAAACAGCGCCGTACCGCGCTCATCAGCTGCATGGGGAGATCGGCGCGCGAAAAATGAACATCCCAGGTCGGGCGACCCTGGGGACGTCGAAGCACGCCTGCATGCCCGGCCTGAGTCGCCATTTCCAGAGGCCGATCCTGGGGCGCGGGAGGGCGCACGATGCGACGCTCCCCCGAGGCATCGCCTTCCTTGGGGAGCAGTTCCAGACGTTGAAGCAACTGAACCGCGGCAGTGGGGTCAAGGCGCCATCCGGCGCGTCTGGCCACATCGAGGAGTTCATGACGCATCTGCGCAGCAGAGGCGTAACGCTCGCCCATATCGACCTTGAGTGCGCGCTCCACCACGGAACGCAGCGGGATCGGTACGTGACCGTTGAACCGATGCCAGGTACTCAGATCGGAGGACACCGTCCGCGACAACGTCTGCATCTCGTTTTTGCCCAAAAACAAAGGACGGAGCGTGAGAAACTCCGCCATGATGATGCCGACGCTGAACAAGTCGCTTTGCGCGGAGATCGCTCCCCCGAGGGCCTGCTCTGGCGACATGTAGCCGATTTTCCCTTTGAGCTCCCCCGGCTGCGTCCGGCGAACGACGGCTTCACTACGCACGATTCCGAAATCGCCCAGCTTCAATCGCGCGTGCTCCGTCATCATCAGGTTGCCCGGAGAGACGTCACGGTGAACGATCCTGAGCGGCTGCCCCCGCTCGTCGGTGGACGTATGCACGTAATCGAGCGCATCCAAAAGCTCGATCATCAGCCCCACGAGCACGGGCATCGGGAACGGATCCTTCTCCTTCGCGGCTCGCCTGAGCACACGCGCGAGAGTCGGACCGCTGACGTACTCAAGAGCCATGAATAGCTCTTGATAAACACGTCCATAGTCCAGAATCCTGACGATGTTCGGGTGCTCGAAGCGACTCGTGATCCGCGCCTCGTCCCAAAACATATCCGCGAATTCTTGATCCTGAGCTAACCCCGGGAGAATGCGTTTGACCGCGACTTGACCGAAACGCGGGCTGTGGGCGGCGAAGACTTCCGCCATCCCACCGATGCCGAGTCTATCGCCGAGAACGTATTCTCCCAGCTGCTGTACGCGGGCGCCCTGAAACATCTCAATCTCCAGTCTACCTTCATGAGGCATTTCTGTCGCTTCCAATCGACCTCTCGATCGAAAGTAATGGCGCATTTCGCCGCCAAAGTCGCTGCTTTCACTACACGGTTTTCACTACACGGTTTTCACTACACGGTTTTCACTACACGGTTGCTTTTCACACGCTGCTTTTGCTTTTCACACGCTGCTTTCACTACAGGCCCCCGAGCGCGCTACCAGGACCTATACGCTGCAGACGTTCAGGCACCATTTTAGTGAACGCACCCCTCACCGCACCTCAACTCTGCCTCCGAACGCTCGGCTGGCGTTCGGCTGTCTTCCGGAGGAGTTCACCTGTGCTTCTGGGGCGTTTCGCCTGTGAGCGGAATGAGGACCACGGGCGGAATGAAGGACCGGAGAAACGCAAAATGAGTTTCTCGCCGCGGGTCGATCACGGATTTTTTCAATAATGCCTGTGAAATAGCGCGTTCCGGCTCGGGCTTTAGTCTTGTCGACGCCAGCGGTATTCGAAGAGGATCAACATGTCGATGGAAGCCGACGGCCCCGCGAGCGCACGACGCGCTCAGGCGCCAGCAACGAGACAGAATGTTCCGGCCGGTAGGGTCGTCGCGGTGACAGGAAGCGCTGGTTTCCTCGGAGCGCACTTGATTGGACTCTTAGAAGATTCGCCGCGAGTGGCGAGGATCGTCAGTCTCGATCGCACGACGCCAGAAACGGCAAAAGAGAAAACCCGTCATTTTCCGGTCGATCTCACGCGGCACAACGTGGAAGACCAGATGGCCGAAATTCTTGGCTCAGAAGGCGTGACTTCGCTCGTCCATCTGGCATTTGGTGACAGACCCGGTCATCGGCCTGACGAAAGTCATTACCTCGAAAGCATCGGAACCATGCGGATCCTCAATGCCTGCCGCCGCACGCAGGTCCGCAAGTTCATCCTCTGGAGCCAGACCGCCCTTTATGGTGCCAGCCCCAAGAATCCCTGCTTCCTCGATGAACGAAAGCCTCTGTGCGCGAACACTTCCGAAGCGTATTTTCGAGACAAAATGCAGGCCGAGCGGGACGCGCTGGAATTTGGCCAGCCCGGTCGCGGCCGTCTCGTCACGATCTTGAGAACGGCGCCGATTGTAGGTCCTCGCATCGACAATTACGTAACGAGATATCTGGGACAAAGTCTGGTGCCGACGGTGCTCGGATTCGACCCGCTCTATCAATTCCTTCATGAGGGCGACGCCATCGCTGCCTTCAAGCGCGCGGTGGACACGGATGTTCCTGGAATTTTCAATGTGGCGGGCGCCGGTGTGCTCCCGCTGAGCAAAGCGATCCGCCTTGTAGGACGGAGGAAGCTCCCGCTCACTCGCCCCTTGGCGTACCTTACCCTAGCGGGCTTGTGGGCCGCTCGACGCGGCGCAGTCCCCCCCACTTTCCTCGACCACATTCAGTACGCCTGCGTCAGCGACACGGAGCGCACGAGGAGGCTCCTCGGGTTTGTGCCCCTTCATTCAAGCCGTGAGGCCATCATCGAGTTCGGTGCGGCGCAAAACCTGCGGGACGTACGCCTGCTCTCGGAGACTCCAGCGTGAATCAAAAAAAGACCGCAAGGCGCTCCCCCAGCGTCCAGAAAAAGCGGACAGGAAGCGTCCGGGGACCGCGCGCTCAAGCCAAGAGCGCCCTTACAAAACGAGCGCATCCCGAGGGAGAAAAGCCTATCCGTACGACCAAGGCGGCTGGGACCAAGAAGCGAGGCGAGAGCGCCCACAAGCCCGCGTCGGCGCCGCGAAAGACCTCGTCTCGACGGACGGACTCTGCTCACCCTCGGGGAGACGCTCATCCTCGGGGAGACGCTCATCCTCGGGAAGAGTCGTCTCGCATCAAAGGCGGCACAGAGAACTCTCCCACCCTCACCTCACCCCCGAGACGCCGAGCAGTCTCTCCACCCGCCGAGGAGACGGAGATGGACTACTCCGAGCAGGACTTTGAGGATGAGCGAGGCTCTGTGGATTCGATCTACCCCGAGCACGCCGAGGACGTGGAGATGCTAGGCATTGGTTCGCGCGTGTTCCCCCCGGAAATGGATTGGGACCCGGACGCTCCTTCCGAGGATTGGGGAGCCGACACCGAAGGAGCACTGGCGGACGATCCGAGCGTGGAGACGCGGATCCGAGAGATCGAAGAGCGGCTCGACGGACTCCTCGCCTCGGTCCCGCACGAGGATCTCGATCAACCCGCGCAGCTCGAAAGGGACGTGGTTCGTCCTGCCGATGCCAATAGCGCCGTCGCCGCGGCAAGAGAGGTCCTCGAAAGTGAGTACTATCGGAAGAACTGGGGTCGGGGCTCCCTCAGCGAACAAAGTCAGGAAGTCGACGACTTCGGAATGGACCGTGACTACGAGGAGAAACTGCGGCCGGCTCTTGAGTTCCTCTACAAGAAGTACTTTCGCGTCGAAGTAGAGGGGATTCGGAACGTCCCGAGCGAAGGACGGGCCGTGCTCGTGGCCAATCATTCTGGAGCCCTGCCCTTCGACGGGGTCATGCTCCGAGAAGCCATCCGCCTTCGTCATCCCGGCCGTTCCGATCTGCGCTGGCTCGCAGAAGACTACAGCTTCTATCTCCCCTTCCTCGGTGTCACCCTGAATCGACTGGGCGCCGTCCGCGCATGCCCAGAAAATGCAGAGCGTCTCCTCAGCAAGGAACACCTGCTCGGTGTCTTCCCTGAAGGCGCCGAAGGCACAAAAAAGCTCTACAAGAACAGGTACCGTCTCCAACGCTTCGGCCGCGGAGGATTCGTGAGACTTTGCCTCAAGACCCAAAGTCCCATCATCCCCTGCGCCATCGTGGGCGCGGAGGAGACCAACCCCATCCTCTACCGCTTCGACAACCTCTCTAAACTGCTCGGCCTCGACTACTTGCCCGTAACCCCCACCTTCCCTTGGCTGGGGCCTCTCGGACTCATCCCCGCTCCTACCAAATGGCGCATCATTTTTGGCGAGCCCATTTCGGTTTCGGAGTATGGACCCCAGGCCTCCAACGACCATGTCCTTGTCGGTAGAATTGCCGAAAAGGTCCGCGCGAGCATCGGCGATCTTTTGGCAGCCGCCCTTCGACGCCGCAAAAGCGTTTGGCTATAATTTATAAGCAGGACCGCGTGACCCTGCCCCATAAAGCATTCTCCCGACCTGTCGGGCGTACCCATGGCGTTCTCGTCGTCGACAAACCCCCGGGCCTCACCAGCCATCAGGTGGTGAATTTCGTACGCCAAGCCTTCGGAACCAAGCGGGTTGGCCACGCGGGGACCCTCGATCCCATGGCAACGGGCGTCCTCGTAGTGCTCCTGGGAGAAGCCACGAAACTTTCGGAAGTCCTGACGACGGAAGAGAAGTCTTACGAAGCGCTGGTGCGCTTCGGCAGCACGACCGATAGCCTCGACGCCGACGGGAAAATCACCAAACGCATCGAACTCGAAGCGGGGTGGCTCGATGCCGATCTCTTGGCGGCCGCACTCTTCACGGAGCGCGAGCGCAGCTATCAAATCCCGCCTCAAGTCAGCGCCATCAAAGTCGGCGGGGTACGAAGCTACGCCCGAGCTCGAAAAGGTGAAGTCACCGAGCTTGCGCCTCGGCGTGTTTCTGTTCATGAGCTGTCCGTCTTAACGCAAAGCCATGACGAACTTCGGATCGAACTCCGGGTCTCGAAGGGATACTACGTCCGCTCTCTTGCACGTGATCTAGGAGATACGCTCGGAGTTCCGGCACACTTGGTCGGGCTGCGACGCCTTTCGAGCGGACCGTTCACCCTTGCCCAAGCGACCGGCTGGCCAATTGACGGCGGGGCCGCCCTGATCCCGGTTCTAGACGCTGCTCGAAGGAGTCTCCCTTTATTCGAACTGACCGAAGAAGGCCGCGAGCGCGCCGTGCAGGGAAAAAGGCTCACCCAAGAGCATTTTAGTGGGGCCGCGCCCGAAGGGCCTCCTTTTCCTGTCGGAGTCATCCACACGGGCCAGCTCATCGCCCTGCTCGAACCCGCGGAAACAGGGATGTTTCGCGTGAAAAGGGGCTTCAACGCCGTCACGGTCCCGAGCGAGTCCTTGCAGTGAGGCCGTGTACCTGTAAATTGCAGGGGCGGACGGGCTGCCCACTTGACCCCGGGCGGCCCTCCGAAAGCTAGAATTGGACCCTGACCCTCCACAAACCAGCTTGCTCCTGCTCCTGTCGCTTCTGCCTGCGGTAGCTGCGGCGGGCTATGCGATCATCGGGGCTACCGCGGCAAGCATGTCCTCCGCCCGCAAGTACGCACTCCGTGACCATTCACAGGGAGTCGCCCAGGCGGCGTTGGATCGATACCTGGGCTCTCAAGCTCGCATCGAAACCCGATGGCTCGTCGCGCGCACGGCCGGCATCGCAGCCACTGCGGCTCTTTTGACGTCGCAGATCAAGATGAACGAACCCGTAGACGCGCTCATCGTTTTCGGCAGCTCCCTCTTTTCCTACATCATCCCCAGTGAGCTCGGTCGCCAGTTTGCTCGTCCTCGGGCCGAGCAGCTTCTCACTCCCTTTCTACGCATGGCCCAAATGGGTGAATGGCTCGTCGCGCCGATTGCCGACCCCCTCTATCACCTGGGAACGAGCTTGACCGCTGGCGTGAGTGTGCGTGAGCCCAGCGCAACCCTCACGGAAGACGAGGTCGAACATCTCGTCAACGTAGGAGAGCGGGACGGATCGCTCGACCATGAACAGTCCGAGATGATCAGAAATGTGCTCGATTTTGGCGAGGTTACAGCGGAAGAACTCATGGTCCCGCGCATTCACGTGGATGCCCTCAGTGCCAGCTTGAAGCTCCATGAGGTGCTCTTGGAAGTCGCAAGGACCAAGCACTCGCGTTACCCCGTGTACTCGGAATCCATCGACAACGTCGTCGGGATCTTGCACGTCAAAGACCTGTTCCACGCCGTCACACCGACTCATCAGATCCGTCCCAGCAGCGCCGAAGAGGTGGTCACCACCCTCGCCAGAACTCCGGTTGCCTTTGTGCCTGAGGGTCAGCTCGCGTCGACGGTGCTGAGAGAAATGCGCGCGGGTAGACATCACATGGCCGTCGTCGTCGACGAATTTGGAGGGGTATCCGGAATCCTGACTCTGGAGGATCTCCTCGAAGAGATCGTCGGTGATATTCAGGACGAACACGACAGAGACGATGCTGCGCGGATCGAAATGCTTGACGCACACCGCGTCCTCGTCGACGCCTCCATTCCCGTCGACGACATCAATCGGGCCGTCGGTACTGATCTGCCCGACGGTGATTATGTTTCCCTAGGAGGACTTCTCCTTGAGCACATCGGGTCGGTTCCGGCCTCAGGAAGCTCGCACGAGGTCTTCGGACTTCAGGTCCTGATCGTCGAAAGTGACGAAAGGCGCATCGGCCGTGTCGAACTCATCGGAGTGCCTGGCGCGCCCAAGGCCCTCAGCTCGCATCCCCCCTCCTACAGCGAGGAATAAAAATGAAAAACGGGCGCTCAAAGCGCCCGTTTCTCTTCTCGAAAGGGATCGAGGGTTCTCTCGCAAAAAGGAGAGTTCAGCCGCCGCCGATGCTCTTCAGTTGGTCCATCAAGGACGTCCCAAGTTCGTCGATGCCCGCTTTTTCATGCGTGGGATCGGACTTGTCGCCCTTCAGAAGCTCTTCGAGCTTGATGATTTCACCACGCAAGCGAACCATCGTGTCGTTGGGACACACCTGGCCTTGAGAGCCCGGATCGACGGGGATCAGAAGCGGCTCACGACTCACGGGATCCCCTTCTTTATAGAGCTTGTACACGTCAGGCTTCTGGGGATCTTTGCTCGGGTACTCAAGTTCGGTCGGCCATGCGTAGTCGACTTCCTTACCTTCCTTGTTCTTCATCTTCTCCTTCGAAGAGACCAAGAAGGGCTTGGGAACGCTCATCATGCTCGCCATGGGTCCGTGAGGACCTGGAACGACTGCCGTCACCCAATTGAACTTCGGCTTGTCTTGCTGAGACAAAAGATCGGTGATCTGAGGTTCACTTGCGCTCAAGACCAGATGCAATCTTTCCTTCTGCTCGTTGGCGGCGGACGACTTGCCAGCGAAGTCGACCAGCATTTGGTTCACCTTCAAGCTCATCAATCCTGTACCTTTACCAGCAAGATAGGTGCCGTCGAAGGGGATCGAAACATCCGCCAATTTCGCAACGGCCTCCTTCGGGTACTCTCCGTCAGAAATCTTCCGCTTCGCCTCGTCCAAGATCCCGGCAATCTTGTTGATTTCGACGTTCGCTTTATCGATCTCCTCAGCCAGCGTGCGTGCGCCTTCGAGCGCGATGTCTTGGCGCTTTCGTCGCTCCATTCCACCACCCATGGCGATGCCGATCCCGGCGCCCACAACGGCAGCCAGAGCGGCCATCATGATGACTTTGGAGCGTCCCTTCCTCTGAGCATCCACCACCTCTTGGCTCATCTCAATCTTGATGGCCTGGGGCTGGATGATTTTCGGCTCTACAGGCGCTGCGGCCGGCTTGGAAGCGAAAGGAGGAGCGGGGATGCCCGCTCCCGTCTGCATCGGAGGGGGGATGGAGGCATTTCCGCCAGCCGTGGTCTTCTTCCCAAGGCGGGCTCTGAGGTCAATCTTGGGCTTCTTGTTATCTTCTTCGGCCATCGAGGGTCTCGTGCGGGGGAACTAGTCTCGTGCTGGGGAACTTTCAG
>CAYMQT010000021.1:0-829 GCA_964392575.1 uncultured Polyangiaceae bacterium
GTCGTTCTTTAAATCGATGGAGAGTCTGCTGCAGCTCTGTCCGGACCTGCTCCTCATCGAGAGCTAAAATACGACCGAGGATGCGACTCAAGCGCGTCGTCCCGTCTTCCTGTTCGCCACCCGTCGGAACGAATCTCTTCGTAATCGTGCGCGTCTTGTCTGGATAGAATCTCGTCGGGGTTCTCTCGACCCTGAGATTTTTCATTTTCGCATTGTCACCCCATTTCCAGGCAACACCAGAGAAGGTTGGCGATTGTCGGCGGGTCGTTTCAAAATCGCAGGTCGCACGCTCGAATCGTGCCTAGTCACAATGATAACAAGCGCTTAGAACACATTCGAAACCCTACTGCGCGCCCCGCTCGGTCGGTCGTCGTCCTCTGGCGGGAGAAGCAAAAGCCCAGCTCAATCGTCCCAAACCACCCAGCTTCCGCGATCCCAGTCATCGTTCCGATCCTGGAACGCACCCACGTAACTTGCCGCCACGTCGAAGAAACCGTCATTCGGCGGAAGGGCTGCGGACTCAACTAGAGGGGTCTCCGGCTTCCACCGGGGGTTCACCGGATCGAAACCTTCTCAGAAGCGGGTGACCTTGCCGTGACGCCTCGGTGACTCATTTCAGACGCGGGAGTGAGAAAAGTGCCCCGCAAGCCAGAACTTCCGTCCCGGACTACTGTCTAATGGCCTTCGATGGATCGCGCCGAGTATCCTTTAGTCGATCTCCTGCAGGATTCGCCCGAATTTCGTATCGACCCCGTCTCCACGGACACCAAGATCGTTTTCTGCTTTTCGGGCAGCACCACCGGGGGTCTCTTCGCAGATACCCTGGCGG
>CAYMQT010000021.1:839-1089 GCA_964392575.1 uncultured Polyangiaceae bacterium
CTGGGACCCCAGCTCTTACCAAAGCGATCTTTTTGTCGAGCGCTTCGTGTACGATTGTCTGAGAGGATCGCTCCCCCTGGTCACCTGGAAGCACCTCGCACGCCTCGTTGCTCACCCGCCCAGCGACGCGAGAAGTACGGAAATGCGGCGAGACATCCTCAAGGAGCTCGTAGAAAAACCGGATCTGCGCGCTCAGCTTGTAAAACTCCACGCTTGCCTTCCAGCGCGCTTCTGAGCGCCGAAAGGCAAG
>CAYMQT010000021.1:1099-21530 GCA_964392575.1 uncultured Polyangiaceae bacterium
CGCTTGCCTTTCGGCGCTCAGAAGCGCGCTGGAAGGAACCGACGACACCGGAAAGTACCGGTCTCATCGACAGCAACTCGACACGCTCGAACATTATTCTGCGGTCATCGAACAGATGCAGACGGGTTTCGCCCAGGCCGAGTCACCTCTTCGGCGACTATTTACCTTTGGCGCACAAGCCAAAGCGCAAGAAGCGTATGAATCTCTGCTCTCCCTCCTCAGCTACGACGGCAAATTGGCGACTCTCGACTTTCGGGTGCGGATGGGCGCGGACGGGCGGGTCGCTCACCTTGAACTCCTGCGCGTAGAAGAGAACGTGGAGAACCCCTTCGTCGCAAGCCCACTCAAGCGCTGGGGCGCGAAGTTTGAGCTCCTGTTTCGCGGATTTCGTTTCTCGGACGGGGAGGTGATGGCGCGCCTCCTCGACGCCGTCTTCGAGGGCGTGCGTCCGTACTTCGTCACTCTGGTACAACTCTTGGGTGACGTGGAGTTTTATTTGGGTGCTCTTCATTTTCGAGACCGGGCAGAAGCGGCAGGGCTACAGGTTTGCCTCCCGAATTTCTGTGAGCCAGAGACCCAGCGCATCCTCTTGGGACTTTTCAACCCGCTCCTTCTCGCAGCAGGAATACGTCCGGTTCCTTGCAACATCGAAACCGATCGCCACAACACGACCTTGCTCGTGACAGGCCCCAACTCCGGGGGCAAGACGCGTCTTCTGCAAGCGATGGGTCTCTCTCAGTTGCTCGGACAATCAGGTCTCTTCGTACCGGCAAAACAAGCGACCATCGCCAGAGCTCCTGGCTTGGTCGTCTCCCTCATCCAAGAAACGACAGCCGACCAAACAGAAGGTCGCTTGGGGATGGAGTTGATGCGCATTCGGACTCTTTTCGAGCAGCTCCCTCCGGGCGCCATCGTGATTCTCGATGAACTTTGCTCGGGAACCAATCCGTCCGAAGGCGAAGAGATCTTTGAACTCGTCGTGCGCATGCTCTCGAAGCTAAAGCCCCAAGCCTTTATTACTACGCACTTCCTCAAGTTCGCCTCCCGTCTCGAACAGGAACAGCGTATCGAAGGGCTGCGCTTCTTGCAGGTGGCCCTGGGACCAAACCAGGAGCCTACGTATCAGTTCAAAGCGGGCGTGGCAGAGACCTCTCTCGCCAACCATGCCGCTGCTCGCCTTGGGGTGACGGGAGAGCAGCTCCTCTCTCTGATCGACAAAAAGCTCGAAAACCAAGGTGGCGGCCCCCGTGCCTAGCTTTCTCACGACCGAAAGAATGTCACCCGAACTCCGGGCACGAGTGCAGCAAAGTCTGCACGGTGATGCGCGATCTCGTGTCGGAGGCGCGGGCGCGCTCAAAGCCTCTCGCAGGTTCCGACTCATCCTTCTCCTCCTTCTCATTGTCTGCGGGACCGTGCTGACCCTCACGTTCCGCAAAAGTCGAGCAGAAGTCCGGGCCTCAAAACTCGCTCTCTCGAAGACCTGGCAAACCCAAAGCGCCGCCTTGGGGCCCGTCCTCCGCCTGCGTCTTCGACGAATCGAAGAAATCCTTCTTTCGAGTCACAAACCATACCCGGGAGATTTGTCCGACGCCGACCACAAGCAAAATCTACCGCGTCTCAAAGCAGCGCTCAGAGCACCCTTGGTTTACGTGCGGGGTCCTACCCGAGGCTTTGAACGCCCCACGGACCGGTCAAAAACCTGGGGCGAAGGAGGTCCCGATTCTCTCATCCGCTGCCTGATCCGTCCGCCGACCAGCTTCAAGGAATCCACCTTGCTACGTCACCTTGGCGACATCTATCAGCCGCAGGCGTTTCGCGATCAGTTCATCAACTTGGACGCCACTTTTCGAGGGATTGCCTTCGTCGATTCCTCCTTTTCCACACGCCTCAGAGACGTTTCCCTCCTACGCGAGCTTGGCGTGATGAAGCGCGAACTTGATGACGCTCACCTGCCCGAGGCTGCCGCCCTCACCAAGGCTATGACGTTCTTTTACGTCTTTGATGAGCCCAAGACAAAGGGCACTGTCACAGACTTCGATGGAGAAGCGGAACATTACATGCAAGTGGGAGCGGTCGATCTGGCTACAGGTGACACGCTTCTGAGAGTCCGACGAGAGGTGAGCCCTGAATGGATTTCCGACAAGGGACGCCTCGCCTATTCACGAGAGCTGGACAGCTGTCGTCTCGCCTTTGAACTACACGCAGAGTGGGGAGCCAACTAAGAGCACGCCTGAAAACCTGCTGCGCGCCCCGCTTTGTTGGTCGAAACGCGCCCTGTCAGTCGTCATTATATTTTATAATGTCTGCCTCCTCCCTAAGAGCAGGGCGCTCGCGACGGTTTTCGAACGTGCTCTAAGAGCACGTCTTCGGGTCAGTCCATCAGATTGCCAGAGCCCATCTGGAAGTGGATGTTGGCGCTGATGCTTGAATCTGCCAGATCGAGCCGATTGAAGGCATCACCCATCCCTTGCATCCGGGTCCCATGATTGGACGAGTTGAGAGCCGTGTTGATGTGACCTCGTGCTTCCAGCAACCACGACTGAGCGGCCTGGTTCATCGTCGGACCGACCGCCTCCTGAATGACGGTCAGCGCATCGGTGATCTCCACCTGAGCCAGGACTAAAATGCGATCCTGGAGGGCCTTCTGAGAGATGCCAAAACGATTTCCCAGTTCACGCGCTCCCAGTACCCGCTTGATAGCCAGCTGAATGTTGAAGACCGCATTGATGCCTCGGAGGAATCGTCCGATGTTGTTGATGTCTTGCACGGAAAGCGCAAGGGGGGCGCCTGCGGCCTGGGCAAAAGCCGCCGTCGTGTAGAAGGCCGTCGCCTCTTCGATGGTCTCCGCTACGTCGGTGTTGTGCCCTGGTGCTCCGACAACGGTGGTGTCCGTGTGGAAGAAGGGTCCCGTATCGGCCGCTTCGATGAGGGGTGTGGAGTTGAAGGTTTGATCGCCAAACGAACCGTCCGCATTCGTGGGAGTCACCCCAAAGCCTCCGTCCCTGGGGAACGAAGCGAGGGCCACATGCCGCGCCGCCTCGACGCCGGTGTTGAAGTTGCGGTTCTGATTCTGATCGCCCGTGTTCGCGCCTGCGTTCCGGTGACAGCCGTTGCACCCGACTTGCAAGAACTTCTGACGCCCCTGATCCGCCAGAGAGTCACTGAAGCCGCTGGAATCGAGGTGAATTTCGTTCTTTCGACCCAGCTCAATCATGAATCGGGCCACGGCCTGACCTTCCGCTTCGGTCGCGACCCGAAAGTCCACTCCCGCCACACGATTGAGCCGCTTGGTCATGTGTTGCCCGATGGCGCCGTTGGTAAAGTCCGCAAGACGACCGGCGAAGGGAGCCCCGTCCCCTGACCATCCCGTGCGCTCCTGGGGAGGTGATGGCTGGCCCGTCGGAGTCAGGATGCTCGTCCCCATCGACAGATTGTGCGGCACCGAGCGCAGAACGAAACGCACATTTGGCCCTCCAGGTTCCGTGCCATCAACGTTTTCCAGGATCAGACTGCTCGCGCGCAGTTGCGGAGATCGCTCCAGATTCGCCAGCGCTGGATTGAATTCTGCCACGAACAGCGGATCGTTCGCCGGCAAACTGGCGATAAATTCCGGATCGATGGTGAAATTGCGCTCCACCCGGTGACAACTCGCGCAGGTACGACCGTTTCCATCAAAAGTCTCTCGAAAGAAGAGACCCGCACCCACACAAACTTCGAGCGGAACCAGACCCGCAACAACGCGGGGATCAGACGCGCACACGGATTGATGCTGCGCGAACGTGAGCGCCTGAGATGTGCTTGAAATCAGAGGCTCTTCGGTAGCTCCTTCGCCAGCGCAAGCGCTCAGCACGGCCCCCACAGAGATGAACGTCATCAGAATCGCTGACTTCATCAAACTCCCTCGGGGCTTTTGTCTGTTCTCTTCAGGGAAATGACCTGGTTTCTCGAAACCTCTGCCGATTCGCTCGTCAATCGTTTCTCTCATCTCTCTATCCCCCTGTGAACTGATTGTGATGTCGGGTCGTCGCACCACCTCAGTCACCTTTCCGAACGCAACCAGGCAGCGCTTTCAGAAAAGGGGTCATCTTTTTTTCTCAAGGATTATTTCACCGTGAGCGTTTCATTATCGAAAGCTGTCTCGAACAGTTTCAACGACTTCGCCGCGCTGGGGTCTTTTTGACCCCACCCCACAAGGCACGCACTCGGCTCCGGCCGGGCGGTCGGGCCTCTAGAACCCGACACCAAACTGCGGCTGGACGGTGAGCGCTGCGCCGTTGTTACTGAAGAACACGGGCAAATCGAGCTCTGCAAAGAAGGAGACCTTCTTGCTGATGGGGAAGGTCTTGAGAATGATGGGGATCACGCCGAAATTCTGCGTGTTTCCTCCGCCGACGTGGACGGCTGCGCGCAGGCCTGCGAGAGCAAAGCCAAAATTGTAGATGAGGCCCGGGTCGATCACGAGCGAACTGAGGTTGCCCCCGGGCGGACCGTCGCTGAAGTCGCTGTAGGCGACGAATTCAAAATCGATGGCCCAACGCTCGTCTAGCTTCACGGTGATGCCCGGAGCCAGACCAAGCTTGAAGAAGTCCGCACCTATGGCCGTCGTGGGATTGTCTATCGTTACTAGCGGGAGCGCTAACCCCACATGCCCCCCTACCCGTGGAAACTCTGAGGCTTGCGCGGGGGCGGCCTCAGGTGCTTCCGCGGCTGAGGCTAACCCCGCAAAGAAAAGCGTTAAAAGGCCAAGGCCTGGTCCAATCAGGTTCTTCATCTTCTTCATCTCCTAGATCCCCTCGCTACAGTCGCAAGAATGACTGAGTCGCTGCGGGACCAGGATTGCCTAACCCTGGAACAATAGGCAAGAAATAAGAGGCAAAGGGAGGAGCATTGTCAGGCAACCAGAAGCCAGCAAGGGCGCTCCCGTGACCTGTTCTGGGGCCCATTTTTGCGTCGGGGGAGAAAAATGCGACGCTCTCCAGGCTTCCCTCTACCTTGAGCCATGCGTCCTCACTTGCTTTCGTCAACCGCCGTTCTTCTCTCAACCGCCGTTCTTCTCTCAACCGCCGTTCTTCTCTCAACCGCCGTTCTTCTCTCAACCGCTGTTCTTCTAGCAACCGCTTGTGGCGGTGACGATGATGCCGACCAAGATTCAGGAGATGAAGAAGCCGAAGGGCTAAGGAAGTGTTGTGAACTAGGTGCCCTCTGCCACGTCGTCGGTCCCGTGACTGATGAAGAAGTCAGCGAGTGTCACGAACTAGGGCATCGAAACGTGGCCGAAGACTGCACGGAACACTACGACCGCTGCAAAGTCGCCTGCACGGGCGCCACCGAAGATCCGGTGGAGCACTCGTGTGATTAAAGCGCATCTCATCACTGGCAAGGGCGAAGCCGCCGCCCACCCAAGACGGGTGAGGCCAGCGTTGGCGGCGACGTCTCTGCTCGGTGCAGCCCTCGGCTTCATCTACGGATGCACCACAGTCGACGCGGTCGTCCCCGAAGCCGGGACCTGTGATGAGTCCCCTGGAAAACTGTTTGCCCGCCGCATCGAACCTCTTCTCTCGGCTGAGCACCCGGAAACCTGCGGCCAATGTCACGTCGGTGGCGTGCGCCTGGCTTCCTTTCTCCGTGACACGGCCTGTGAATCCATGGCGTGCCTTCAAGCAGAGGGACTCGTGAACCTCGAGGACCCAGAAACGAGCGTCCTTTTGAGCTGGATCGAGAGGGCAGAGCCCGAAAGCCAACTGATTACGGCGGACGTCATTTTAGAAGAGCGGGCCGCTTTTCTCGAATGGATCGAGCATGAAGCGGAATGCGGCAGCTGTCAGAACGTAGCCTGTTCAGAAGTCACCTCGACCCAATGCGAGACCGGCGACGACCTCCTTTCCCCCTTCGAGGCGGAAACAGATCCGGGCGACTGCGGCCGAGAGACGATGGATCGCCTCTTTCGCGGCACCGTTTACAAGCATCGCTCACGCTGTAGCCCTTGTCACTTCACGGAAGAAAACAGCGCCACGGCGGACGCCCCTCACCTCTTTCAGCGAACAGGCGACTGCCGCGTCGCATCCCTCGGAAGCATGGAGCGTATTTTGAGCGGTCCCTACATCGACCTCCAAAAACCAGAAGACAGCCTCCTGATCTTGAAACCCCTCGCAGAAGTCGAGGGCGGGGTCCCGCATGGAGGGCACGATAAGTTCGTGAAATCCGGTGACGATGCTTACGACGCCTTCCTCTATTTCGTCACGAGATACGCGGAATGTTCCCGCTAGGGGTTCTCTTGCTTCACTCGCGCAGAAACTTCGGAAAACGGCACTTGCCCGGACGGAAGAGACGCTCGGAGCAGTGCTTCGGCGCCCCTTTGCGTTCCCTCGCCCGGGCCGCCCAGCAGCTCCGTCTCTAGCGCCACATACTCTCGGCCCTGACCGATAAAGTTGGCCACGGTATAGAAGATTCCGTTTCGCTGAAGAACGACAAGCAGCCCTACGCATCCGAAGAAGCACCAAACCGCAAGCGTTCCCTTGTCCTTCCGTTCCGCGATCCGTCGGAGCGTGCGTCGAACCAAAGAGGGCTGTGCGAGTCTCGGCTCAGCCGTTTCAAAAACAAGATCGGTTTCTTGCACGGGCTCCGCGAAAGCGGGAGGCAGAGCCGGAGACGCTTCGAAGACAAGCTCAGTTTCCTGCACCGACTCCGTGAAAGCGGGGGGCAGAGCCGGAGACGGGAGACTCGGGGGCGGCAGAGCCGGAGGCGGAACGCTCGGGGGCGGAACGCGAGCGGGGACCGGAGCGCTCGGTTCGACATGAACCGGTGGCGCGAGCGGCGAGGCGAACCTTGACGAAGGAGCAGGGGCCGGCACGGGAGGCGGAGGCGGGAGTGATTTCGGCAGAGAGGGGCGCGGAAGGGAAACGGGCTTCGGCGGGTGGTTGGGTTTCGGCGGTTGCATGACTTCGGCCTTCCTCAAGCCGATGGTAGGGCACCCTCGGCACGCGAACCAGGTTTCGTTTCCAACCCACGCGCGGTAGGGTCACGCCTGCGAGGCAAAACATAGTCATATGGAATACTCGGACGCCCACGCTCCCGCACAGAAGACCCCAGAGCACGCTCCCGAGACAGGGGACACAAGCGGACCGCGACGCCGGACTCCCCGCTGGCTCAAGGGGATCTACGTTGTCTTGGGACTCACCTTTGTTCTCGGGTTCTATGTCCCCCTGCTTTCGGCCAATCAAACGCTTTCGAAGCAATTTTTGAGCTTGTCCAAGGAATACGCTCAAGCGACTCAGGCTTTCGAGGAAACAAGTCGCGAGCTCGCGAAGGAGGCTACGGAGAAAAACGAATTCAAGGCCGAACTGAGCGACATTTCTCAAGCTGCGTCTTCGGAATCTCAAGCTATCGACGAACTTTACGCGGAACTCCTACGCACCCTCAAACTTCCCATCGAGCGCAAGCAGTTCAGCGTGAAGAAGGGGAAACGCAGCGTATCTGTCGTCATCGACTCGCTTCACCTCGTCTATCCCCACAAGACTTTCGTTCACGCTCAAGGGGCAGAGCTTCTCTGCCAGATGGCGCGCTCAATCCCCAAGCACGCGGCCTTCCCGACACAAGTCGTCGCACACCAAAACGGCATCGAACCATCGAGCCGCCTGCTCGCAAAGCAGTTCGTTTCCAGCTGGCAGCTCAGTTCAATGATGGCTTCCGAGGTCGCGTTAGCGATCGAAAAATGTGGCGTAGCGGGCACTCAGCTGCGGGCCGTCGGTGCCGCTCATTTCGAAGGCAATCCCCGCGACGCAAAAAAGTCCGTGGCGCGATTCGAGATCTTCATCTACCCGAAAGCGTCTTAAAATCACTGCTTCGCAAAGACTTAGGCAAGTTCTGAAAGGGCTGCTTCTGACGCGTCTGAGATTTCGGTTCTTCGCCCCCCCTGTTCAAGCGACGGACAACTGATAACGTAGCGGCATGAGCATCGAGAACGATTTTGAAGCAGCGTCGGTTCGGAGGAAGAAGCGCGTTCTTTCCTGTCTGGTGCTGCTCTGCCTCTTCGGCTGTCAGAAATCTTCTCCTGCTCCTCAAGCGGCAACTGCCCTGACACAGGAGGAGCAGGAGACTTCTGTCGAAGTAGCAAGCGCCCCCCTTTCCTTGGCCTCTGGTGTCTGGGCGCCTTTTACCGACAAAGCAGGCAAGCCGAGATATGCGATTGAGCTCGTTGCGGAAGCGCTCCGGCGTGAGGGGATCTCTATCAAGAGCACCATCGTGGGTCAGCAAGACCTCATGCGTGAACTCGAGCACGGTACGTTTGAGGGTTCGGAAGCGCTCTGGCTCAGTGAAGAGCGCGAGAAATACCTGCTCTACTCAGAGCCCTATCTGGAAAATCGCCTCGTTCTCCTCGGGCGTGTCGATGCGGACGTGAGCGCAAAAGACGTATCCGAACTCGTGGGTAAGCGCCTCGGAGTCGTCAGTAACTATGCCTATGGATCAGAAATTCTGGAAGCGAAGGGCCCCAAGCTGGTCTATGCTGATAGCGACGAGGACAACCTTCGCGCTCTGTTGAAAGAAGAAGTCGACTACATCGTCGTGGACGAACTTCTGACCTATTTCCTCTTTCAGTATGAGCCGGAAAAGGCAGAAAATCGCCTTAAAGTGGCAAGCTCCCCGCTCGCTACACGAAGCCTGCACTTAGCCCTGCGTCGTGACAAAGAGGGGGCAGAAGAAATCATTCGGGCCTTCAACCGTCAACTCCCTCAAATGCGCCGGGACGGGACGTACCATCGCCTGCTCAATGTCGCTTGGATCGTCGCGGATGTCGACGGCGATGGACAAGTGGAGACCGTAGCATCCGGCAAGAATCTTGGAACGGCGCCGCCCGGCACCGGGTATCACTTGTCCGGAACTGCTCCGACCGGCGCGCCACGGTTTGTGGTCAATGGAGAAGTCTACGACCAGTGGCAGACGGTCCCAGAAGAGTTCAAAGGACCTGCCGTGGATCCGGCAGGGCACTTTCAACCAGCGATCAGCCTCGTGCTGCTTGAATTCTGACCGGGCTTCTATCGAGGTAGTCATCGATCTATTGTTTTTCGAGCATGATTCACCTTTCTGAACTTTCCACGGTCCGTTCGTGCCTTTGCGCCGTCCTGTTGGACTGTGCCGTCCTGTTGAACACGGGGAGAGCTGAAGCGGCTGAAGTGAAGCCCGAGCCCTGTCGAGAAGACACTCAGGTTGACCGAACAAGGGAATTCGCCCGCAGCTCTTTCAAGAATGATACGGAAAGCCGAACGCAGGCGCTCGCATACCAAGATCGCATCCTGGCGGATCGCTTCGAAAAGGTCTTGTCCGAATTCGTAGATATTGGCGGCTATTTTCGGGCTGGCTATGGGAGGAACGATCAGGGGGGACCGATGCAAGGGTTCCGTGCCCCGGGTGCGGGCGCCAAATACCGCCTCGGCAACGAAGCAGAAAATTACGGAGAACTCATCCTCGGCAAGAATGTGTACTTGCCCGGAGTGTTTCACATGGATCAGGGGCTGCGACCCGACGGAACTCCCTCGGGTCCGGTGGCCAGAGTTCAGCTTCGCCTCAACTTCTTCAATGCCTACGAGTCATTGAACTCGTCCGCGGACACAAACGTAGGTCTCCCTGAAGTATGGGCCTCCCTCGGAAATGTGATTTCTTCTCAACCCAAAGCCAAGTTTTGGGCAGGAAATCGCTTTTACCGGCGGCACGACATCCACATCAACGACTTCTTTTTTTGGGACATGAGCGGCGGCGGCGGTGGCGTCGAGGACATTGAAATAGGCGCGGCCAAAATGGCTTTTGCCTGGATCGGAGCCGGCTCTACGAGCGGCCTAGGATATTTGCCTCAGCCCGATCCAACGAACAGAGCCGGCTGGAGCAAGTCCAACTTCGATTTTCGGATCTATGACTTGCCGCTTTTCGCCGGGCGAGCAGAATTTGGTCTCATTTTTGCCCTCGAACGGAGCGGAGAAGATCAGACGGGGCGCTCTGTCCCAGGCAGCGAAGGGATGAGCTTTCACTTTGTCCACACCGCAGATCATTTCATCAGTCAAGACGGAGTAAACAAGTTTTCCGTACAGTACGGAACCGGGCCGGCAAAAACTTTCACTGCTGGTTTTGAAACTCAGACCCTCGATCAAGGGGTGTTCATCCGAGTCGACGAACCGGGCTCCTTTCGGTTTCGGGTCACGGAAAACTTTTCTGCCAAGCTCGGCCGCTACTTTTCCGTGGGTCCCGCCGTGATTTATCAACGAACCGATTACGGCGACGCGCTTGGACCCCAGGATTGGTTTTCGGCAGGCCTGCGGCCGATCGTGCATTTTACGCACTACGTGAGCCTCGCCGCCGAGGGCGGTGTTGATTGGGTGAAGGATGAAACAGCTGCGACGGCTGGAGCCCTCTACAAACTTACGTTCGCACCACAAGTGTCCTTGGGCGATCATTTCAACAGCCGTCCGTCGGTTCGCGCCTTCGTTACGCTGGCTCGCTGGACTGAGGACTTCGTCGGTCAGATCGGCGGTATCGACTACGATGACAAGAACAGCGGGGTGAATGGGGGGATGCAGATGGAAGCCTGGTGGTAGACGACTTCGGAGGCTCCCGACCAAGCGCAGTTCTCGTTCGAACCCTACGATTTTCGGAAAAGTTTTCGCGAACGCTCGCTTGACTCTCAATCTTGACTCTCAATATCGACGAACCTTATGGATTCTCCTTTGACAGGGAAAGGATCTGGGCTTTCCATGCTGGGGTTGGCGGAAGACTAGAACCGCCCGACAACGAGGAAGAGTCACCATGTCAGAATCCAAGAAGCTCACCACACAAGCGGGAGCACCTGTGCCGGACAACCAAAACGTTCTCACCGCCGGACGCCGCGGGCCCCAGCTCCTGCAAGATGTGTGGTTCTTGGAGAAGCTGGCACACTTCGATCGTGAAGTGATCCCCGAGCGGCGGATGCACGCCAAGGGCTCCGCTGCTTATGGAACCTTCACGGTGACGCACGACATCAGCGCTTTTACGCGCGCCAAGATTTTCTCGAAAGTCGGCAAGAAGACGGACCTCTTCCTCCGGTTTTCTACCGTCGCCGGTGAACGGGGCGCAGCCGACGCGGAACGCGATATTCGCGGGGTGGCCATCAAGTTCTACACCGAGGAGGGCAACTGGGATCTCGTCGGCAACAACACACCGGTTTTTTTCTTACGCGACCCACTGAAGTTTCCTGATCTCAATCATGCTGTGAAACGTGACCCCCGCACCAACATGCGGAGCGCCAAAAACAACTGGGATTTTTGGACATCTCTCCCCGAAGCGCTCCATCAAATCACCATCACGATGAGCGATCGCGGCATCCCGGCGAGTTATCGTCACATGCACCTGTTCGGCAGTCATACCTTCAGCCTCATCAACGCAAAAAACGAGCGTTCTTGGGTCAAGTTTCACTTTCATACGGAGCAAGGCATCAAGAACCTCACCGACGCCGAAGCGGAGACTCTCGTCGGCAAGGACCGCGAAAGTCATCAGCGCGATCTGTTCGACACCATTTCGCAAGGCGAGTTTCCGCGTTGGAAAATGCGCGTTCAAATCATGCCAGAAAAGGACGCCGTTCAGTGTAGCTACAACCCCTTCGATCTCACGAAGGTATGGCCCAGCGCTGATTACCCCTTACAGGACGTCGGGCTCCTGGAGCTCAACAAAAATCCAGAAAACTACCACGCGGAAGTCGAACAGGCGGCTTTCAACCCCGCCCATGTGGTGCCTGGCATCGGGTTTTCTCCCGACAAGATGTTGCAAGGAAGGCTCTTTTCCTATGGAGACGCCCAGCGTTACCGGCTCGGCGTGAACCACGGGCTCATCCCGGTGAACGCACCTCGCTGTCCTTTCCATTCCTACCATCGCGACGGAGCCATGCGCGTCGATGGGAACCAAGGAGGCACCCTGGGTTATGAGCCCAACAGCGAGGGACAATGGCAAGAGCAGCCGGAGTTCCGTGGGCCCCCTCTCGCGCTCGATGGCGCCGCGGACCACTGGGATCACCGCGAGGATGACGACTACTACTCTCAGCCAGGCGCGCTCTTTCGCCTCATGAATGAGGTCCAGCGCGAAGCTCTCTTTGGAAATACCGCTCGCGCCATGGGTGACGCGCCCCGGGACATCAAGCTGCGTCACATCAGAAACTGCCACAAAGCAGACGCGGCCTATGGAGAGGGCGTAGCAAAAGCCCTCGCTCTTTCCGTCGCAGACGCCGGCAGGACGAGCTAGGCAAGTTCTGAAAGAGCGCCCGTCCTGTCCGCAACGTCCGGTTGTGTACCGAAGGTATCCTCTTCCACACCAAAGGCCTGCAGGATGGATACGAGGAGGTGATTGTTGGTCACCCCGGCGAAATCCGCGTCACCATGCTGACACCACTCGTTGGTCACCGGGCAGTCTCGCCCGAGTTGAATTCTCCGACCCATGGTGAACTTCCCTCCCGCCCCACCGGCGAGGAGGGTGGGCACGTTGCGAGTGCTGTGGAGATTGGGGTTTCCCATGTCGCTGGAGGCGTAGATCAAGCTGCTCTCAAGCACTCCGTACTCGTCCAGACGCTGCATGAGGCGGGCGATCTGACCGTAGTTGTAGCGATTGATCTGAGCCAAAGGCAGCCAAGTCGCCGGGTCGCCGGCCTGAGCATGACCGTCATTGCCGAGGATCGAGGGATTGTACGTGTGGGCCACGCCCCCATGATTGTCCGCCGGAAGTCCAAGCGGGTTTCCGTCGTAGCTGAGGTCACCCAAAAAGAGCGTGGCAAAGCGCGTGATGTCACAGGCCATCGCTTGCGCCAGAACGTCGATGAAAGCGTTTGAAATGACCGAGAAGTAAGGCTCTCCTCCGTTGTACATGCGATACGACGGAAAAGCGGTCGCATCTGGACGACCGGGCACCATGCAGTTGACCCCCACTTCTGCCTCGGAGAACTGTTTTTCAAGTTCTCTGAGCGAGGTCAGATGCTGATCCAACTTTTGTTGCTCGCGCGGTCCGACCCGAGCGTGCAATCGACTGATGTCCGCGTTCACGAAATCAATGACGCTCTTGCCCAGGAGGCGCTGTCGCGCAGCAGCAGCAATCGCTTCCGGGTCGTCACCGACAACGAATCCGGCAAAGAGCAAGTCAAAGGCCTGAACCGGATCGATGATCTTGGGCATGGGCGCGCCCCCCGGACCGAAGGAGAGGCAGGTGCCGGCCGTCGCTCGATCATCTCCCACGGAAAGTGCGATGGAGGCGACGCGCGTGTCGGCCCCTAACCCCTTCTCGTACGCAAGGTACTGATCGAGGGAGAGATTGCCCGGGAGCGTCGCCACGCGACTTCCTGTGAGGATCGTGGCGGCCGTGTCGTGACCATTGGCGGAGGAGAGCAAATCGAGCCCCTCGATGGTGATGATCTTGTCCTTGAAGCTCCGGCCGTAAGTCGCAGCGTCGTCGAAAGGTTGTAGCGAGCAGTCCGCAAACGTGAGGTCGAAGTCCGTCTCTGTTTCTCCTTCTCGCCGAACAAAGTACTCAGCCGAAACTCCGTGCGGGTGATAAACTCCGATAAACTTGAGGGGTAAATCTTCGCCTACGGACTGCGCGACCGAGTCCGAAAGCATGGTCACGAAGGGAAGCGAGGCAGCTCCACCACCCACTGCCTTGAGAAAGCTACGCCTAGCAGGACTTTTCATGGGGTCATCCTATAGGTCAAGAGATCAGAAGCAGCGAAAGCGATGGAGAGTCGGAGAAGGTTTCCTTGCGCCTCAGCCGGGAGCTTCTTCCAGGAGGCGATGAATCCCTCCTCGCTCTCTTCGGCACCGATGCCTTCGCCTGAACCACTGCGAAAAATCTGTCTGGCGAGACACTGTCTCACTTCTTCACTCTCTGAAAGCGCCACAGCAAGCTCAGAGCTGCTCCCGTAGGGTCCGTCGAAATCAAGCCCCAGTTCCACTTCAGTGGCAGAATCCACCGGTCGCGAGTTTTCTTGCGTCCGGTAAGCACCCATGCCGTCAAACTGTTCAAAGGAGAACCCGAGAGGGTCGATCTGCCGATGACAGCTGCCACAGCCGGGATCTGCAGAATGAATGGCGAATCGCTCACGTGTCGTAAGCATCGGGTCAGGGACCGGCGAGACAATTTCCACGCTCAGATTGACAGGAAGCTCTATCTCCAAGCACGTGACCCGGCGCATGATCGCGGTCCCACGAAGGACAGGCGCCGTTTCGTGGGCATGCGCGTACACAGAAAGGAAAGCTGCTTGATTGAGCAAGCCGGGTCTTGACGGAACGTCCACACGTCCTCCTGCCGGAGCTCCGTAAAGGGCACCAAGCTCAGGACTCACCACCGTCCACGGGGCGCCCAAAAGCTCCCTCACGTCGCCCCCGCTGCTCAGCAAAGTCGCCATCACAAAGTCGTGAGTCTCATTGGACATCGCCGTGCGTAACGCCTCATACGCGGGGTACACCTGCGTGTCCTTGGCCGTCGAAAGAATCCGGTCGACGCCCAGCCACTCACGGGCGAAGCGCACCGCCTGCTCCTGCCCCAGAGCCGTATGAAACAGACGGACGGCTTCTGATTCCCTCACTTCGGCACGCATGAGCTCTCCCGATGCCGCCAGGGTCAAAAGCTCAGAATCTGGGGGAGCACCCGTCAAAAGATAGGAAAGGACGGACGCAAGCTCGTAAGGGGTGAGGGTCACAACCCCCGTCCCGGTCCCGTCGCCCAGCTCCGTCACATAGAGAAATCCCGGCGATTGCAGAACTCCGCGAATGATCTGAGCGATACCGTCTTTGTAGGTCGCCCCCTCAGCGGCCACTTGATAGAGCACGGAGAGACCTTCCGTTTCCTCGGGTGTGAGCGGACGTCGATACGCCCGGGTCGCAAAATCAGCGATGAACGTCGCAGCACAGGCGAGTCCGGAAGTTTCTGGATCCGCACAGGGCGCCAACAGCTCCAAGTTCGCCACCGCCTCCGAGGCCAAACTCTGAGCAGCAGCGTCTAACTGCCGCGCCAACACGGGATCGATCCGCTGCGCCTCATTGAGGGTGAATCCCTGCTGCCGGGTGTCCGGAGGGAAAGTCTGAGACGGCGCTTGTACGGTCCCGAGGAGACTCTTGACCGAAGCGTCATACTCCGCATTCGTGAGGCGACGGATGCGCGCCGGCAACGCAGCCGCCGCGCTCGTCCCATCAGGCAGGACGCCATCGGGGTCGATGGAATCGCCATCCCCGCCATCCGAGTCGGAATCGGAATCATTGGTCTTCTTCGCCGGGGGAGCGCTGCAGGCACTCGCCACCGCACCGACCAACAAAGCAACACCAAGGGTATTTGAGAATTTATTTTTGCGCACGAAGTTCCAGAGATAAGGTAGCTCAGATAGTCGCGCGTGAAAGCCTTTCCATGCGCCAAAGATCTGTCGTTTCCCCACTTTCTAGTTTTCCGGTTTTTTTCTTCGCCGGACTTTCAGCAGTGACAGTTTCTTCCAGCAGGGGCGTAGGTTTTTGCTCTCCGGAAATGAGCCTGTCTCACCGTACCCGTACCTCAACGCACCCGTACGTCTCAACGCACCCGCGTCTCAGCGCACCCGTACGTCTCAACGCACCCGCATCTCAACGCACCACGATGAGACGGCAGCCCTGACAATTGCTCGGAGCCGCGGGATCGCGGTCATCGCAGATTTCGCCTTCTTGGACGATGCCGTCCCCGCAGTACCCGCCGAGGACACAACCCGGTTGACACTCGTTGTACCCGCCGTCATTGACTCCGTCGTCGCACTCCTCACCAAAGCCAAGGATCCCGTCGCCGCACTCGGGCTGACAATCACTCTTCGACGCGTCGAAGCCGGCCAGCGTCAACTGAAAAGAGGAAGACCTGGGCGAACGTTCGGCGTGGAAGACCTTGATTTCGTAAGCGCCGCCCGCCGTAAGGGAAAAATCGCTGATGGGGCGCGTCGTCTCATTCCAAACCTGAAAGCTCTGATCGGTGCTCGATCCGACGGTGGCCGTCGTCGCTCCGAGCGCAATGCGGCCGCCTCTAGGTTCGTGCTTGTTTCCGATGTCCACCGCCAAAATACCGTTGATGAACACCCACACATCGTCATCACCCACAAAGGTGAGCTGCGCATTGGCCGCCGGATCGAAAACGAACCAGTACGCCACCTCGGTGGTGAAATGAAAATTGTGTCCGGGAAAGACGTTGTTTGTCAGGTTGAAGCCGCCATACAGCGGCTGAGGCACTTCGGCATCGTAGACGTTTGAATCCGCGGGATTCGAGATCGCGTCGAGGGGAAAGAACAGGGGGTTACCGTCCACCGGGCAAGGAAGTCCTCCGTTATCAGCCGGTTGGCACGAGGGAGCTCCCAGCGGAACTTCCCACCGTGTTCCGTCGTCTAGGTAACGGTTGACGAACTTGCCCTGACCGTCTCCAAACAAAACGATGCTGCCCAAAATGGGGCCGGTGCTCCCGCCCTGACCGCTCCGGTACCAGTTCGCAAGTCCGGTCACGTTCCCGGGATTCGCCGGTACTGGCTTCCCCTCAGCATCCAGATTGGTCGCCACCATTCCGGTGTCATTGCCGGACGGTGCTGACGGCTCGGCATTGTAGAGTCCAAAATCCGGATGACTCAGCGGAAAGTCGCGAAAGATAGCCGGCACGCGCAGAACACACTCTCCGCCGACCCTCTCGCATGGCTCGCCCGTGCAGGTGTAGCCGGGCTCCGGCTGACAGTCTGCGGAACACCCATCACCGTCGGTACTGTTCCCGTCGTCGCAACCTTCTGAACCGAGAACGATCCCATCGCCGCAAGTCGAGGTACATCCCCCACCGACCGTGCAGGAAGGTTCAATCTGACAATCCACGCTGCATCCGTCGAAAGGCAGCGCGTTGGAATCGTCGCAAAGCTCGGCTCCTTCGATTTTTCCGTCGCCGCAAAGGGTCGGCACACATGTGCTCGGGCGACCCTCACATTTGAAACCAATCTCCGTCTTGCAGGTCGCCGAACATCCATCGCCAGGCACGAGACCCCCGTCGTCGCACTGTTCGGGAAACGACGGAATTCCGTCGCCGCATTTCGCGAACGGTTCGCAAGGTTGACCGGGAACGCGACAAATGAATCCGGACTCCACGACCAAGCAGTTGGCCGAGCAACCGTCGCCGCCATCGCGGCCACCATCATCGCACGCTTCGTCTTCCGTCAGCTTTCCGTCACCACAACCCGGAGGCGCCGGACGAGTGTCAATCTCTCCCAAATCATCGTCACCGTCACCCAGATGGATCCCGTCGGCCGCATCGGAGTCGCCCTCAGAATCAGAATCACTGTCCGGTTCAGTGTTCCCGGCAGGCGCTGAGCAAGCGCCCCCCAGGGCAAGAACGGTCGCAAAGGAGAGGAAGAGATGACTCGAATTGAAGTGTGTCAAAGCGCTTCCAATTTAGCACCCACGCGAGGTTTCTCCCACATAAACAGTCTGCATGTAAGTTTACGTTCCGGGTAAATATCCTCGGCCCTTTTGCGGAGAAAGAGGGTCAAAGAGAAGCGCCAAAACGAAACGAAGACTCATCAAGCACTCATTGATTATATTTTATAATTTGTGAGGAAGCGCAGCGTGCCAGCTCAAAATCGGAAGCACACTCATGCGGTGAGACAAAAATTCACACGTCCGCTCCGACCTGATTCTTCCATCAGCTGGAGGAGAAAAGTCTCCTCCTTCCAAACCCTCCGCGAGCGATCAAAGTCACCGGAAACGGGAATCACGAAAAGCAATGTCAGGTCTCAGAAAACCATCTCCCACCCTTCCAAGAGCCCTGGCTCACCTGGGCTGCGCCCTCAGCCTGAGCCTCGCCCTTCCCGCCTGCGCCCTTGAGCAAATAGATGACGACGGAGAGGACGAACAAGAAGGCGATGGGGATGGCGACGGGGATGGGCTCCCCTTCGGTGCAGGTGGAAGCTCCTCCGGGGGAGCGCCGGGAAGCGGATCCGCCCCCAACAGTGGAGGATCAGGGGGAGATCAGGATCCTATGCGCAACCCGGGAACAGGCGGCGCGGCGTCTCTCCCCTCGGGCGGGTTTGTAGAAGACGACGGTCTCGATTGTCCCGCGGTGACCCTCGCGGAGGCCGGATCGCTCGGCACCATCACGCTACTCCCCGATCCGTTCAAGAAGCTGGACGGGACCTCTGTCATGACGAAAGCGGAGTGGCGCTGTCGGCGAAACGAAATCAAAAAGCAGGCCGAGAAGTATGTTTACGGAGAGAAGCCGCCCAAGCCCGACAGCGTCACCGGCACCGTCAGTAGCAACAGCATCTCCATTCAGATCTCACACGGCGGCAAGAACAGCAGCTTCAGCGTGAGCGTAGAACTTCCCAGCGGAGGAACGGCACCTTACCCGGCACTCGTGAGCTACGGCGCAGGTTTCTTCGGCTTCTCCCAGGCCAGCGTCGTCAAGGGAGAGGGGGTCGCGATCATTAGCTACGATCCGTACACCGTGGGGAGCGAGAGTGCATCGCGCAGTAACAAAGGGGGAGCCTTCTACGACATCTACGGCTCAAACAGCAGCACGGGTCTCCTTGCCGCCTGGGCCTGGGGAGTGAGTCGTATCATCGACGTCATCGATGAGTTTGGCGGAGATTTGCTCCGAGCGGACCGGATGGCGGTGGCCGGTTGTTCTCGCTTCGGAAAAGGAACTTTCGTGGCGGGCGTTTTCGATCAGCGCCTGGCTCTGACGATCCCCTTTGAATCGGGCACCGCCGGGGTCCCCATCTTTCGTGGCATCCCTGGAGAAGGGGCTCAGTCCCTGAGCAGCGCATACGGCGAAACCTACTGGTTTGGTGATGCCTTCAGTGCGTTCACCAGCAGCCCGACCAAGATCCCCATCGATACCCACATGGTCGCGGCGCTCGTGGCGCCCCGAGGTCTCTTGATCCTCGACAACCCCTACATCGCCAACCTGGGTCCGAAGTCGGCTCACGTTGCTGCTCTCGGCGGCGCCGAGGTCTACAAAGCGCTCGGCGCGGGAGAAAACATCTCGTACCACTCCGCCGTCGCCAGCGGAGACCACTGCTTGGCGCGCCCAGAGCACGTCCAGCCCCTCAAGGACAACGTGCGCAAGTTTCTGCTGGACGACGGAAATGCCCCAGGGGTGATCACGGCCGCAGGCAACACCACGGGCAATCTTTCCACCTGGCGCGAGTGGACGACACCGACGCTCGACTGATGACGCTCAAGAAACGACTCTACCCTGCGGCTCAGTCGTAGGTCGCAAGCCGATCTTTGACGAGCTGACCGTAGGGGGTGATCGAGTAGTTCGGAGGGTCGGTTTGCCAGTTCTCGTCGAAGAGATTGTTGGTCGAAAAATTGTACCAGGCCCACGCGGTCCAGCTGAGCGAGTTTTCGTCCGCCACCCGGAGGACTTCCTCGACATATTCGAGTTCAAACGCCCCCTCGTTGTGACTCGGACCAAACTCGCCGATCATGAGTGGGTACCGATCTTTGAGGAAAAGCCAATCCTCGGCCCAGTCTTCTGGGCGCTTGCCGTTGAAACCATACAGGTGAGTCACGTAGATGATGTTGTACCCGTCGAGCGGATTGTCGAGCAGACCCGAAAACTCGTAGGCCCAGTTGAGCCCTCCGACGAGCACCAAGTTCTTGGCCCCGGCGTTCCGAACCGCGTCGTAGAGTTGCTGCATTCCGACGATCTTCCAGCCCATGGGATGATTGCCTCCGTTGCGCCACTGAGCCCAGGTGATGTTGCGCGGCTCATTGTAGAGATCGAAACTGATCTCCGGCTCGTCCTTGTAGAGCGCCGCCACCTCCTTCCAGAACTCAAGCGATTGCTCGTTGGTCATGTCCTGCTGCTCATTGAGTTCCGCACCTTCGAGGGGTGCCCGATGCAGATCGATGATGACATGCAGGCCGGCATCGAGGGCCCAGCCCACGACTTGGTCGACACGGTTTTTGTAGATCTCCCTCTGACCACCAAACCAAAAGGCCTGATTGAGCGGCAGCCGGACGACATTGGCTTTCCAAGAAGCCATCTCCTCAAAATCCGCCGCATTGAGTTTGATCCCGCCGTAGTCCCATTCGAGCGAAGGGCGGTTGACCCCGTGAAAGACCTTCTGCTCTCCGTTGGCGTCGAGGATCTTGTTGCCTTGCGTGCAGTAGCCTCCTGCGGTGGCAGGAATGTCCGCTCCACAGACGGAACCCTCACCGGAGCCGCCGCACGACACACTGACAAATACAAGAAAGACCGATCCAAGCTGAGTCCATTTCATGGCACGCACCCGTAGCATTCGCCCTAGGAAGCCGCCTTCTCAAAAAGAGGTTTCCGTTTGCGCCTACGCGCCGGTGGTGCGCATTCCTTGACCCTGGTCTTTTCGGGGGCCGACCCGGCGGGGCCGGTCCTCTGCCCTGGTGCTTTCGGGGCCGACCCGGCGGGGCCGGTC
>CAYMQT010000021.1:21540-34758 GCA_964392575.1 uncultured Polyangiaceae bacterium
CGGTCCTCTGCCCTGGAGAAAAGCGCCTTGCGGGCCGCCCCTTCTGCCGTTAGTCAAGGAAAATGGAACTGGACTTCCCCTCGTTGTTCTCGGTGTCGGGCTCGCGCCTACGCGCCTCCGAGATCCGCGAGCTGCTCAAGCTGTTGAACCGTCCGGAAATGATCAGCTTCGCCGGAGGACTGCCCAATCCGGAAGCGTTTCCCATGCAGGAACTGCGGGAGGTGGTGAATCGCGTCATGACGGACTTCGGCGCCGAAGCCCTACAATACGGGCCGACCGAGGGACATCATCGTCTCCGTAAAGCCATCGGGGACGGCATGGGCCAACACCTCGGCGCGCACCAGGACGTAGAAAACATCCTCGTGACAGCAGGATCTCAGCAAGCTCTACAGCTGCTCTGCACCATCATGCTCAATCCGGGCGACACGGTCATCACGCCGTCTCCCACCTATCTGGGGGCGCTTTTGACCTTCAACGCCGCCTCCGCGCAAGTCGTCGGCGTGCCCATCGATGAAAACGGCATCTCACCGCAAGCGCTCGAGGACCGGCTCGCCGATCTGGCTTCGCGCAAGATCACCCCCAAAATGATCTACCTCGTGCCCACCTTCGACAACCCCACGAGCACGACGATGTCGCTCGAGCGGCGGAAACAGGTGTACGCCCTTGCCTCTCAATACAATGTGCTCATCGTCGAGGACGATCCTTATGGACTTTTGCGCTACGAGGGGGAGTTCGTAAAGCCTATCAAGGCGCTGGATGAAGAATCGCGCGTGGCATACTTGGGCTCGTTTTCCAAGATCCTAGCCCCGGGCTTTCGCGTGGGCTGGCTCGCTGCACCCCTGCCCTTGCTCCGCAAAGCGGTTCTCGCCAAACAAGCTCAGGATCTGTGCACGAATACCTTCGGACAGCACGCCGTGTTCGGCGCCATGCGCCAGAACCTTCTCTTTCCTCACGTGGAGAAGATCAAAACCCTCTATCACCGCAAGCGCGACATCATGATGGCGGCCATCGAGGAACATTTTCCTGCCGAAGTGACCTGGAATCGACCAGAGGGCGGGATGTTCTTATGGCTCGATCTGCCGCAACATCTCGATAGCCTCGAACTTCTGCCCAAGGCCATCGATCATGATGTAGCCTTCGTGACCGGAAAACCATTTTATCCGGACCGAAGCCGCAACAACACCCTGCGCCTCAATTTCAGCTACGCCGACGACGAGCGCATCAAAGAGGGCATCTTCCGTCTGGCGCGCGTCATTCGACAAGAGCTCGAAGCCTCCCGCTCCTCAGACGGCGAAGACCACATCGGGATCTTTTAGCGGACGACCACGGAGAAACTCTCTTCCGCTTCGGCCGCATCCTTGGGCGCCGAATAACCGGGGGTTCCTCCGGATTGAGAAAGGCGGTTCAAGAATCCAGCCGCCTCTTCAGAGCCCGGCAGGCCGATGACCGCAAGTTCGATGCCCCGAGAAGCCCACTCCGCTGCGAGATGGACCACGCGATCCTCGTCCGTACCGCAGTTGGGCTTGCCGTCCGTGACCACCGCAACTCTGAAGCGCCTTTGAGGGGGAAGCATCCCGTAAGCGGCAAGTTCATTGATGACATCGTTGGCGCGTTCGAAAGCGGGACCGAGGGGGGTGCCGCCGCTGGGAAAACGGTCCTGCGGAAAAGCTTCCCAGTGCTGAATGAAGCGGGAACCGACCTGAAACTGGATCTGACGCGGATCCGAAAGAGGAACCACTTCACACTCGGAGGCTTGGGGAAAGAAGATAGTCCCTACGGTGACCGCCTCTTCCACGCCCGACATTCCTGAAATGAAGGCACGACCCGCCACCTGCCAGCGCGGTTGCCCTTCCCAGAGATCACTCATGGAAATGGAGCGATCGAAGAGAAGGAGGGTGGTGAGGTTTCCCGTCCCGAGTCCCAGTTGAAGGACGGGATCCGTGATGACGACCGGTCCCGCACCCCCCATTCCGCTTTCATTTCTCAGCGTGAAACCGTTGGCGAAAAGAGAGCCGGAGAGAAACGGAGGCTCGGGCTCGGTGTCTTCGACGTAGCTCTTGATCGTGCCCGAGCCGAGCTTCTTCGCCGTCGGGATCGGATTGTGAGTGAGATCCACGGGACCGCTGGAAGAGTGTCCTCCCGTTCCAGGGGCGTCTTCGGGGAGTTCTCCGGGGTCACTGTGCACGGTGCACGCGATCTGAACAACACCGAAAAGGGTGAGAGTCGAGAGGGCGCGCACACGCAGACGCTGAGCGGAAGAATGACAGGACATCAGAAACTCACCATCGCGCCACCTGAAACGAGCGCGCCGTTCAGAGAAAGCCGCCCGAGATCCACCGGCTCTGGTCGAAGCACGTCGTCGTCTTTGATTTCGTAAGTCAGACTGAGAGCCGAAGAAAACGCATAGCCCGCTTCGACGAAGAGGTGGAGACGAGGGAGGCGCTCACGCCCGTCGCGCGAACCCGCCACTCGCATGGCGCCGCCCAAGGCCGCTGCACCGGCAAATCCAGCCCGAGAAAGTTCGAGCAGGGTGTCAGACGCAGGCTCTCCGACGGTCGAATGCCGGAAGGAAGGGCCGAGCTGAAGCCGGCCGTACCCGAAAATCCAAGGCTGTACATGGTAGCGCGCTTCCGCGCCCAAAAGCGCTCGACCTACGCGGAGAAGCGTCGGCAAAGTGCGAGCTTCGGCCGAACTTTCAAAGTGCTCGTAGGACAGATTTGCCGCCAGACTCCACTTCTCCCAGGTGAGCAACGTCGCTGCGGCGGAAACGCGCAGAGCGGGCTGTGCGTTCTTGTCCCGAAAGAGGTCAAAAGTGCCGTCACGGTACCAGGTGGAAGAGATGCCCACTCCGAGATCGATGCGCGACTGATGAGAGCCGAGGGGAAGTTTGGAATAGTCGATCTGCGGAGGTTTGGGCTTCTGCTTTTTCGATTGAGCTGACTTGGATTTCTGCGGATTCGATTGAGCTGATTTCGGTTTGGACGCATTGGGTTTGGGGTCCTTCGCTGCACTCACACCTGTTTTCTCTTGAGCTTCGTTCGGTGCTTTCGCCTGAGTTTCTTCTTCTTCGTCCTCTTCGAGATCCGGACCCGTCCGCGCGGCGCTTGTTTCGTCGGTCACTTCGGTTTCAGCTGGCGCTGTTTCTTGAGGCTCTGTCTCTTGAGCCGCGGCTGAGCTAAGGCCCAAAAGCAGCACAAGAGCAGTTCCAGAGGTCACAAAGAGCCGTCCCCGAGCGCTCACGAGACGCCGAAAGGAGCATGCGGTGCTGATCATGGTTCAAGCTCCAAAAGGTGAAGGGCCGGGTAAAAGTGAGTTCCGGCCGAGTCGGGATTCTTGGCGTCGAGGATGGTCGCGTCCCAGCCTTGCTGAAGATGCAGCAAGAGAGCAGCTCGGCCTCCATCCGCGCTCGCCACATCGAACACCGCGTCGACCCCAGCGTCCGCGAACAAGGCAATCGGATGGAGATCCTGAAGCTGGACGGAGGAAAACCACTGACTGTCACCCTGATAGGCCCAAAGGCGCTCTCCGTCCGTCGATACGCTCACTCTCGCGTTTGAAAACGTCGTGTTCAAAGGAAAGCTCTGACGCTTGTGCAGGTCGAGGATAAAGATGTCTTGTCCGTTTCCGCGCAGAACCTTGAGGTGAGCGTTGGGTTTGGGCACGTCGAGCACCGTGGACACGGTGAAAGAGAGCTGAGCGGTGTCGACGCTGCGGTAGGGGGTTTCGCTCGTGCTGCCGAGCGACCAAAAGGCGATGTTTCTCGAGCTGCCCCAAAGGAGCGCCACGTCACCAGACTCGGGAGCGTCCGACACGAGACTAGTGATGCGGCGCATTTGAGAAAACGAGTCGGGAAGACCCACCACTTCCGCCAGAGTCGTTTCCGGGTTGACCAGAGTTGCGCGCGCAAGCCCGGGGATAAGTGCAGCAAGGCGAAGTCCCCCGTCCGTGCGCACGAAATCAATCGCACTCGGCACGCCCCCCACGTCGACGATGTTGGGCGTAGGGGAAAAATCGCGACCTTCCACCGTCGATTCCGCAAGATCGATGATGACGATGTCCGAGCTCCCTTCGAGACGGATCGCGATGCGCGCATCTGTGTTGTCGTCCGCGTCACCATCGTCATAGACGACTTGAAGGGGACGCGGCGCGGCGTTGGTCGACGTGCTCGGGAGCTTGATCGTGATTTCTGGACGCTCTAAGAAATGAAGATCGACGAGAGTGACGTCGCGATCTGTTCGCACGATCAAGAAGCGCCGCGCCGGTCCTTTTGGTACCGCAAGTTCCTCAGTAAAAATGAGTTCTTCGGGCGCGCCGCCAAAGCTGCGGATCGACTTCTGCCTGGTCGTTCCTTCCAGGCCGGCGTCAGCGGACAAGTCGAAGAGCACCAGCTCATTGGGGTTCACGACCTTGGCGTCTCCACCAAAGGCCGCCACCCAGCGTCCTTCCCGGTCGAGGGCGAGCCGTTCCATCGGATCATCGAGCTCGAAAGTTTGCACGAGACGCGCCTCTCTGTCCGAAGTGCCTTGGTACACGGAGAGGCGCGGCCTTTCGTCTTCGGGCGAACGCCGGGGGATGACGCCCCTAGAGAGCACAAATAAGCTGGACTTGTCGGCGGAAGCCTCCATCGCGGCGACGTTTTTCCCCATGGGCACAATCTCAACCGACAGAGTCTCACTCGTCTTGGCGCTCAAAAAGAGCATGCGGTCGAGCCCCTCATCCGGGACCGCCACGACGCCCGTGAGGCCCACAGGGGTCGGTATCCTGAGCTCCGCGCCATACTGAGTCTCGGGTGTGCTACAAGCAGCAACACACCCGAGAGCCAAAACCAAGGCGCTGAGTCCTACTCCCTTCACTCGCTTTCGATGTTTTGTGTTCATCATTCCTGCACAATCTCTGACGACAATTCAAATCCAGTAAGAGTCCGCGCGCCGCCCGCCTCGAACTCAAAGAACGTCACTCGGCCTTCGGGATGATTCTGCGCAGCAAAACCGATATTCAGAGTTTCAAAAATCCCCGCCGAAAGGGGTGCGCTGGCGAGAGCGACCGTATCAGCTTGAAGGCTGGCCAAGGTGATGAGATGAGCTTCGCTGACCTTTGCGTCCGTCGCCGTCACCACGCCGTAGTGATTGCCGAGATCCACATGCGCGATCGGAGCCCCTGTCCCGAACACCCGCGGGAAGCGCTGCTCCTTGAGATTGATCAGGGAAAACGCCCCTGCACTCGAGCCCTCGGTGCCTTTCGCCTGCACGACGGCGTGCCCGCCGTCCGGACTCACGCGGACCGAAAAGACGGGCGTCTGTGTGTCGAAGGTGCGGTAAGTCAGATAGTCCGCGCCCGGCTCCAGGTTGACCACACTGACGCGCGCACTGTCGCTAGCGTTCGTATAAAGAACAGCGGTATGGCCGTCTGTGGTGAGCTCAGCACTGCCCACGATCTCTCCAAGCAGGGTCACTCGATCAACCCGATCTTGATCGGCGATGACTTCCTCCACCAAGAAGGTCGCGACCTCCGAGGTGTCACGGACAACGGCGACTGCTCGTCCCTCGGGCGACAAGTCCAGATCCGTGACCGGGGCCGCAAAGGAAAGCGTCGTTGTTTCATTCGAACCGCTGAGCGCTACGATTTCGATGACGTTCTGGTCGCTCCGCCTGACCAGCGCGTGAGAACCATCTCTCGTGATCGAGACGTCTCGTCCTTCACCCTGGCCCAGGGGTACCCAGCGCTTCTTTTCCCCCAAAAGTTCGACGAGTTCGACGCCATACCTGGACACGGCGATGAGCTCTGTCTCGGCGCTGTCAAAGGCCAAGAAGGAAGGTCGTGCGCCTACCGCCAACCGACGCGCTTGAGGCTGCTGTACCGACAAGTCGATGATGGAAACTTCCTGCAGTCCCTCGGTCGGATCCAGAGCGTCCCCCTCTTCCAAACTGAACGCTACGGCGAACCGACCGCTAGGCGAGATCGCCCAGCGGTTCGCGCCCTCATGGACAAACATGCGCTTTTGGTGAACGGCATCGGCGCTCACCTGAAAAAAAGTGGCATCGGAAGTCCCCACGTTCAGCACGATGGCCGACGCCTCGAACTCATCGCTCGGAATGGCCGCGAGGTAAGTGGGTAAGAGACCGGCCGAAAGGATGCGCGTCGCCAGCGTCTCCGCGTGAATCAGCGCCACCTTTCCGCTCTCAGGATTGGGAGACCATAGGTACTGCCCAGAGACCACCGGGGGTTGAAACGTCTTTGGCGCCTCCTGCTCCTCGCCCACGACGATCGGAGGAGGGGGCCCAGGATCACTGAGGTCTCCATCACCTGAAGGCAAGGGAAACGAGTCATCCTCTTCGATTCCTTCCCCCAAACGAGTACTCGTCGGCCCGTCAGAGGCACCACAGGCCCAAAGACACGCACCCAGAAGCACGAGAGCGAGCCATTTCAGGGTGTTCACCGGTCCACCACCTTGCTCGCAAGTTCAAAGCCCGTGACCGTACGCGGTTTAGAAGTGACGAGATCCAAAAAGGTGATGCTTCCTTCCGGATGGCTTTGCGCGACGAAACCCTGTCCTGCGTCTTCGACAATCCCGCTCGCCAACGGTTCACTCAAAAGCTCCACTCGATCGAGAGTGAGGTCCGGATACTTACCGAGATACGCTTCCGCTGCTGCCTGCTGTGAGCCCCAGGTCGTGACCAAAACCCTGTCCTTGCTCAGCGTAATGAAACGGGGCACCGACGACGTTCCCGTATAGCGAGGGGGGAGGTCCTCTTCCGTCATGACGAGGGCAAATGCACCCGACTTTCCGCTCCCGGTCGGAGGCGTCATGATGGCAGCGGCGTGACGACCGTCTGCCGAGAGAAAAGCGGCCTGGATCGGCGCTTCCAGGTCGCTCGTGCGTTGCGCCTTGGTGACAAGGTTAACGATCAGAAGATATGGACTCGCGATCGCACTCGTGTAGAAAACGGCGTGACTCGCGTCCTCGGAGATGACGACACTTCCGACGAGTTCTTCGGTCGTTAAGATCTCGTAGTCATCGGGATGCTCAAAAATATCCGGGATCTTGAGCAGGGCGATGTGACTGTCCGTATGACCACGCGGAGGCGATCCGTCCTGTCCCCCCTGACCGCCGGGCCCCCCGCTCGGAAGAGAGACCGACGTGAGCTCCCCACGCATCACCGCCACGGCCCAACGACCGTCTTCGCTGAGATCGAGATCTGTCACCTCGTGCGGAAGTGAGACCGTCACCCGCACGTCGTCCTGGGTGCGAATGATGAGCACTTCGTTGCTTTGATTGAGGCGCACAAACGCATAGGTGCCGTCTGGAGAAAAAGAAACATCGCGACTCGCACTGAGTCCCTGACCACCGATGAAAAGCTCTTGTAAAATGACCGGCTTTTCCCCGCTCAAATCCAGAACGGAAATGCCCGGATGACTGACCACAAAGGCACGCGATTCATCCCGACTGATGACGACCTGACTCGGCCGATAACCGACAGAAATACGCGTAGAAAACGGGGTATCGGCTGAGAGGGACAGTACGGAGAGATCTTGATAGCCGTCGAGGGGCCCCCGCAGATCTTCCTCAAAGCGAGACCAGGCGATCGCAAAGCGCCCTCCGGCTCCCACGGTCCACGCGCTCGCCCCCCTCTGCACCGGAAGGCGGATTTCGGAAATCCGGCTCCCTGCAGAGCCTCCCATGCCGAGCTTCTCCGAAAACACCGAGGCGTCAGAGCCAAGTACATTGAGCACGACAGCGCCTGGAGCACCGTCGACCTGAGGGAGAGCCGCAAGGAACGTGGGCGCGTGCCCTCCATCCGTGACCTCTACTTCAAAACTCCGAGCATCGATGCGAGCGACCCGGTTGGTTTCGGGGTTGGGACTCCAAAGGTAGGGACCCGAGACTACAGGTGAGCGAAAGTTTTCTTCGAGCTCTACTTCCGTCGGGGGTGCGTTCCCGTTTCCACCGGTTGCGGACGGAGGCGGCGGCCCCATGGGCCCCCCATCTCCGTCACCACCTGCTCTATCGCCCTCACTACAGCCAACGTAAGCTAGGTTCGATAAGACTAGGGTTAAGGTAAGGATTCTCAGATTCACGAGGGTGACTCCACGGGAGCTCTACCGGAGACATTGCAAGACCGGGGCCATGCAAAATACCCACGCAAAAGAGGCCCCTCGCCTCACCGTCTGGGGAATCGAGTGCACAGTCAAGGGCTTTGGTGGTGAGCCGAGTGACCAGAAAACCCAGCTCCTGGCCGAGGACCCAGGGCCACCCTTGTTTTTCCCCCGGCTTTAGACAATCTGACACTTACCTCATGGGCGACTTAAAAAAGACTCTCGGCGGCATGCCCCGCAGGGCCATCAGCGACTCCATCATCCCCCCTCCGCCCAGCGCGGATGAGTTGCGCCCCGGCCCTCCGCCGCGCGGCACCCGCACACCGGCCGTCAATATGATGACGCCTCGGCCTGACGTGCTTCCCGAGCACGCTCCGGGATGGATGAAGCGGGCGCGGCGTCTCGCCCTCGCTCTAGAAACCGCCATCGACGTGGTGGACATCGACCTCGCCGAAATGGCCGCCATTGAACGTGCTTTCAGCGCTTACGAAATGGGCGGGAGCAAAGACGACGTCATCGTGAAGGTGTCTCATCTCTGTGAGCGCGCACACACCGCGATTCGTGAGCGCGCGAAGGGAAGCGTGTCGGAAGCCTGTGAAGCCTGCGCAGAAGTTCTCTACGCGGGTCTGCCCCGGTCGATCAAACGTTACGTCGAACCTGATGAGACTCTTGAAGTGGTGCGCGAGATGCGCGGCGAAGCAGATCTATGGGTCGCCGTGGTCCATGCCACGAGTCGTCTCCTGCGCTGGGATGTCAAAGCCCGAGAACTCGCGGCCCACGCGATCCGCGCAGCCATCGACAGCTCACGAAATTCCTAGCACACCGTGCCACCCTTCGGGTTATGGGATGCGCTTTAGACAAGTGAACACCGCGCACTGTAGGCGCGGTTTTTAACTAGAAGGCACACCCGTCGGCGGTATCAGATTTGCTTCCCGCGGCGCGCGGCTCTCACACCAAATCCACCTCGCGCACGAAACGACCGGGAATGTACCTAAGCACTGCGCTCATCTTCCCTTTTGGCGATCGCGTTTTCGCGCTGCTTGCGCAGCGCCTCCGCCTGTTCTCTTGCGATGCCGCGAAGCGTAGGAGCAAATTCGAGCCAAGGGTGTTTGCGGTTCGTTAGTCAGCGGAGCGGTTCGTTAGTCAGCGTTGCGGTTCGTTAGTCAGTCAGTCAGCGGAGCGGGGTGTCATCCCAGTAGTCGTCCCCTAGGTGATCGGGGCGCTCGCCGCTGCATTCGACCGCTGTATCAGTCAACTTGCAAGAATAGAAGTCTCCGTGGAACTCCGAAGGAAAACTCTCAGGGATGCCCCCCCAGCACTCGATGACATCACCGTCTCGCAAGACGCAGCCATAAGGACGGATCTGACCTCCGTAAATGCACCAGTCCAAAAATGGTCTCTTCAATGGATCGACGAATCCATTGGTCACGAGCCGGCTCTCACCATCAATCCCGAGGCGTGAGTTACCACCCATACAGCGCAGTTCACCGGACGCCTGCTCCACACACGCTCCACCCCCACTCATCTGTACGGAAACAAGCCCGCTTTGCATGCCCAGCTCGGTTTCAATCTGCTCGGCACGCTCCTGCCCTCCAAAACATTTGAGCAAGCCGTCACTGGTTAAGGCACAAGCAACCGATTGCGACATCGAGAGGTCCTTGTGCCCACCTGGCTCTTCCAAAGGTAGCCATTCATCTAGAACGAGCGTGTCGAATTGGCACCCCTCGCAGGGCTGGCACGAAACCACCCCTGCGACATCGAGAGCGCACACTCCTATTACATTCGCGGCCATGGTGCTTAGACGACCAAGCCCTGACGGGATGACATACTCTACGTTCGCGCCACCCCAACACGTCGCCTCTCCATCGTCACTCCAAGCGCACGACGTGTTGTAAACATTGTCCTGTGCGATCACTACGTGCGAAAAGCCGGTGCCTTCAGGCTCGTGGAACTGGAAATGGTCCGGAAAAGGGTCGCCTGCGTATCCTGCCCCACCCCAACACTTCACCGCACCCGCTTGTGAAATCGCACAAGAATAGGAAAACCCCACCGCAAGGGAGACAAACCCCGACTCTTTCGGGGCAGAATCCACGGTTTCGGCACCCCAGCAATGAATCCCCCCCTTTGCATCCAAAGCGCAGAGATGCCTTGCTCCGCATTCGATAGCTACCAGTGACGGTCGTGGGTCTTCCTCGTCTGTGGAGGACGACTTGGCGCGTCCCCCGCAGGCAGCGAGCAACAGACCGAGTAGGACCGCTTTACCTCTCCCCCACCACATACACGGCCTTAGCATTCTCAGGACATTCCGTGCATTCACGAATATCGATTTCTCGGGGCACCACGGCTATAGTACCACATTGTGGAAGGCGTTACCCTAGAATTTCCCTTGTGAATTCGTCGCCTGTCAGACTGCGTCGGATTGCATCTATGACGGCGTGAAGTGCGAGGACGGGGTGTGCGCGGTGTGAACTCGACGGGTGCCCTATCGCTGACCCCCCCTCCAGGTCTACGCAAAGCGGCCCGGATGGCCGCTCAAGCGTGCGAAGACTGAGGCCGTCCGTCGACGCTCAGGCTTTCTGGAGTCGGCTCTTCCAGTAGCCAGGACGGCGGCTGGTATGCATCACCACGATGATCGCGACGTACTCGTCGTCCAGCGTGTACAGAACCCCAAAGGGGTACTTGTCCAAGAGGCAGCGTCGCGCGTCGTCATCAAAGATTGGATACGTTTCGCCGTTTTCTGCGACGCGCTCCACAGCGCCGTCGAGTGCTTCGCGAAAATTCTCTGCTGCTCGCCGACTGCGTTCTGCGTAGTAGTCGAATGCCTCTTCTGCCTCTGCCCACGCTGCAGGGTCCCACAAGATTTTACGCTTCACGGTCGCGAGCTACTTGGCAAAGAGTTGTTCGCGGACATCTTCCCAAGCCAGCAGCTTGGTCTCGCCGGATGCGATCTTTGCGCGACGGCGACGCAGTTCTTCTCGCCAAGCGTCGTCGATCGCTGGGTCGATCTCGTCTGGGACGAGTTCCAGAATCCGATCGGTGAGTTCGTTGCGCGCGTCGACGCTCAGCTTGCGTGCTTCGGACAGAAATCGATCCACGTCGTTCATTGCAGTATAGTTTAGCATGATTCCCTCTGGGCTCATTCTGGGCCCATTCGGGTGGGATTTGCTGCTTTTCCCGCCGTGGGGGGCCAGGAGCCCGCGGCGGGCACTCAGTGTGAAACACGTTCCATCGCGGGCTGGCTACGGCCGCTGCGTCCATTCCCGTTATGGTCACTTCCTATCAGATGGGGCCGACGTAAAACCTCAAGTTCGTGCAGGCCTAACTTACGTGTGAGGCGGCTCTCATAGCCCCCCAGAGATTCCGCAGTGAAGTTCGTGGGGGGTAATCTCACCGCTCATGGGAGGTGATCTCAATGCAGCACCGACCCGATCCTACAGCTCACGGTAGTAAAGGTCTCTCTTGAACCAACAAGACCCTTCCCCGTCAGCCTGAGCCGCGTCGGCTCGCCAATTCATTTCCCCGTCTGGCACTCTCCCCTCGTGAAACAGACGGCTTGGACCCTTCTCCCTTTGATGCTGCTCGTGGGCGGCTGCGGCAGCTCGCCCGGGCCCACCGGGCACGAACCCCCACGCGTCGTAGACAGAAACGAGGTGGAAGCCACGCCCGTACCACCCGGGCCCATCCGCCTAGAGACAGAGATCGGCCGGCTCCTCGTGGAAGTTCTCGAGCCAGGTCTCGTGAAGACAACCCTGCTGCGCCCCGGACAAACCAAGTCTGCCGCGTCTTTTGCAGTCGATCCCGAGTACGTAAAGCATCCGCCTCCATTCCAGGTGAGTACGCGTGGCACGATGACAACGATTGTCACCGAGAACATGTCTCTCTCCTTGAGTGCCTCACCCTTTTCTGTGGAGCAAAGAGACGCCAAGGGAAATCTGGTTCTCAAGCAGAAGGGCGCGAGCCTTTGGACCGAGCGAGGCGCGCGCCTCTCGTTTTCTCTCACAGAAAGGGAGAGCGTGTTCGGTCTCGGCGACAAGGCGCGAGGAATGAATCGCCGCGGTCAGGTCTTTGAAATGTGGAACACGGACGCCTTCGCCTGGAAAGTGGACCAAGATCCGCTCTACAAAACGTTTCCCTTCTTCGTCTTTGTCGGTGAGAGCGAGGCCCACGGGCTCTTTGTGGACTCCCCTTCCCGGGCAGCTGTGGATGTCGGAAAGGCGGATCCAAGCGAACTCGTTTATGAGATCGCCCTCTCGGACGCGGTCGACCTCTACTTCGTTTCAGGACCCCGGCCGCGCGACGTCCTCAAGAACTACACCTCCCTCACCGGACGCCCTTATCTGCCACCTTACTGGTCTCTGGGGTATCACCAGAGTCGCTACGGCTACAAATCCGAGCAGGAGTTCAGGGATCTGATGAAGCGTTTTCGAAAGGATCGCCTCCCGCTCGACGTCCTTTGGCTCGACATCGACTACCAGAAGGACTTCGCGCCCTTTACGGTCAACCCCGATGCCTTTGATGACTTCCCGGCCTTCGTCGCGGATCTGAAGGACGCAGGGATTCAGCCCGTGTGCATCACGGACTTGCACATCAAATCGTACCAAGGCTCACAATCTCCCGTCGGATACGCTCCCTTTGATACGGGCGTAGCGGGAGATCATTTCATCCGACGCGACGACGGTAGCCTCTTCGAGGGCGAGGTGTGGCCGGGAAAAAGTGTCTTCCCGGAGTTTACGCGGAAAGAAACGCGCGCTTGGTGGGGCGGTTTGTATGAAGAATTCATCGCGTTCGGCGTGTCTGGATTCTGGAATGATATGAACGAACCTGCGCTCTTCAACGCTGAAAAGACCATGCCAGAAGACCAAATGCATCGGATGGACGAGGGCCCAAAGCAGCCCCACACGTTGATCCACAACGCTTACGGAGCGCTCAATGTGGAGGCCACCTTCGAAGGAGTAAAACGCTTAAGTCCAGGAAAAAGACCGTTCGTGTTGACCCGCGCAGCCTTCGCTGGAGCGCAAAGATACTCCGCGTCCTGGACCGGGGACAACGTCGCTACCCGCGAACACTTGGCCGCAACCATCCCCACCCTGACCAACCTGGGCGTTTCAGGATACCCCAACATCG
>CAYMQT010000021.1:34768-40191 GCA_964392575.1 uncultured Polyangiaceae bacterium
GCGCCGACGTGGGAGGATTTGACGGTTGCCCTTCGGCAGAGCTCCTCGCGGAATGGATGGAAATCGGAGCGTTTCAGCCTTTCTACCGCAACCACAGCGGAAAGGGGACCTGCCTGCGCGAACCATGGGTGCACGGGGCCCCAGCGGAAAACCGCATGCGCCGCGCCATCGAACGTCGCTACGTCTACCTCCCCTACCTCTACACGGTCTTCGAAGAAGCTTCGCGAACGGGTCAACCCGTGATGCGACCCCTGTGGTATGAATTCCCTGAGCACGCGGCCTCCCGGGACAATGCTTCCCTGTTCTTTGTCGGACCGCACCTCCTCGTCGCGCCAAAATTGACGGACACAGGCGTCCCGCGTCTCCTTTCCCTGCCGCCGGCCGATTTTTATCGGATCGACACCGGACAGCTCTACCTTCGCAATGACCCGGTCAGCGTCGCCTACCCCTCAGAGGACAGCATCGTCCTTTTCGCCCGTAGCGGAGCGATCCTCCCCACAGGACCCGTCCTCCAGCACACGGGGGAAAAGACCGGCGGACCCCTCACTCTCCATGTTTTTCCGGGACAAGATTGTCACGGACAAGTCTACACCGACGACGGCCAGACCTATGCTTACAAAAGCGGCGACTACCGTCGTCTCGACGTGACCTGCGAAGCAAACGAAAAGGGATTCTCCCTCCGCGTAGCCTCCGAAGGCTCCCACGTTCCGTGGTGGAAAGAGATCGTCGTCGCTTGGCACGGGATAGGCGCCGCTCCCCGTACGGTTTTCAAAGACGACGAAACGCCCCTTCAAGCCTCTTATGATGCAAAGACGCGCACCAGCTCAGTCACTCTCCCCAACACTGGAGAAGCCTTCTCTCTCCGCGGGAGCTGGTGAGGTGCTTGGGGTTGACCCACCACCTCATTTACGCAGCACCAGAAGCTGGTCTGCCGCGATTTGCACGACTTCTCTTACGGTTGCCTGCACCTCCGCCTCGCGCACATCAGCATTGCTGGTCTTCCTGCGGGTCAGGTGGATGACAAACGAATGGATGGGTTTCTGCTCCCTGAGGCGCTTCTGCGCTGCCTCGTTCTTGCTCAGGTGGCCGGGCCAGGAAGGGTAAACATCGATACGCAACTCACAAGTCACTTTGCCCTGGGTCCCTCCCGTCGTGATGTCGACGAGCTCACCGTGTACGTGAAGCTTCGCTGATTCGCTCTTGATCACGAACCCTCGTTTGATGAGTTCGTTTCTCAGCTGCGCACGGATCTCCTTCGCGTAGCGAGCGCGAGGTGAAAGGATCCCTAAAAAATGCTTCGGCGAAGTCACCTGAAGCGAAAGCACGTCCGCGCGCACATCCTTCGCTAGGGGGACGGTGACGGAAACGGGACCCGAGGTGCACGACGTCCCCCAAAGAACGAATCCCAGCGCCACAAGAGCACGGAGCACGAGTCTCCAAGAAAACCGGAAGCGAATCACCGCCGCAGTATGCGTGTTTCGGCCAGAGACCGTCGAGGGGCGGGGCGAAAAGACCCCAGAAATAGTCCCTTGAACAGCCGCCCGCCCGGATTTGTCGTCACCGGTACTCGTTCGCGGGCGATTGTGGCATAAGCGCCGGCGCATCGAGGCATATCCCCTGATGCATGATTCAAGCCCGAAAAGGGCAGAAGGAAGAGAAAATGGCTATTCGCTCTGCATCGGCACTTTGGAACGGAACCCTCAAGGAAGGCAAAGGCACCCTGAAGTACGGCGCCTTCGAGGGCCCCTTCACCTTCGCCTCTCGATTTGAGTCTGGCGAGGGAACCAATCCCGAGGAACTCGTGGGAGCAGCGCACGCGGGCTGCTACTCCATGTTCCTGTCCGCTCTCATCAGCGGGAAAGACCTCACGCCGACAAGCGTCGAGACAACGGCAACCGTAACCCTCGAAAAGGACGACATCGGACCTCACATCAAGAGCATCGCGCTCAAGTGCGTCGCCGACGTACCCGGCCTCTCTCAGGAAGACTTCACCGAACTCGCGGCAGCCGCCAAGGCGAAATGCCCCATCTCACGGCTGTACGAAAAGGGTACCGAGATCACTCTCGACGCCACACTCAAGAGCTGACGCACGCTCAAAGGTTGATTCCTCCTCCGCTCAGCGCTTTTCGGCAGGGCGCTCAGCGCTTTTCGGCAGGGCGTCTCTCAGCCACTTCAAATTCTGCGCGGACGAGGTCCCTGACCACGACCGACGCCGCCGCAAGCCCGAAACTGCCTGTCACAAAGGAGGCCGTTCCGTCGATACGGGCGCGGCGATCACAGTCATGCATGCCGTTTTTCCCTCCCGGGCACACGCAGCGAAATCCCACCCCCTGATCATATCCCGGAGGCGCCGGGAGGATGGCCTCTTCCGGGCTGAAGACTGCCTTGATGCCGAGGGGCTGTCGCTTTGAAAACACAAGCCCATGTTCCTTGCGCAGGATCTTGCGGAGTGCTGCGGCGAATGCATCCTTTTCGGTCTCGGCCAGATCGGAGACGCGCACCTGTGTCGGGTCCATGCGCGCAGCAGCCCCCATCGAAGAAACAACCGGCAAACCGCGCTCTTTAGCGCACGCCAATAGATCCGCCTTGGCGCTCAGGTTATCGATGGCGTCCACGATGTAATCGATCTTGCCTGTCAGAATCTGCTCCCGGGTGTCAGCGCTATAGAAGAGAGGAAGGGTCTCCACACTTCCGGTCGGATGGATGAGCCTGAGGCGCTCCGCCATGACTTCGACTTTGAGCCGCCCGATGGTGCCCTGCATGGCATGAAGCTGACGATTGGTGTTGGTCACGCACACCTTGTCGAAATCGACCAGAACCACCTGACCGACCCCGCTCCGACAGAGCGCTTCGGCCGCGAAACTCCCGACGCCGCCAACACCGACGACAACGACCCGGCTTCCCATCAGCTTGTGCAATCCAGGCTCTGAGAACAAGCGCGCCGCGCGGTCGAAACGCCGATGCGTCTTGTAGACAGCGTCGGCGGTCTCCTCCAGGGCCAGCGGGCGAGCAGCTTTCTCAATCCTTTGAGAATCCCGCGTGATGGGTAGTTCCATGCCCGGGATCTATGAGCGAAGAACCCTCACGTCGAGCCAGAAACGACGCGAAAGAGACGGCGAGCGCTTTTTTCCGTCACCTCTTGTACCGTCACTTGGGGCAATTCTTTGAGCTTTGCCACCTCGTACGCCACCCTGCCCAGGTCCTCGGGTCGTCCCGGTCGGTCGAGGCCCAGAGGCGCCTGATCGGGAGCATCTGTTTCGAGCACGAGCCATTCGAGCGGAAGTTCCGTCAGCGCTTGCCGCAGCTTTTTACGGTGCGGCCGCGTGACGGCGCAACCGATGCCCAGGAAAAACCCACGCGAAATCAGCGCACGCCCGAGAGCCGCATCGCCTGAAAATCCGTGAACGACGGCTCCCGCTCGCGGGATCCCCAGGCGCTTCACGCTTTGAAACAAGCGCTCCTCGGCACCGACCGCATGAACAATCAAAGGCAGGTCAGCGGCGATAGCCAATTCCAGATGCCCTTCAAACAGGCGCTGTTGTTGATCGAGAGATGCTCCTCGGTTCTTGTCAAATCCACACTCTCCAATCGCAATGGCGCCCACACGACTGACCGCCGCTTCTACCTCAGCCACGATAAAGTCAACCTCGGTTTCCTCCGTCGTGAAGTACGGGTGAAGACCCACGGCCACGTCGACCTCAGGGATCTCTTTCAAACTCAGCAAGGAATCCCATTGCTCGACAAAGCACCCGGGCACGACGAGGCCCGCAATTCCTGCCTTTTTTGCCCCAGAAAGCACACCATCGAGATCGCTTTTGAGGGCCTCGAAATCCAGGTGACAGTGCGTATCAAACACGAAAGCTCGCACCCAGAGCAGAAGTCACGTCAAAACCTTGAGGCGCCGCTCTGGAAAGGCCTGTTTGCCATAGCGCTCAGGAGTCACTTCCCCGCTCGTCGGAAGGTGACGCGGGACAGCAGCCTGCGCTGCGTCCCAATCATCGAAGTCTCTGGCAAGCGGGCCCGGGAGCGTCGGCTGCAAGGTGCGTTCGAGGAGTTGAAAGTCATGCCGCGCCGAAAGCTGAAGCATAGCTCCCGTCTCGGGACCCCGCTCTTTGAACCACGCGCGGGCGCGTTCGACATTCTGTACGAGCACGTTGTGCTGAGGATCCGTCTTGGCCGCTCGTAGGAAAAGGTCCTGCATACCTTTGATGTCTCCGCGCAAGAAGGCCGTGACGGCCAAGTAGTTGAGCGCGAGTCCCGGAGCCGGGTAGCCGAGCTCTAAAGCGCGGCGGGCGTGGCGGTCGCAGCGATCGAGCTCTCCGGCGCGAAAATAAGCCCCCGCCACATCGATGTGCGCGGCGTGGTGCTCGCCAACCCTTTGTAAAATCGCAAGAGCGCTCGTAACGTCCTCTTGATAATGCTGACGGACGCCTCGATTCTGCTTGAACCAGGCACTGAGCACCTTTGTCGTCGCCTCGTCTGCATCGAAGGGCGTCTTGAACTCTTGAAAGTCTTGCTCGAAGAAAACTTCCGGACTGATCCAGCCCGCTTCAACCGCCGCGTCAAAGTCCCGGGTGCCAGGGTAGACGCTAAGACAACTAAAAACGTACTGATGCGGCAGAGCTTTGTCGAGGAAACGCAGGGTTTCTTCAAACGTCTCCACGGTCTCGCCTCGATTGCCCAGCATCATGAAGAAGCGAACCTGAATTCCGACCGACTTGGCCATGTTCGCCGCAGCGATGATCTCATCTGCGGTGATCTTCTTGTCGATGTTTTCAAGGATGGTGTCGGAGCCGGATTCCACTCCCAGGCTCAGCCGCTGACAGCCGGCCCGCCGCATTTCGAGGAGAAGTTCGGGGTCGAGCACGTCCACGCGCGTGTCGCAGCTCCACAGAAACTGAAGATCCCTGCGGCGAATTTCGCGACAAATCTCCAAGGCCCGCTTCTTGTTCGCGGTAAAAGTGTCGTCCTTGATCTGAATCATGCGCACAGGCAGACGCCCGAGCGCCTTTTCGATGGCATCGACGACATAAGGGACCGAATGCCCGCGAAACCCCCGGCCCCAGGTGGTCTCGGCACCGCAAAAGGTGCATTGCCAAGGACAACCTCTCGAAGTCATGAGAATGTGAGTGGCAAAGTAGTCTTGAGGGGGCGTCAAATCGTCCAGCTTGCGAAGCGACTCTCGCTTGGGCCCGAAATGCACCTCGCCCTCCCATCGGTACGCCGTTCCAGCGATGCCTGTCAGCGGCTCATCCTGTTCGATCCTGGAAAGGGCCTCCAGGAAAGTCGCCTCACTTTCCCCCCGCGTCACCAAATCAATCTCCGGCACCCGCTCCAAGATCTGTTTGGCAAAGGGCGTGGCATGAGGGCCCCCTACCAGGATCTTGGCTCGGGGGTGTGCCTTGCGAATGGCCTCGGCGGCG
>CAYMQT010000022.1:0-11527 GCA_964392575.1 uncultured Polyangiaceae bacterium
GCACCGCGCGGACCCAACGCTCAGCAGCGACCCAACGTACCGCGCGGTGCGTTGGGTCCGCGCGGTGCGTTGGGTCGCTGCTGGGCGTTGGGTCCGCGTGCTCCCGGTCCACGCTCTCCTCCGCGAGAGAAGCCCCCCTGATCCGGGCGGCCACCGGTCTGCCCCGGGGGACCCGAGCGTCTGAACGAGCCGTCTTCGCGGCCGCGTGTTGCTCCCGGGGAGCGCCCGCGGGGGGCTGGCTTTTCGACGATCACTTCTCGCCGCCGGGGTGCAGGTCTCGGGGTCTCGATGCCGGCGCTGCTTTGACCGGCCGCCTCACGACGCCGCGCTTCGTCACGGTTGGCGTCGGAGATGAGCTCCAGCACCGCGCGCGTATCGACGGGTCCGCTCGTTCTTTTCACCCTGCCCGTGAGTTGTGTCTCCGGGGTGAGCCGATTGCTCTCGTAGAGTTCCCACATCTCCTCGGCATAAGGCTGTCGGCGCGCGCCAGGCACCCACCGCGTCAGGAAACGATGCAGGTTGTTGACGTCGCGGATGAGCAGCGTCTTTGCGTTGAGGTTGCCGGCGGCGCTGACCGACTGAGGAAAGTCGATCACGACGGGCCCGTCGGTCCCGAGCAGTACATTGAAATCAGACAGATCCCCGTGCACGACGCCGGCGCACAACATCCGTACGACCTCGCGGAGGAGCAGATGATAAATGTCCGTGGCTTCCTGGGGGGTGAACTCCAAGTCTCCCAGGCGCGGCGCCGGATTCCCGTCAAAGTCCGTCACCAGCTCCATCAACAGCACTCCGTCGATGTAGGTGTAGGGGGTCGGGACGCGCACGCCGGCGTCACGCAGCCGGTAGATCATATCGACTTCCGTCGACTTCCACGTCTCCTCGTCCTTCCCCTTGCCGTATTTGGTCCCTTTGAGCATCGCGCGCTGGTCGCGAGTGTTCCTGACCTTTCGCCCCTCGGTGTAATCCGCGCGGTTTTTGAACGAGCGATTCTGGGCGTCTTTGTAGATCTTGGCCGCACAGGGCTCATCCTGGGCGATCACGAGGTAGATCTGCGCCTCTTTTCCGCTCATCAGGGGGCGGACGACTTCTTGAATGACGCCGTGGTCCGCGAGGGTTTCAAGACTTTTAGGGATGCGCATCGCTCGTCTGGGCGGACCCCTCCCTTCGTCACGGAAGCGGGCCCGGCGGGTAATAGCCGAGCCCTACCCGATCTGACAATCCACGCAACGAGTTCGGGGCGATTTTCGCTCCCCCAGAGGCATTCCGATGCTGTAGACTCAGCCACAGGGTGAGGGCGCCCCGTAGGCGCCCTCAGAGTAGACGATGACTTGGCTAAGGCGACTGATTCTTTCTTTTTCTTGTTTGCTGGCATTTGCATGCAGCGACAGCACTGAGCCGGGGGATCGACCCCCGAGCGATCCCGAGGGCAATGAGACGCCGCCGGCCTTTGAAGGCGTCACGTCCGCGGATCTGTTGGAAGATGGAGGGGTCCTGCTCACTTGGGAGGACTCCGCAGAAGATGATGAGACGCCGCAGGAGCGCATCGTCTACTCTGCCTATGTCGGCAAGCCCGGGAAGGTCGACTTCAGTCGAGCTGTCGCTGTTTCCCCCGCGGGTGCGGATCGGGTCGTGGCCTATGGGCTTGCGCAGTCCCAGGAGTACGAATTCGTCGTGCGCGCTCTCGATGATGCCGGAAACGAAAGTGATACGACGCGCAGCGTCAAACTCCACGTCCCCGATCTCTCGATCCCTCAGTTTGCTGGCGTGCGGGGCGTCGAGGCCCTGTCGGGCTCGGAGCTCGAGGTCAGCTGGGCTCTGTCTCCGAACTCCGAACTCTTTGAGCATTTTCTCGTCTACATTTCTCCCGTCCCCCTGCTTCCGTTCGACGAAGAACCGCTCGAAGTCTCGGGGGAGGAAACGAGCTTCATCGTAAGCGGCTTGGAAGAGGCGCGCGCGTACAATGTCGCCGTTCGCGCGGTGAATGAGCGGGGAGTCAGCGACAGAAACCAGAGATATTTGGAGGGGAGGACTCTCGATGTAAGCCCTCCCGCCTTTCTCGGCCTTGATAGGGCGGTCGCTGGGGGTACGGCGGTTCGCCTCACCTGGACCCCGGCTGAAGACAACGTCACCCCCAGCTCCGACATCGTCTATCGCATCTTTCAAGGAGAAACGCCCGAGAGCATCGATTATTCAACCCCGCGGACCGAGGTCACTGGGATTTCCACGTTTGTTCTCAGCGGCCTGGATCTGTCCACGGATTATTCGTTCGATATGCGCGCTGTCGACGCCGCGGGCAACGAGAGTAACACCTCAAATGTTCTCAGCCTCGTCACCGGCGCGGAGGCGGACGTCACTCCCCCGATCTTCGCGGGCGCCACCGGCGCGATCACTCTCGGTGCTTCGTCCATTTCAGTCCTTTGGGATGCCGCGACCGATGATTTGACCCCTCAGGAAGACATCGTTTACGACATCTGGGTCTCCGCTGAAGAGATTTTTCCCGATACCACAGAGCCCAACAGAACGTCGCCCCCAGGGGCTACGTCGTTCGACGTGACCGGTCTTCAACCCAGTACGCTTTACAACGTCCTCGTTCGCGCGCGAGACATTGAAGGCCTCAGGGATGACAACACGGTCGTTCATACGACGAAGACCAAAGCTGACGACACGCCTCCTGTGTTTGCCGGCGTGACGTCGGTCGTGGGTACGTCCGTCACGTCCCTTCAGGTCAACTGGGAAGCGGCTACCGATGCCAGTCCTGCTTCCAGCCTCGAGTATCGGGTCTATCTGGCAACCTCCTCCGGAGGGCAGAACTTTGCAGTCCCGTCTCAGACGGTGGTCGGGCTCCTATCTGCCTCGTTTGACGGCCTCGCCCGGGGCACCCCCTACTACGCTGTGGTTCAGGTGATCGATCCTGACGGAAATCTCAACGAGAGCATGGTGGAGGTCAGCGGCGCGACCCTGCCCGATACCACTGCTCCCGTGCTTGCCACAGGGCCCTCCCTGAATGCGGCTTCCGAAACTGCCATCAGCGTTAGTTGGACGGCCGCGACGGACGACAGCTTCCCGACGAGTGAGCTTCAGTATCAGGTGCAATACCGGCGAGCAGGCGTGGGGGACTTCGTTGACTTTGGAGGTCTCATCAGCGGAGCCGGCCCTCTGAGCACCACGATCACGGGTCTTCTGCTTGGCACTAGCTATGAGGTACGGGTGATCCCGCGCGACGGCGTTCCGAACATCGGCGCTGCATCACCGGTCGGGACCGTCTTTACAAGCAACGATACCACTCCGCCGACGTTCAACGTGACGCCGACGCTTTCGGCGTCGACGTACCTTTCGGGTTCCTATTTCAACCAAGTGACCGTGTCTTGGACGCCTGCGAGCGACAACATCTCAGCGCCAGGGAACATCTTCTACGAGGTTTGTTATTCAACCGCTTCGAGCGGCTGCGATACCTTTAGTGTCCTAGCTACGACGGCCGCCGGAGTCACCAACATCACCCTTTCTGGTTTTCCTTGGGGCTCGCCCTATCACTTCCGTATCCGTGCGGTGGATCAAGCGGGCAACCGCACGATGAGCAATGTGGCGACGGACACGACACCTCCCAACGCCTTTGCAGCACCTACCCTCGTTTTCAGCGGCACCCAAGTCACGGTGACAAACCCAGGTGCGACGGACTCTGTATTTACGAATCTCCGGTATCGAGTGGAGTACTGGGCGGGCACACCGAACACAACGACATGTAGCTCCAACTGGCTCGCCTTCGTGACGACTGGCGTGACTTCCGGCGGGACGTCGAGTTCCGTACCCCGATTGTTCGGCGACAACTATGTACAGGTTGTGGCTATCGATGGCTTCGGAAATGAGCGCTTCAGCAGTGGCCCCAGCGGCGCTTGGACCACTCTGAGTGACTCTACCGCGGCGGCGGCAAACGCAGTCATTCCGCCCCTGTGGAACGCCAACTGTCAGGGCTCGGGTTGTCATGGGGGCACCGGGGGCTCCTTTTCAGCTTGGAACATGACGACCGTCTTTCAGGCGCCGAGCCCTGTCGGAGGAGCTGGTGCGGTGATAGTTGCAAATGACCTCAACAGCCGCATGTATCGGAGAGTCACAGGTCAGTTAGGGTCGTTGATGCCGGTCGGCGCCTTGGTTCCGGTCAACAGCATCGTGTGTAACCTTCAGCGTTGGATTTTGGCGGGGGCCCCTAAATAGTGGTTATATGCACGTAATTTTTCGGATACGTGCATATTGCCACTATTTACACTTTCACCATCCGAGTCGGAGAACCAGCTTCAAAGCTCCGATCAGGAGCGCACCGACCGCTAAAATCGCGAGCCCTGAATCAAGAAAGTAGGGGGCAACGAACAACAACCCTCCAAAAATCATCTGAGGCGCCCGCGACATCTTCTTTCCATAGGAGAAGAAAACGAATCCCGCGCCCGAGACGAAGAGAGAGGCAATGAGACCGGCGCCTTCAAACTCTTGCATTCGTTTTCTGTAGCAGGAATCGAGTCAGAGGAGTCGAGCCAGAGGGATCGAGCCAGAGAGCCCCAGAGGAGTCGAGTCGATGCTGCCCTGGTTCATCGGGTGACCAGGAGTGGACTTCGTAAGCTCCAGATTTTTCACCTGAGACCGTTGCGGGCAGTGTGAGAGCGGGGAAAAGGAGAAAGAAAGCACGAGCGATCTTTCTGGCACATCTATTGCTGTGTGGGAGGCTATGGCTCACGGTTCCCCTGTCTTGGCTGAGCCGGTCGGGCCCGGACCCAGGTCAACCATGAAGCGACTCCCTCTGCTCCCCGATCCTCGGCTCAGCGCCTCCGCGCTTCGCCACCCGGCGCTTCTCGCCCCTCGGGACAAGGACAGAATGTACCGCCCGAAGTATGCGGTCTGGGAACTCACCCTGCGCTGCGATCTGGCTTGTCGGCATTGTGGTTCTCGCGCCGGTCGTGCGCGCCCGGACGAACTCACCCGTGAAGAAGCGCTTGGGCTCGTCGATGAACTCGCAGATCTGGGGGTGCTCGAGGTCACGCTGATCGGGGGTGAAGCGTATCTTCACGACGCATGGCTGGATGTCGTTCGCAAGATCCGCGCGCGCGATATGACGTGTACCATCACAAGCGGCGGGCGTGGGTTTACGCCCGAGCGCGCCGCCGAAGCGAGGGCGGCGGGGGTACAGAGCGTTTCGATCTCTCTCGACGGAGGCGCGGACACTCATGACAGGCTGCGCGGTCTCAAGGGAGCGCACGAGGCGGCGCTTACCGCGCTCCGGAATCTGAGGGCAGAAGGGATCCCTGTCGCCGCGAATACGCAGATCAATCGTCAGAACCTGCATCAGCTCGATGATCTCTTTCAGCAGGTGAGCGAAGCAGGTTGTCACGGCTGGCAAGTCTTTCTGACCGTTCCCATGGGACGAGCTGCGGAGATCCCGGATCTGCTTTTGCAGCCAGAGGATCTTTTGGAGTTGATGCCGCGACTGGCGCGCTTGCACACCGAAGCGAAAAAGAAGGGCATTCGCCTGCTTGCGGGCAACAACGTGGGATATTTCGGGCCAGAGGAACATCAACTGCGGAGCGGCATGCGGGCACCAGAGCGCGCCTCTTGCTCTGCGGGTCGGGCGACTTTGGGTATCGAGGCCAATGGCGACATCAAGGGATGTCCTTCGCTCCCCACGAAGAGCTGGGTCGGCGGCAACATCCGTAGAGATCGCTTGCTCGAGATCTGGCAGCGCAGTGAGAGGCTTCGTTACACGCGCGACATGACCGTGGAAAATCACAACTGGGGATTTTGTAAGACCTGTTATTACGCCGAAGTCTGTAAGGGAGGCTGTACTTGGACCTCCAGCGTGCTCTTCGGAAAACCGGGCAACAACCCCTATTGCCATCACCGCGCCCTCGACTTTCACGCGCGAGGTCTCAGAGAAACTCTCGTTCAAAGGGAGGCGGCACCAGGCGCCCCTTTTGATCACGGACTCTGGGAAATCCACATTGAACCCCGAACCCTCAAGGACCCCTCATGATCCCCTGTCAAAATTGCCAAAGGTACATCCACGCACATTCCGGGACTTGTCCCTTCTGTAGCAGCGCAGTGCCCAGCAGCGCAGTGATTCAGGTCGCCTCGTCGTCTCCTGCCCTCGTCGGGAAACGGCTCTCGCGGGCCGCAGGACACGCCATGCGTGCGGCGCTCCTTGCGGGCCCTGTGTCGCTCGTGGCTTGCGGCGACGATCAGGAGGACCCCAAGCCGAACACCGAAGATGGAACCGGGGGCAAGGTTGCTACGGGCGGGAGCAGCGCGAGCGGCGGCAACGGCACTGGCGGCGAAGATGCTGAAGACGGCGGCGCAGGTGGTGAAGACTACGGCATTCCGATTTACGGAGGGCCCTTCCCGGACATGATGAAGGCGAAGGTCTAGAGCACGCCTAAAAACCTGCTGCGCGCCCTGCTGCGTCGGTCGTCGTCCTCAAAATACTTTAGGTTTTTTCTGATCGATGACGCTGCGCAAAAATTCAAGGAAGACGGCCGTGACTTTCGGGCTGAAGGCGCCGGAGAAGGGCACCCGCACGGCGTCTTCCATGCTGGCGCGCTCGTGCATGAAGTGATCGACGCCGGGAACACTGAGGAAGCGGGCGTTTTTTCCTGTGGCTTGTACGAGGGCGTGCAGATCCTCGGCTTGAGTGAGGATGTCGTACTCCGCGTGGAGGGCGAGGACCGGGCACTTCACGTTGGACCACGCTTTTTCCACTTCGGCGTGGTTGAGCTGATGAAAGAAGCTCGCCACGCGGTCGTGAATGAAGGGACCCCGAAACTCAGAAGGCAGAGTTTCTTTGAGGTGGGGGGAGCGGGCGTGGGCTTCTTCCGGGGTGAGATCTTGACCGTACACCATCTCAAGCAGTTCACGGACGTGCGTCCACTTCTGGTCGAGGTGTTCGCCTGTCGCGCCGGATTGCTCAAGCTGCTGTCGGAATGACTTGAGCGACGCTTCGTGCCAGCTCTTGGGGCTGGTGCCCCAGACGATGAGGCCGGACAGGCCCTCCTTCTGTGCAAGAAGTGGAGCCAACATTCCACCGAGACTGCGCCCGTAGAGAAAGCGAGGCGGTGTGCCCGGGATTTCGCGCGCGAAATAGTAGTCCCACGCGGTCTGCCACAGGGTCATTTCGGCAAAAAAATCCAAGTGACGAGGAGCTGGACCTTCACTGTCTCCCAGTCCAGATCGGTCGACGCGCAGGGTTGCGATTCCGGCAGCGGTGAGATCATCGATCAGCTGGAGGTTGGGATCGGAAGGGGTAAGAGAACTCTCTTGGGAGATCCAAGTGGCGCTCGGTAAAAGCCAAAGCAGAGCCCAAGGCGGGGCGCTGGGCAGGGTCCAGAGGGCGCGGGCGCGCAGAGTTTCTCCGCGCCAGATCCAAGGGACTTCTCCCCACTCGAGCGTACCGCGCTTGAGTTTTTCGGCAGGCATCGCCGCGGCCACAAGGACGAGTTCGAGCGGCCTTCCCTCCCGCGTGACGGTGAAGTGCGCTTCGTCTCCCGCCTGTCTCCGGCCAGAGCGAGCCCGCAAATCCGCAAGGCTTTCGACGATGAGCCCGTCGAGTTCCAAGATCTCGTCGCCGATCTGGAGAGTGCCCTCGTCCGCAGGGCTTTCTGCATCGATTTCCGAGACGACCCAACGCTCGCGCGCCTCGGGCGTTTCGCCCGGAACTGCCTCGACCTCAAACCCGAGGTAGCCCCGCCGCGGTAGGGGGGCAGGGGGCAAGGGAGACGGCGGCAGGGGACTCATGATGTGGCGAGAGAGATCGGCTTGGATCTGAGACAGACGTGCCCGATCAGCAGACACGCTCGGGCGAGCTCCTCGGGCTTCATCGTCATGAGAGTAATCCGCTTTCTAGCGCTCCGCAAAAAGGTTGTCCGAGAGGCAATGGCTTCGGGCGACCTTGCTCCTGCTTTCAGCCCTTGCCCTGGCGCATGAGCTGTTCTACTAAATCGCTTAAGTGATGTTAGTCAGGCGGGACAAGGGGGCGCAGCGAGGATGTTTGCGCTACGCTGGGGCTTCTGTCCTGTGCGCGCTTGCTTTGAGTTGCGGGGGCAGTACCGATGAGCCGCGATCGAAGCCGGTGGAGGAAGGGGAGTCAGGAACGGATCCCTTCTCCTGCACGGCCGACGACGAATGGGATCTTTCTTTTCTTCAAGATTTTGAAAAAGGGATCGCCACTGATTTTTACACCAATGCCGACGGGACGGAGGGATCGGTCGTGATGCCCACGCCAGGTTCGAGCTCGCCCGCTGCCTCTGAGATTGAAGGCGGACGTTGTGGAGAGAGCGCGCGCGCCTTCCACATGACGGGTCAGGGGCTACGCATCTGGGGGATGGTCTTCGGCTGGAACTTCCGAGATGGCACCCGTGACTTGAGTGAATGGGAAGGCGTCTCCTTTTGGGCTCGCGCGGGCTCCGAAGCTTCAGGCCGGTCGGCGTTTTTTTCCGTCTTCGATCCGAAGACGGATTCGAGCGGGGGCGAGTGCGATTCTGAGAGCGAGATTCTCACGGAAAAATGCGACGCTTACGGCACCGGCATCGGGCTCGATCAAGAATGGCGTTTTTTCGCGATCCCGTTTTCGGCCCTCCGTCAACGCGGTTTCGGGGTGGCGACAGACGAGCTTTTGGTGGATCAAGTGATCGGCTTCAATTGGGCTTTCGATCGCGGAAACTGGGACGTCTGGGTGGACGACGTGGCGCTCTACCGCAGTCCATCCAGTGGCTTTGGCGGCGCCGGTGGTGCCGGCGGCTCAGATCCGTGAGCGCTGCTCCCTCAAAAGACAGAACGCGCAGAAACGAAGGGGCTCGCGGGTCCGTGATCGAGATCTTGAGCGAGGCGACAGGCTGCCGCTTCGGCAGGCATCCTGTCGGCGTAGTCTTTGAGCAGGTCGAAAGTGATGTCGTCTTGGTAGACGGTGAAATGATCGTAGTCGGGATAGAGCTTGCCCGGCTCTTCTTCGCCCGAAAGGATCCAAAACATCGAGCCTTGGCCTCCCTGGTCGAGGATCAGATTGTTCCAGTTCAAGTAGGCAAATTTGCGCCGATCCCAGCCCTTGATCATGGGACCGGACTGCTCCTCTTTTCGCCTTACCTGCACTCCGTACTCCTCTAGGAGGACCGGCTTGTTCGCGCGTCGACTCAGAGCGATGTGATCCTGGATCCAAGTGTTGCCCCAGCGCAGACCCTTCCCCCAGTGTTCTGGGTACAGGTGATACGTTCCAAAGTCGACATGGGGGAGCGTCGTGAGCGCTTCGGTGTCGACGCCGTCAGAACCTTGATAGAAGCCGTCTTCGCGAGCGCCGCTCGCGAAAGCGCCTTCGTCACCCACAGCTACCATGTGATTTTGGTCGAGAGATTTCACGTAGGCGCTCATCTCGTCAGCCCACTTCGTGATCGTCGTCGTATCCCAGCCATGGGGCGAGTCGAACGTGTCGTAGTTGATAGCGCGCGGTTCGTTGGCGAGCTCCCAAGCGAAGATCGTTGGATCGTCGACGTAGGGGATCCCATCGATGGAGTTCGTGCGCGTGATGAGGTGCCGGATCCAGTCCTTGTAGGCCTGTTTCACGCGCTCGTCGGTGTAAAACTTGTAGTGTTCTTTCAGGCCGTACCACACGAGATACTGATCCATTCCCCCAAAATCACGCCAGTTATTGGTCAAGACGAGGATCAGCTGAAGGCCGCGCTTGCGCGCTTCGGACACCACGAAATCCAAACGCTGAAGGCCGTCTGGTCCTTCGTTGTACGCCGGCTTTTCCGCCTCAGAGTCCCAGTATTGAAAGTAGATCCCCTCCTGATGTCCCGGCTGCCTGATGTTGGGCATGCTTTGATCGAGGGAGCCGCGGTCGATGAAGGCCCACATGCGAACGACGGGGCTATTGAGAGACTTCGCCGTATCGAGTAGATTTTTGACCGCGAAATCCTTCTTGTACATCGGGTAGTAATTGTTCGTCCCGACGAAACAAAAGGGTTTCCCGTCCTTGACGAAGTATGGAGTGGGCACGGTCGTCCTTTCAAACTCCATCGCTTCGTACGTCGTTTCCATTTTCATGTACTTGACGCGATCTGGCGCAGCCTCGGCGGGACGGGGCCTCTTCAGAGCACAGCCCGAAAGGGTCGAGAGGGCGACGGCGACACCAACAATCTGCGGCCGGATCCACGAGGTGAGGGGGACCCCTGTCCTCCGCGACCCAGGGCTCTCGCTCCCGCCCCCCTTGGGCAGAAAATTCCAGTGAGTTCGGCCGATCACTAAAGCGTTTAAACCATGAACTTGTGGCTGAAAGCAACCGTTGACAGCCTCGTGTCACAAAACTAAAACGTTTCAGTTCATCTGGCAGGGGCCGGAGGGACGGGCCCACCCGGATGGCCTTGGGGCGGGCGTGAAGCCGGCCGAGGAGAACCATGCACTGTCTTCGTATCGCTCCCTGCTTGCCTGTCTTGGGGTTGCTCCTTTTCGCTCCCGGTTGTCTCACTTCTTCTCCCGCGGAGTACGGCGCGACACCGGCGGCGAAGAAGCGCGTCCTTGCCGTCTGCGAAAACGGGATGCTCGACGACGGTGAGGACGAGAACGGACAGGTCATCAAGGTTGAAGGCCGCGACGGTTACTGGTTCACTTTCGGCGATACGGAAGGATCTCAGTTCGAGCCGCGCGGAGCCTTTCGCATGTCTGAAGGCGGACGTCCTGCGGGCGGTGGACTTTTAGAGAGCAAGCACAGCGCACGCGTTCATGGAAAATTAGCCTCTTCGGGCAAGAGCCTCTACGCCGGTGTCGGGTTTGCACTTTCCAACCCCAAGACGCCGTTCGACCTTTCTCACGCCAAGGGCATTCAGTTCTGGGCCAAGGGTCCCGGCAAAGTGCGCTTCAAGACGCCGGATGTGAACACCGATCCCGTGGGAGATCGCTGTGACGATTGTTACAACGATTTTGGCGTCGACATTTATTTGAGCGACGAATGGGAGCGCTACACGGTTCCTTTCGATGAATTGCAGCAGCAACCGGGATGGGGTGACCGCGCGCCGCACGTGGCGACGGGCGGAATTTTCGCTGTTCAGTGGCAGTTCACGACGCCGGGAGCGGAGTTCGATCTGTGGTTCGATGACGTGATGCTGGTGGGTTGCAGCGACCCATGAAAGCGCGCTGCTCTCTTCTGTGTGCTCTTCTGCTGACTGGTGGGCTTTCGCTCGTTGGCTGTGGTGGGAGCGACGGCGCCCCGCTCGATGCCATGGGGGGAGCTGGCACTGGCGACACAGGACCGGTGCGTGCCACTGATTGCTCCGCAGGCGCTGAACTCGAGCTGTGGAAAATCGACGATTTCGAGCTGGGGGCGGCTACCGGAGCGTTCACGAACAATGAAGTCTGTGCGCGCTGTCAGGACATCGCTCCCGAGGACGAGGAGGAACTCTTTGCGTGCCAAGATCGATGCCGGGCCAGCCAGTCGCCTACGGATTTTGACAAGCCTCTGCCCGCAGAGCTCATTCCGGGAGGACGCTGTGGCAGTCGCTATGCT